>NZ_JAMQIF010000006.1:184623-263202 GCF_023845855.1 Clostridium sp. ZBS2
GAATTCTCAAAGTCCAATTATAATGTCACTTTACCTATTGCATATATCAACACGCATTTAAAACAGAGCCAATAAATTTAATAGAGCATTAATTAATAGTAGTAGGTAATTTTTTTATTAGAATTATCTACTATTTTTTTATTCTTTAGGAATTTATATTATTAAAAAATTTGTGGATAACTTTTAAAATAATGTGTTTTAAAGGTATTATGAGTACCCCTAAAGAATAAAAAATAATCATATGCCGCACCATTATTCCTGCACTGCGTTTGGAAAGGGCGCATGGCTAAAAAAATCGACGGTTCCAAAGTCGCCTTAGCGATTTTGTTCTTGTAAATAAAGTATAGAGTTACTTAATAGTAAATATTATTCATATAAATACATTATATTTACATAAATGTTATAATAAACATTAAAGAGGAGTGATAATATTGGAGACAAATTATATGGTTATTATAAGTACAGTTGCAAATATTTTATTAATAATAGGAATTTCAATAGTAGTGGTTAAAGGTATTAAAAAAATAAAGAACTTTGTTAATAAAGTTGAAAAACTAGATAAGAAAATGGATGAGGTTTTAAAGAAATTATAAAAAATATTATGTTAAGTTATTATCAAAAAATATCTTAACATTTAATAATATTACTTATTAGGGGGATATTTATGGAGAATATGAGTATTATGAGTGGAGCTATAGCATTTGGTATAATTCCAAAGTTAATTTTATGGGTAATGGAAGTTTATGCATTATTTTTAGGGATTAAAGCACTTAAGATTTATATTGATAAGAATTCTTAGAAATAATTCAATATTATATAACAAAAGAGTTAGCAAAAATTTGTCTAACTCTTTTTTAATTAAATTAAGATATTTTATAACAACTAAAATAACTATTCTAAATGTCACTCCATGAAAAAAGGAATACTTTCTGCAAAGAAGTAATTAAAAATTTTAATAAAGTCTTTTTGTTTTTGTGGATGAAGTCCCAAAAAATATTATATTGCTTTCTTAAGTAGTAGTTCATAAATAAATTAAGTATAATAATAGCATGTAATGTTATTTTAAAAATAGTTATATGAGTATTGGAGAAATATATATATGGAAAATTACATGAACTTTATTAATAATGCATGGAAAAAATTTATTGCTACTGGAGAAGTAGATAGTAAAGTTAGAAGTGAAATAGCGGAATCATGGATAAGGTGTAGGAAATATGGTGTTGATCCTAACAATGGTAAGGGAAATGTTAAACATCCAGAGATAGATAAATTAATAAAAAGTAATATTGAACTTATTTCAGTAGCTCGACCTATTATGGAAAGTATTTATAGTATGGTTTCTGGATCGGGTTTTGCTTTATTTTTGTCAGATAAAGATGGCTATTTATTAGAGATAATAGGCGATCAAGATATAATGGAGAGGGTTAATGAATTAAACTTTTTAAAAGGAGAATTATGGACAGAAAATATAGTTGGAACTAATGCTATAGGAACAGCACTATATCTTAATAAGCCAGTTCAAACAATAGGTGCAGAACATTATGGAATAAATCAACATTCATGGACTTGTTCAGCATCACCAATTCATGATGAAGACGGAAATTTAATAGGGTGTATAAATATGTCTGGAAATTATTATAATGCTCATTCTCATACTATGGGAATAGTAACAGCTGCAGCTCAGTCAATTCAAAAACAAATGGCTTTAACTATTTCATATAAATTATTAAATGTAACTTTTGATTCTATATCTGAAGGTATGATAGTTATTAATGAAAATATGAAAGTGAAAAGGGTAAATGGAAGAGCATTAGATATATTAAATATATCATTAGAAGAAGCTATGAAAATGAACATTGATAAATTTTTAAATGGGGTACATTTTCATAAATTACTTAAGGAACAGAATAAATCTTTAAATAATATAGAATGGGATTTTCATATTAATGATAGCGTAGTTAAGTGTGTTATAAATGTAGTGCCATTAAATATAAGTGGTAAGAATAATGGGATGGTAATAACTTTTACAGAAGTTAAAAGGGTACATAAATTAGTAAATAAATTTGTAGGATACAAAGCTCAATATAAATTTGATGATATTATGACAACAAATAAAGATATGAAAAAGATGATAGCTTTTGCAAAAAAAGCTGCTGTAAGTGATTGTAATATATTAATTCAAGGAGAAAGTGGAACTGGAAAAGAATTAATAGCACAATCAATACATAATTATAGTGAGCGAGATAAAGGACCATTTGTTGCTGTAAACTGTGCATCAATTCCGAGAGAATTAGTTGAAAGTGAATTATTTGGATATGAAAAAGGTGCTTTTACAGGAGCTTCAAAAGAGGGACACCCAGGAAAATTTGAATTGGCAGATGGAGGAACAATATTTTTAGATGAAATAGGGGAACTTCCGTTAGATACTCAGAGTAAGCTTCTTAGAGTTTTAGATAATGGAAAGATTATAAGGGTTGGAGGAAATTATGAAAAGCAACTAAATGTGAGAGTTATTGGTGCTACAAATAGAATATTAAAAAATGAAATAAATAAACAAAATTTTAGAGAAGATTTATATTATAGATTAAGTGTAATGGAGATAAAAACTATTCCTTTAAGAGATAGAATAGATGATATAAATGTACTTATAAATTATTTTATAGAAAAACTAAATTTAAAAAATAAAGATAAGATTACAAAAATAAATGATTACTATGTAGATGAATTAAAAAAGTATAATTGGCCAGGAAACATAAGAGAACTCAGAAATGTAGTAGAGAGAGACTATTATCTAAGTGATGATGAACTTATAAGTATAAATAATATGAATTATGTAGAGGCAAATAAGAACTTAGAAGAGGAAAAATTTACAGAAGAAGATATAAAAATACTACCTCTTGATTACTTAGAGAGGAATGCTATAAAGGATGCTATAAAAAAATGCAATGGAAATATTCAAATGGCATCAAAGTTACTGAATATAGGAAGAGCTACATTATATAGAAAGATTAAAAAGTATGACATAAGTGTATCAAAATGAGAATGAAAAGAGTAAGTGTATCAAAATGATAAAAATAAATGTATCATATTGATACATTTATTTTTATATATAGATATAATTAAAGTTAATTTTAATATTTTATAAATAAGCTATATAGTTGTAAATACAGAGGTTTTCAATAAATAACTTTATAATTTAATAATTATGTTAAGAATTTGGCATGGATATTGCTATGTAAATATGTATGTTAATTAATTAACAATATATTTAGATATTTAGGGAGGAATTTTAATATGAAAGCAGCATTATGGTATGCAAAGAAAGATGTTAGAGTAGAAGAAATTGAAGAGCCAAAGGTTACAAGCAATGGTGTGAAAATAAAAGTAAAATGGTGTGGGATATGTGGATCAGACTTACATGAATATTTAGGAGGACCTATATTTATTCCAGTAGGACAGCCTCATCCATTAAGTGGAACAACTGCACCAGTAGTTTTAGGTCATGAATTTTCAGGTGATATTGTAGAAGTTGGTGAAAATGTAACAAAGTTTAAGGTTGGAGATAGAGTAATTGTTGAACCTATAGTTGCATGTGGAAAATGTCCAGCATGTTTAGAAGGAAAATATAATTTATGTTCATCTTTAGGATTCCATGGACTTTGTGGAAGTGGTGGAGGACTTGCAGAATATACAGTTTTTCCAGAAGAATTCATACATAAGATACCAGATGAAATGTCTTACGAACAAGCAGCCTTAGTTGAACCAATGGCAGTAGCACTACATTCAATTAGAGTAGGAAACTTTAAAATTGGAGATACAGCGTTAGTATTAGGTTCTGGTCCAATAGGATTAGCAACTATAGAATGTTTAAAAGCAGCAGGTGCAAAATTAGTAGTAGTATTACAAAGAAAATCCATAAGACAAGAATACGCTAAAAGAGCAGGCGCTGATGTTGTATTAGATCCTAATGAAGTTGATATAGCAGAAGAAGTTAAAAAGCTTACAAATGGATTAGGAGTAGATGTAGCATTTGAAACTACAGGAGCTCAAATAGGTTTTGACACAGGTATTAATAGTTTAAAATTTGAAGGAACTATGGTTATAACAAGCATATGGGAAAATGGAGTTACATTTAATCCTAATGCTTTAGTATTTACAGAAAAGAAGATAGTTGGGACATTAGCATATAGACATGAATTCCCAGCAACTATGGCTCAAATGAATGATGGTAGAATAAAAGCTGAAGGATATGTAACTAAGAGAATACACTTAGATGACATAGTAGAAGAAGGATTTGGAGCATTAACAGGTCCAGAAAAGAAGAAACACGTTAAGATATTAGTAACACCAGATAAAGGTCTTTTATAAAAGAATCAGGGGGAACATAAATGTACAAGATAGTTAGTAAAAGAGAGCTTACAAATAATATATTTTTAATGGATATAGAAGCTCCAAGAGTAGCAAAATCAGCACAGCCAGGTCAATTTATTATTATTAAGAATGATGAAAAAGGTGAAAGAGTACCTTTAACTATTGCAGGTTATAATAGAGAAGAAGGAACTGTAAGTATAGTATTTCAAACAGTTGGTAAAAGCACACAAGAACTAGCTCAATATGAAGTTGGTTCTTATGTAGCAGACTTTGTTGGACCATTAGGACAGCCAAGTGAATTTATTCATGAAGATTTAGAAAGCTTAAAAAAGAAAAAGCTAATATTCATTGCTGGGGGAGTAGGTGCTGCACCTGTTTATCCTCAAGTTAAATGGATGCATGATAATGGAATAGATGTAGATGTTATTGTTGGATCTAGAACAAAAAATTTATTAATATTAGAAGAAGAAATGAAAGCAGTAGCTGGAACTCTTTATGTAGCAACTGATGATGGAAGCTATGGATTTAATGGAAGAGTTACTGATTGTTTACAAGGTCTAGTTAATGAAGGAAACAAGTATGACCATGCAGTTGTTATAGGACCTATGATAATGATGAAATTTATGGCAGATTTAACTAAGAAATTAGATATACCAACTACAGTAAGCTTAAATCCTATAATGGTAGACGGAACAGGAATGTGCGGAGCTTGTAGAGTAACTGTTGGTGGTGAAATTAAATTTGCTTGTGTTGATGGACCGGAATTTGATGGTCACTTAATAAATTACGATGAATCAATGAGAAGACAAGCTATGTATAAAACAGAAGAAGGTAAAGCTAAACTAGCATTAGAAGAAGGTAATACTCATAGTCATGGTGGCTGTGGTTGCAGAGGTGATAAGTAATAATGGATATGAAAGAGAGAATGGTAAGAGTACCTGTAAGAGAACAAAATCCAAAAGTTAGAGCAACAAATTTTGAAGAAGTTTGTTTAGGATACAATGAAGAAGAAGCGATTAAAGAAGCTTCAAGATGTTTAAATTGTAAAAATCCTAAATGTGTAGAAGGCTGTCCAGTATCTATTAATATTCCAGGATTTATTTCACATGTTAAAGAAGGTAACTTTGAAGAATCAGCAAAAGAAGTTTCAAAGTATAGTGCACTACCAGCAGTATGTGGTAGAGTATGTCCTCAAGAAAGCCAATGTGAAGGAAAATGTGTTTTGGGAATAAAAGGTGATTCAGTATCAATTGGTAAGCTTGAAAGATTTACAGCTGATTGGGCAAGTTCTAATAACGTAGATTTAAGTGAAACAGCATCTAAAAATGGAATAAAAGTAGCTGTTATAGGAAGTGGCCCATCAGGACTAACTTGCGCAGGAGATTTAGCTAAAAAAGGATATGATGTTACTATATTTGAAGCACTTCATAAAGCGGGTGGGGTTTTAGAATATGGTATACCAGAATTCAGACTTCCAAAAGAAAAAGTAGTTAAAAATGAAGTTGATAATATAAGAAAACTTGGCGTTAAGATTGAAACTAATGTTATTGTAGGTAGAACAATAACAATTGATGAACTTTTTGAAGAAGAAGGTTTCAAAGCAGTATTTATAGGTTCAGGAGCAGGACTTCCTAAATTCATGGGAATAGAAGGAGAAAATGCAAATGGAGTATGTTCTGCAAATGAGTTCTTAACAAGAGTAAATTTAATGAAAGCAGCAGTTGATGGATATGATACACCTGTTAGAGCTGGTAAAAAAGTTGCTATAGTTGGTGGCGGAAATGTTGCTATGGATGCAGCAAGAACTGCATTAAGACTTGGAGCAGAAAGTCATATAGTATACAGAAGAGGTGAATCAGAACTTCCAGCAAGAGTTGAAGAAGTACATCATGCTAAAGAGGAAGGTGTAATCTTTGATGTTTTAACTAATCCAAAAGAAATATTAGTAGATGAAAATGGATGGGTTAAAGGAATGAAATGCATTAAGATGGAACTTGGAGATCCGGATGAATCTGGAAGAAGAAGTCCAGTTGAAATTGCAGGATCAGAATTTATTATTGATGTAGATACTGTAATAATGTCACTTGGAACATCACCAAATCCATTAATATCTTCAACAACTAAAGGATTAGAAATAAATAAGAGAAGATGTATAATTGCTGAAGATGAAACTGGATTAACATCAAAAGAAGGTGTTTATGCTGGAGGAGATGCAGTAACTGGTGCTGCAACAGTAATTCTTGCTATGGGAGCAGGAAAAAAAGCAGCTAAGGCAATTGATGAATACTTAACTAAATAATTTAGATATATTGAACTAAGCACACACTTATAAAAAGTCCTTTACTTAATAAAATGAGTAAAGGACTTTTTTTATAACTATTTTTATATAGTATTGTATAATATGATAATTATTTAAAAATAAATATAATTGAGTAAATATTAAATAATAATAAAATTTTAGCTATAAAAATAAAATTCTACAAAAAACGACCAATTTAGTAAAAACTATTTAAAAAATGAAATGAATCATATATAATGTAGCTATAAATATAAAATACAAAAACTATTTTTATAAAACCATATTTTAAAATTGAATTATATTAAAATATTATTTAAAAACATAATAGAAGCATATTAAAAATACTTAAATTTTACTTATAGTAAGGGGATAGGGGAATGTTAAAAACAATAAAAAATAAACTGATTTTTCTTGTAACTATTTTTGTAATTACTATTATATCTATGGGTATTTATTCAGTAAGGACTTTAGATGTTGTAAATCAAAAATCAACAGTTATTGCACAAGAATGGGTTCCAGCAATTATATATTCAGAAGAATTAAATACTATGACATCAGATTTTAGGCTTCTTGAATATGATCATATTATTGCAACAAGTCCAGAAACGATGCAAGAAAAAGAAAAAGCTATGGAACAAAAGAATGCAGAAATACAAAAAAAATTAGATCTTTACTCAGAAACTATAGGAACAGAAGATGATCAAGTATTATTTAATAGTATTAAAGAAGAGTGGAATAAATACTTAGAATTAAATAAACAAGTAATTACTTTAAGTAGAGAATTAAAAACAGAAGAAGTAATGAATATAATGAATAATGAATCAAAAGAAGCTTTTGATAAAGCATCTTCTTCTTTAGTGAAATTAGCTGATCTTAATGTAAAAATGTCTGAACAAGAAAGTTTAAATGGTGACAAACAATATAGTGCTACTGTGAAAATAAATATTATTATAATAGTAATATTAAGTATAGCAAGTGTAATTTTTGGAGCACTTATTATTAAGTCTATAAGAAGACCATTAAATATTTTAAAAGTTGAATTAGATTCTCTATCAGAAAGAGGAGGGGATTTAACTCAAGAAATAAAAATTAATTCTGAGGATGAAATAAGTGATTTAGCCAAGAGTTTAAATAAATTCATACAAAATTTAAGAGAAATTATTAGAACTGTTAATGAAAGTTCGGATGATATAGAAAATGTTGTAGATATTATAAAAGGTAATGTTACAAATTTAAATTCAGACATAGAAGAAGTTTCAGCAACAACAGAACAACTTGCTGCAAACATGGAAGAAACAGCAGCTTCAGCTGAAGAAATGTTAGCAACATCACATGAAATAGAACAAGCAGTAAACTCTATTGCACAAAAGTCTCAAGAGGGAGCAATTAAAGCGGGAGAGATAAATAAAAGAGCAGAGGATACTAAGATATATGTACAAGCTTCTCAAGAAAAAACAAATGAAATATTTGCAAATACAAAAGTAGAATTAGAAGAAGCTATACAATCATCAAAAGTTGTTGAACAAATAAATGTACTTTCTGAGTCAATAATGCAAATAACATCACAAACTAATCTTCTAGCACTTAATGCTGCTATAGAAGCTGCAAGAGCTGGAGAAGCAGGAAAAGGATTTTCAGTTGTTGCAGAAGAAATAAGAAAACTTGCAGAGCAATCAAAAGACACAGTAATAGAAATTAAAAATATAACAGGAAAAGTAACAGATGCAGTTAAAAATCTTTCAAACAGTTCAAACAAATTATTAAAATTTATGTCTGTAGAAGTAGATAGTGATTATAAGAATATGTTGGATGTAGCAGATAAGTACAGTAAAGATGCTGACTTTGTTGATAATCTTGTAGCAGATTTTAGTTCAAGTTCAGAGGAACTTTTAGCATCACTACAAGATGTAATTAGAACTATAGATGGAGTAGCACAAGCAGCTGGTGAGGGAGCAGGTGGTACTACGGATATTGCAAGTAGTATATTACAGGTTAACGATAAATCTAATGATGTTTTAGAGAATGCATTAAGATCACAAGAAAATGCTCAAAAACTAAAAGAAGAAATTTCTAAATTTAAGGTTTAGAATATACTTAATTTTAGAATATAGATTAAATAATTATAAGGGTAGACATTAAATGTTTGATATGCTCTCTTTATAATAGACGGTTTTATTATTTTAACTGTCTATTATAAAGGGGGCAGTTCAATTATATGATGTCTGCCTTTGTTTTTATTCTTAAATGTTTTTAGATAAGTTTATTCCACAATTATTTGTTAAGTACAATGCTTGGATAGTGGATATTTACTATTTTGAATATTTGAATTTAATTTATAATAACTATTTTAGAGATTAGATAATTCTATAAAATATATCATTTGATAATTATTATTTATATAAAATGCTTTAAATATTAACAGATAAACAATATAAGAGATGAAAAACTACAAAAAGCGACTAAATAATCAAAATTCGTTTTAAAATTTTAACAAGTAATATATAATATTATTTGTAATATAAAATAAAAAAATACAATTTTGTAAAATTAAATTATATTAAAAATACAATTTTGTTTAATTTTGAAAAAATATAGACGAAAATACATATAAGGTATTAAAATTTTATTTATAAACAGTAAGGAGCTAAAGATATGTTAAAAACAATAAAAAACAAATTGATTTTTCTTGTAGCTATTTTTGTAATTACAATTATATTTATGGGTATTTATTCAATAAAAACTTTAAATAATGTAAATAAACAATCAACAATCATAGCACAAGATTTTATCCCAGCAATGATATGTTCAGAAGAATTAAATACAATGACATCAGATTTTCGATTACTTGAGTATAGTCATATAGTTGCAACAATTCCAGAAATTATGGAAGAAAAAGAAAAAGCTATGGAAGAAAAAGAGAAAGAAATACAGAAAAAATTAGACATTTATTCAAAAACTATATATGGAGAAGAAGATAAAGAATTATTTAATATTGTTAAAGAAGAATGGAACAAATACTTAGGATTACATAATCAAGTTATTGCTTTAAGTAAAGAATTAAAAACACAAGAAGCAATGAATATAATGAATCAGGATTTAAGAGAAGCTTTTAATAAAGCATCATCTTCTTTAATAAAATTAGCAGATCTTAATAAAAAAATGACTGAAAATGCTAGTTTAAAAGGGGATAAAGAATATAATGAGTCTATTAAAATAAATATAATAATAATAGCAGTATTAAGTGTATTAAGTATAATATTTGGAACTATTATTATTAATGCTATAAGAAAGCCATTAAATGTTTTAAAATCAGAGTTAGATTCATTAGCAGAAAGAGGCGGAGATTTAACGCAAGAAATAGAAATAAATTCAGAAGATGAAATAAAAGATCTTTCAATAAGTTTAAATAAATTTATACAAAATTTAAGAGCGATTATTAGAACTGTTAATGAAAGTTCTAATAATATAGAAGATGTTGTAGAACTTATTAAAGATAATGTTACAAATTTAAATTCAGACATAGAGGAAGTATCAGCAACTACAGAAGAACTTGCTGCAAATATGGAAGAAACAGCAGCTTCATCAGAGGAAATGTTAGCAACATCACAAGAGATAGAAGAAGTGGTTAAGTCTATTTCGCAAAAATCTCAAGAAGGGGCTATTAAAGCAGGAGAGATAAGTAATAGAGCAGTAGATACTAAAATGAATGTACAAGCTTCAGAGAAAAAATCAACTGAGTTATTTAAAAGTACAAAAGTAGAATTAGAAGAAGCAATACAAGAATCAAAAGTTGTTGAAGAGATAAATGTACTTTCTGAATCAATAATGCAAATAACATCACAAACTAATCTTCTTGCGCTTAATGCTGCTATAGAAGCTGCAAGAGCAGGAGAAGCGGGAAAAGGATTTTCAGTTGTTGCTGAAGAAATAAGAAAACTTGCAGAGCAATCAAAAGACACCGTAATAGAAATTAAAAATATAACAGGAAAAGTAACAAATGCAGTTGGAAATCTTTCTAGTAGTTCAGATAAATTATTAAAATTTATGGCTGTAGAAGTTAATGGTGACTATAAAAACATGCTAGATGTAGCAGATAAATATAGCAAGGATGCCGAGTTTGTTGACAATCTTGTAACTGATTTTAGTTCAAACTCAGAGGAACTTTTAGCATCTTTACACGAAGTGCTTAAAACAATAGATGGAGTTTCACAAGCAGCAAATGAAGGGGCTGGAGGTACTACAGATATTGCAAGTAGTATTTTACAAGTCAATGATAAGTCTAATAATGTTTTAGAAAATGCATTAAAATCACAAGAAAGTGCTCAAAAATTAAAAAAAGAAATTTCTAAATTTAAGATTTAGAATATATTTAATTTAAGGTTATGTTTTAGTAGTGTGTTAATAAAATCTAATTACAATGCCACTTTGCCTATAGCATATATAAACACATATTTAAAACAAAAACTGATTTAAAAATATAATCTAAATTAATGATAGAGATAGATGTTATATATTCAAAATAATGTCTATCTTTATTTTTGTATAGCAAAATAGAACAATATATTTATAATAAGTAAAAGTTGAACAACTTATTTACAAATATGATAATACAAATGATAATCATTGTCAAGTAAGCCCCTTAGTGGTATATTATTACTATAAAGAATTTAGGTAATTAAATTTTATATTACATGATAATATTTGATTTTTTATATAATTAAAAATATTTTATAGAGGAGTTTAAGAATGGAATGTATATTTAATAATCATGAATTAATTTGTCATGATCTTATCGAAAGCATTGTGTTTGCACTGGATGCAAAAGATAGTTATACTGCGAAGCATTCAATGAGAGTTGGTGACATGGCATGTGAAGTTTGTAAATTTCTAAATTTAAGTACTGAAGATAGAGAAATAATACATATTGCTGGGCATGTTCATGATATAGGTAAAATTGGAATTCCAGATAATATATTAAATAAAAAAAGTAAATTAAGCGAAGAAGAATGGAATGTAATAAAACAACATCCAGCCATCGGTGCAAAAATTTTAAGCAGTTCAAAAAAATTAGCAAAGATAAGTGAAATTATATTATATCATCATGAACGTGTTGATGGTAATGGATATCCAAAGGGGTTAAAAGAAAATCAGATTCCATTAGGAGCTAGAATTATTTCAATATGCGATTCTATTGATGCTATGTTAAGCAAAAGAGCGTATAGAAATAGTTTGAAATTAAGTGCCTGTAAATTAGAAATAGAAAAAAATATTGGAATAATGTATGATGAAAAAATTGCAAAATGTGTATTAAACAATTGGGATTCTCTTAATAAAAGTATAAAAAGATAATTTTGAAATTATTGGGATAAAAATTTTCTACATAAGTAAAAATAAAAAATTACTAATAACTATTTAAGATATTATTATAATTTTTTATTTTAATAAAGTATTATGATAAAAATAAATTGTAAACTTAATTAATGCTAGAGGATGATAGAGAATGAAAAGTATTTATTTATTAAAAAATGATATGAATGGAGTGATATATTATTTACAAGATTTTATAAATAATCATAAGAAAATATTGATTATTATTTTAATTTTTATGTCTATTTCATTATTAGATGCATTGTATTGTTTTTTAGTTAATATTAAAGAACAACGAAAGTTTATGAAAGAATTAGAATTAGAAAGAGAAAAATATTTAATTGTAATAGAGCAGTTAAATGATATTATATTTGATTTTGATTTAATTAATGGAAAGGTAATAACTTCACCAAAGTTCAAAGAAAAATTTGGATGGAAATTAACATCAAGAGAACTAGATATAAACAAGTTAAAAGATTCTAAGATTTATACAGAAGACATATCTATAATAAGAAATATTATACCTAATATTGAAAATATGGAAAAACAATCAATAATAAAGAAGATAAGAATAAGAAAAAGTGATGGATATTATTTATGGTGTGAATTAATACTAAGTTATATTTATAGAAATAATAAGATTGTTCGCATAATTGGTAGAATTACAGATATTGATGATGAAGTGAGAGAACGAAATATACTTAAAGTAAAGTCAGAACGTGATCAACTTACTGATTTATATAATAAGTTAACGTTTTTTAATAAAGTAGATGAAAGAATAAAGAATAATGAAAATAATGAAAGTATATTAGTTTTTATAGATATTGATAATTTTAAATTAGTAAATGATTGTTTAGGTCATATAAGTGGAGATGAAGTTTTGAGAGATGTTGCAAAAAAAATTAATAGTATCTTTGATAAAGAAATTAATATCAATGCTAGATTTGGAGGAGATGAGTTTTGTGTATTTGAAGAGAATTCATCTATTTTAATGATAAAGGAAAAGATAAAGAAGTTATCTATAATATTAGAAGAAACTTATATGGGGAAAAATGGGCAAAAAGTTAATGTTTCAGCAAGTATAGGAATTGTATCTTATCCTTATGATGGGACAAATTTAAAAGAATTAATTGAAAAAGCTGATAGAGCATTGTATAAATCAAAAGAAAATGGAAAAAATCAAGTTACAATTTATAACGATGGTATTAGTATAAGTATATAAAAATAAATAAATTATGTTATACTTATAGTATTAAATTTTAATTGTAGGGTGGCGAAATTTGATGAGTATAAAAAGTATAAAGAAGTATACCAAGTTGATTTTATTATTAGTTTTTATTAGTTCTTTAGGCGGAGTTGGTTGTGGAAACCTTAAAGATAATGATACAAAACAGACTTCAGAATCAAATTCTACAGCAGAAGAGGTTCACATTAATTCGCCAGAGGGAATTGAAAATTTACCATTAGCAACTATAAAAGTTAAAGATTATGGAGTTATTGACGCTGTGTTATATCCAGAAACTGCTCCTAATACAGTAAATAATTTTATAAATTTAGCTAATAAAGGTTTTTACAATAACCTTAAATTCCATCGAATAATTAAAGACTTTATGATTCAAGGTGGAGATCCTAATGGAGATGGAACTGGGGGTCCGGGTTACTCAATTGAAGGAGAGTTTAGCTCAAATGGTATTCCAAATGGATTAAAACATACAAAAGGTGTACTATCTATGGCAAGAACCCAAAATCCTAATAGTGCAGGAAGTCAGTTTTTTATAATGACTGCAGATGCACCACATCTTGATGGGGAATATGCTGCTTTTGGTGAGGTGATATCAGGTTTGGATGTTCTTGAAAAAATAGGAAATGTTAAGACTAAATCAAAAGATATTCCTGAAGATGATGTGATTATTGAATCAATTACTGTTGATACTAAAGGTGTAGAATATAAAGAACCAAATAAAAAGTAGAACTATCTTTATAAATATATCATCATTGCTATTTAAGCTTTGATGATATATTTTTTATTCTTTAGGAATTTATATTATTAAAAAATTTGTGGATAACTTTTAAAATAATGTGTTTTAAAGGTATTATGAGTACCCCTAAAGAATAAAAAATAATCATATGCCGCACCATTATTCCTGCACTGCGTTTGGAAAGGGCGCATGGCTAAAAAAATCGACGGCTCCAAAGTCGCCTTAGCGATTTTGTTCTGTTGTACAAAAGGGGGAAATTTAAAATTGTGTACTAAAGATATGAATATTAATATGTGTAAAAACAAAAATGTTAGAACTTCTGAATCAGTACATTTAGGAATGCTTTTAGCCATTGTTGGGGGATTCCTTGATGCTTATACTTTTGTTTGTAGAGGTGGAGTTTTTGCAAATGCAGAAACAGGTAATATTGTTTTAGTAGGAGTAGAAGTAACAAAAGGAAACTTAAAAGGAGCTATCATGGCATTTTTACCTATTTTAGCATTTATAATAGGAGTTATTGTTGCAGAAACAATAAAAGAATTTGAATCCTGTATTAGAGTGGTAGATAGTCATCGTACTATTTTAATAATTGAGATGTTAGTGCTTTTTAGTGTAGGATTTATACCAACTACAATTCCAGATATATTTGTAACTACAACTATATCATTTGTTTCATCAGTTCAAATATCTTCATTTCGAAAATTAGTTGATTCTCCATATAGTACAACTATGTGTACTGGAAATTTGAGAAGTGCTTCGCAAGCTGCATATATGGCTTTTAGAAAAAAGGATAGTACTTATACTATAAAATCAATTCGTTATTGTATAATTATAATCTCATTTTTAATAGGGGCATGTTTAGGCGGAGTGTCAACTTTAAAAATTGGAGTTAAATCCGTTTGGATCTCAGTAGTTGTATTAATATGTGCTATTGTATTATTTAGTATAGATGAAAGAAGAATTAAAGAGCAATCTTAAAAATGTAATTAAATTCAATTAAATGCTATTAAAAGTAATTAAATTGAATTTAATTACAGCTACCAATAAATTGGGAAAAAACTTATTTAAATCGAGAAAAAATAGGATATTCTCATATAATAACATATTACAAAAATTACAACATTTTACTATTTGATTATATAATTGGTACAATCGATTAAGATTATTAGAATTATTTGGAGGGATAGTATAATGTTATATTCAGATATAAATCTCCAACATGAGGTTTATAGAGAAGATGTTTTTGATATTGCAAAATGGTTGAAGGATGAAGAGGTATCTAAATTTCTAAACGAAAAAGATGGAATAACCAATAGCTTAGATAATTTGGCTAACAACTCAACATTACCTGTAATGACTCAGTATTTTAATAATAATGGTCCATTTTATATGATAGAACATAAAAATAAATCTATTGGTTATTTAAAAATTGTTACTAAAGGTAATAATAACAGTGCAGAAATAGTTGTTGCTATTGGAGATAAGAAAAAATGGGGTCAGGGAATAGGCACAATAGCAGTAAAAAAAGCTTTAAGTGAGGCATTCTTAAAATACAGAGTTAAAAAAGTGGTAGCTAAAATTCATAAAGAAAATTATAGATCAAGCAAAGTATTTAAAAAAGTAGGGTTTATTGAAAATGAACTATTAGAAAAGGAAACAAAATACTTAATAACATTTAATAATTATATTAGTCAATTTAGCAGTTAAAGTCAGAAAAATTATATTTTGTCCATGAGCTTTATACTACAATATCAACACTGTTTTAAAACATAGCCTTAGATATAAGATGAAATAAATATTTTTTATGTGTTAGGAAATACTATTTAATATTAAATAGATAACTAAGGAGGAGTCAATATGAATTTCCCTAATTTATTTCCAGCACAACATCAAACTAAGCATCCAGGATTTGAATATGAAATGAACCCAATTCCAATATATTATGATCAACAATATAATAAAAAAGGTGACTTATTAAATAATAAAGTTGCAATAATTACAGGTGGAGATAGTGGAATAGGAAGAGCAGTAGCAGTAGCTTATGCTAAACAGGGCGCAGATATAGTAATTGTTTATTATAATGAAAACAGAGATGCAGAAGAGACTAAAAAACTTATAGAAAATGTAGGCAGAAAATGCATTATTATAAATGGTGATATTGGAAAAGCAGACTTTTGTAATGATGTAGTTAAAAGAACTATTGATGAGTATGGAAAATTAGATATATTAGTAAATAATGCAGCAGTTCAATATGAGTGCCAAGATATAAAAAATATATCTGATGAACAATTTGACAGAACTTTTAAAGTTAATGCATATGGAACATTTTATATGACAAGAGCTGCATTAAAACATTTGAGACAAGGAAGTTGTATAATAAATACAGCTTCAGTTGTGGCTTTTAAAGGAAATGAAACTTTAATAGATTACTCTATGACAAAGGGTGCTATAACTGCATTTACAAGATCATTAGCACTTTCACTTGCAAAACGTAAAACTGGAATAAGAGTAAATGCTGTTGCTCCAGGTCCTATTTGGACCCCACTTATACCCTCTAGTTTTGATGCAAATAAGGTATCGACTTTTGGATCAGACACCCCTATGGGAAGAGCGGGTCAACCTGTAGAATGTGCTGGAGCATATATTTTTTTAGCTTGTGAATGTGCATCATATATTACAGGGCAAACAATACACATCAATGGTGGAGAAATAGTTAATTCATAATATAAATAATATTGTTTCAAATTCAACTCATTTTGTTGCCACGGAAAATCCCAAAGAATTTAGAGGGATTTTTAAATAAACATAGAATAGAAGATTAATTAAGTTATAGTATCAAAGATGATTTCTAAATTATATAGAAATCATCTTTTTAGTTTTATAAAAAATTAAATTATTTGGTAAAAAATATCAAAAAACAAAGAAAATATAGAATAAAATTCAAAAATAGTATAATTTAAGTAAATATGGTTGACACAAGGCGAAATGTAGATTATCATATAATATATGATGGTAATATTTTACAGAGAAGTATTTATCATAAGTAAATAATATTTAATAATTAAAATTTTTTATATAAATTATTATTATTAAAAAAATGATTATAGGAGAAATGAACATGAATATAAAGATAAGAGCTATAGAAACAGAATATCCAGAAAATATTGTAAAGAATGAATTTTATATAAATCATTTTAAAGAACAAGGAAAAGATATAAATAGATTATTAGAAGCTTTCGGAAGAAAAGAAAGAAGAATAGTAGATAATGATACTGATACAACACTTAGCATGGGAATTAAGGCTTCATTAAAAGCATTAGAAAGTGCAAATCTTACAGGAGAAGATATAGATTTAATTATATTTTCAAGTCAATTTCCAGAATATATATGTCCAACTCAAGCATTAATAGTACATAATGCCATAAAAGGAAAAAGTGATACTATAGTGATGGATTTAAATGTAAATTGCCTTGGTATGTTAGTAACACTTGATACAGCATCAAGACAATTACTTCAAAATAATAAACTTAAAAGAGCATTAATAATAGGTGCAGACTATGCTTCAATTCATATGAAAAGAAATGATGAATTGTGTTATCCAATGTTTGCAGATGCAGGATGTGCAATGATTTTAGAAAAAACTGATGAAGATTGTGGATTTATTGATTCTGATTATTTTACTGACAGTAGAAAATATAGTTCTGTAATGTATCCAGAATGTGGTTCATCTTCATATTATAAGGATACCACATCTTATGATGATATGAAATTTGGATGGACAGAATGTGATGATGATGTAGTTCATATAGCAATAAATTCTATTAATAAATTATTAAAAGATAATAATTTAGAGGTATCAGATATAAGTGCCTTTTGTCTTTCACAATTTGCACTTCCTATAATAAATGGATGCATAGATGGTTTAAGATTAGATCCAGAAAAAGTTATTTTTGTAGGCGATAAGTTTGGATATACAGGGACAAGTTCACCTCTTATGGCGTTTAATGATGGAATAAAGAGTGGAAAAATTAAAAGAGGCGATTATGTAGTATTCTGGTCTATTGCAGCTACTAGAACAGCTTGTTCTGTTTTGTTTAAGTATTAGGGTCTGTTTTAGCAAAGTGTTGATTTTTGACTCTCACTTAACGATTCTCAAAGTCCAATTACAATGCCACTTTTACCTATTGCATATATCAACGCATATTTAAAAGAGATTCAGATATTAAAATAATTATCTAAAATTAAGAATATAAATAAGCATAAAATAGATTTTATTAATAATATAGTATATTTATATGAGTATATATGGGGGGAGCAACATGGAGAAAATTAAAAGTTTAATTGAAGACTTTAGTAAAAGACATGAAGTAGAAAGTATTGCACTTGGAGGATCAAGAGCTACTAAATTAAATGATAGCAATTCAGATTATGATCTATATGTTTATTTAAATTCGGACTTATCTAAGGAAATTAGAAAAAATATATTAGACAAATATTGCAAGTATATAGAATTAAATAATACTTATTGGGAAGCAGAAGATGATTGTTATTTAAATGATGGAAAAATTATTGAAATTATTTATCGTAGTATGGATGACTTTGATAAAGAATTAAAATCAGTAGTTTTAGATGGTAATGCATATAATGGATATACAACTTGTATGTGGTCAAATGTAAACCAATGTGTAGTTTTATATGATAGAAATAATAAGCTACAAAAATTAAAAGATAAATATAATATTAAATATCCTAAAGAATTAAGAAAAAATATTATAGAGAAGAATTTAAAACTATTAGATGGATATATTCCTTCATTTTCTATGCAAATAGAAAAAGCAATAATTAGAGGAGACATAGTTAGTATTAATCATAGAATTACAGAATTTCTAGCTAGTTATTTTGATATAATTTTTGCAGTTAATGAATTACAACATCCAGGAGAAAAAAGATTAATTTCAATATGCTTAAGTTCTTGTAAAGACTTACCTAAAAATTTCGAAGAAAATTTAGATAAACTTCTATCAGGAAATAGAAATAAAGAAGAGATCATGTCAGTGGTAAACAATATTGTAGATAATATAAAAGAATTAGTTTTAAATGCCAAATAAAAAAATATATCCTTAGGATAAATTCCTAGGGATATATTTTTTATTTATTAGCAGGTTCCAATTTGCAACGAACTGGTGAAACTATTAATTCTTCTTTTTTTAATTCTTTAAAAGCTTTATCAATATCTTTACGATCTTATCCAGAAAGCTTTTCAACGTCACCAGCACTTAATGGTTTGTTTGCTTCGCTCATAGTAATGATGAAGAAATAAATTAAATATTTTACAAATTATATTAGTGAATTCCATATTCTCCAGTAGTTGAATCAATAAAAAGAGGTATTTTAGGTTGAATAAATGTAAATAGAGTAAATAAAAATATAGTAATAAAGAAAAGACTAGAATATAGATAATTATTACTTAGATCATAATTAGCATAAGCCTTAAATCCAATGTATTGTCCGATAGATACGCCTAGGACTAATGAGAAGATATCTAAAACTAAAGAGTGAATTCCTAGGGCACCAGTATAAGTATAATAAAAAATAATTATTGTAATTGAAGAAATTATCATTGAAATTGTGCAAGAACAAAACCATTTTTCCCAATCTAATATTATATCATTGAAAATAATATAGGATATAATATACCAAATTATTGTAGGATATACAGCAAGTTTTAAGTGTTCCCAGATGCTTTCATTAACAGGAGTAAATAAACCAACTAATAAAGAATTATTACTTAATTTATATGTGTAATGAAATAATGTTGCAAGTAGTACTATAAAGGGAATTGACAATAGGAAATATAATTTATAATAAAAATACATCTGAAACATTATGAGTCCCTCCTAAGTATAAATTGTTTTATCATTACTATAATATATAGCAATAATGTACTTAATTATGAGTTGTGTTAAAAATTATTTTAAATGAAGGAATATATTTTGTTATTGAAACAAGAAAATGAAAATTTTGTGATGAATTTTTAGAAAAATATTGAAAAATGTTAGTAGATTTTAAGTTTGGTATGTATTAAAATATCTATTAAAGCAATATGTAATATGTTTTTAAAAATTATAAAAGAATACAATTATTATTGGGGGAATTTAAAATGTTAAAAGTTACGAAGACAGATAAAGCGCCGGCAGCAATAGGTCCGTATTCTCAAGCTGTAAGTTTTGGGAATTTATTATTTACATCAGGACAAATTCCGTTAGATCCATCAAGTGGAGAAGTTATTGGAAAATATATTGAAGATCAAGCTACTCAAGTTATGAAAAACATTAGTGCTATATTAGAAGATAATCATCTTGATTTTTCTAACGTTATAAAAACAACTTGTTTTCTTGCTAATATGAGTGATTTTTCTAAGTTTAATGAAGTTTATGCAAAATACTTTATTAGCAACCCTGCACGTTCTTGTGTTGCAGTAAAAGAATTACCTAAAAATGTATTATGTGAAGTGGAAGTAATAGCGGCTAAATAATAAAAAAGACTATACCTGTTAAGAAATAAACTTAAGGTATAGTCTTTGATTAATTTAAAGAAAGAATTTAATTCATATTTAAACTTTTTTTTCTAAACTTTATAAAAGGAATTTTGATTTCTATAATAAGAGTTGAAATGAATCCAAGAATACTGAGTATAGTATTATAATAAATTATATTTTGTAAAAAGTAATATGATAATATTAAATTTATGTATTAATCAAAATGAGCCTTAATGTTTTAAGGCTCATTTTGGTGTTCCATTATCTTTTATGCTTGGAATTGTTATTATTATTCATATTTCTATTCATGTTGTTCATATTATTTCTATTCATATTATTCATGTTATTCATATTATTCATACCATTAAATGGATTACCACCATTATTTTGATTTCCCATAAGCATATTCATAATAGGATTATTGTTCATATTAGAATTATTCATCATATTAGGATTCATTCCGCCCATAAGCATATTTAAAAGTGGGTTACCACCCATTCCTTGAGCTTGGGTGTTATTTCCACCGCCAAACATATTCATCATTTGATTTCCACCCATCATGGGATTGTTTCCCATCATAGGATTACCACCCATAGCATTCATCATACCAGCTAGTGGACTATTAGGAAATAATGCACTAAATATCATACTTAATAATGGATTCATACTATATTCACCTCAAATATTTATTGCTGTTACTGTATAGTATTATTATTAAAGTTAAAACGGTACTTAAATTATATAAGATATAGTAATTAATAAATATTTTATGTTTCTTAATTACTAATTGTAATTTGATAATAATATGAAAATGTCATATATTAATAAAAAGTCTTTCCATAAGAGTAGTAATAATAAACTTAAATTAAAAGTATTTATTAAATATAGTAATAAAAAAATTAAAAATTTTTCTTATGAATTAAAATATATTATTAGGATAAAATAACATCATAATATTATAGGAGGTGTGATTTTATGAATAATAATGAAGGAATGTTAGGGGGAGTACCAACTAATATTACTAAAGAAGTTACTACACCTAACAGTAATACACAATTAATATCAGCTGTAATAAAAAGTTCAGGGGAAATAACAGGATATGAACTTTCAAATGGTCAAAGAATATCTAAAGAAGAAGGAGTGAAAATGGCCAAAGGTGGGAAAATAGCTGGTGTATCAGTTAGTGTTTCCAGAAAAGGAGAAGAATATCTTAGGAGTTTACCAGATCAAAATGAATCAAATAATTTAAGCTCACTACCAACAATTAGTGAGTAAAAAATAGAGATATAAATAAATTTAATAGTAAATAAAAATAGTTGAGATTAAAATCTCAACTATTTTTTATATAATGCAATTATTCTAAATTTAATTTATTTTTTATGATGTAATTAGTTATTAAAAAATAACATATGAAGA
Source organism: Clostridium sp. ZBS2 (assembly GCF_023845855.1). Classification (NCBI taxonomy): domain Bacteria; kingdom Bacillati; phylum Bacillota; class Clostridia; order Eubacteriales; family Clostridiaceae; genus Clostridium; species Clostridium sp. ZBS2. The sequence goes on from NZ_JAMQIF010000006.1 coordinate 206,594, forward strand.
AGAATAAATGAAATAATATTCCTCCAATAAAAAATTCATGAACTTGATTTAATGAAGAAATATTCCAAGAAATCATTGAACCAGAATATTTATCTGCGAAAATAATTGCGATAGTAGAAATAATAGTATTCATTATAATGTTTAAAACTATAAAAGCTCCAAATGAAGAAAGTATTTTTCTCTTATTAAATAAGTGACCAATTGAAATAGAAGCATATATCATTAAAATTCCCATACTTAGTTGTGAAAGTGCAGCTATTATAAATTCTAAACCAACCATATATCCACTAATTCCGTATTGAGCATATAGTAATGAAAATGCATTACAGATGTCTCTAAATAAATCTGGATTAAGTGCATTAGAGTTAAATGTTAGTATTAATACTGAAAGCATTGCAACAATACCACTTACTATACTCCAAATTATTGCAACTAAAAGTTTACTACATATATTTTGCCAAGGTGCTACAGGCAATGTATGCATTAAATAGCCTTCATCACCAAGAATATTTTTATAAAACCTTTGTATTATTACAAAAAATGTTACTACAAATACCGCTATCATAGTTGCAACATAAGCAAATATACTAAGGAAAGCTGGAATTCCACCTAAAGTATTTCTATCAATTACAGAAAAGTCATTATTCATAAAAATTTTATTAATTAGTGCAAATATTAAAAGTGCAGCATAAAGCGGAAGCAATACTCTTCCGGTTGCTTTTGTCTCATATTTCATTAATTTTCCTAACATTTAAATACCTCCCTAAATAAAGCATCAACACTTTTTCCATGTTCTTCTCTAATTTCATCAACACTTTTTGTCAAGTATATTTCACCATAAGATATAAATACAACATCATCTAATACTTGTTCAATATCTGATATTAAATGTGTAGATATAATTACAGTTGCATTTTCATTATAATTATTAATAATAGTGTTTAAGATATAATCTCTAGCAGCAGGGTCAACACCGGCTATTGGTTCATCTAAAAAGTAAAGTTCAGCATCTCTACTCATTACTAAAATAAGTTGTACTTTTTCTTTTGTACCCTTAGACATAGTTTTTAATTTGTCATTAGGATTAATATTTAAATTTTTTAACATATCATAAGCTTTATCAGAATTAAAATCTTTATAAAAATCCTTAAATAAATTTATGATGTCAGATACTTTCATCCAATCATTTAAATAAGTTCTTTCTGGTAAATAAGAAACTATTTTTTTTGTTTCAACTCCAGGTTTATTTCCATTAATTAATATTTCACCGCTTGTAGGTGTTAATAGGGAATTAGCAAGTTTTATTAATGTACTTTTACCGCTACCATTTGGTCCTAAAAGGCCAACAATTCTACCACGATTAATTGTTAAATCAATTCCTTTTAAGGCTTGTTTTCCACCATAATTTTTAAGTAAATTTTTACATTCTAATATAGGTGTATTATTCATTATTTCATCTCCTTCATAAATTCATCCATAATATTCAGTATTTCATTTTCGGTATAGCCTATATTTTTCATATTATTAAGAAAGCTTTCAATTTCTTTTTTAGCTAGATCATTTCTAATTTTATTAATCAAGTCTATATCCTCCGTAATAAATCTACCACTTGTTCTTTGTGTAAATACTAATTTTTTTCGTTCAAGCTCAGTAAGAGCTTTTTGCATTGTATTAGGATTAACAGATGCTTCACTAGCAAGTTCTCTTACTGAGGGTAATTTATCACCAATTTTATATATACCAGAAATAATTCTTAATTGCAGTTGATCTATTAACTGTAAATATATTGGCCTATCATCTTTGAGTTCCCAACCCATATTTTCAACTCCTTGTATTATTGTATTAATAACATAATACAATAATACAGCTATATACTAATTTTGTCAATACTATATTTGGAATTAATAGGATAAAAACTAAAATAATAGAATATTAACATTTTCAATATTCTTAAGTTTAATTACTCGGTGATATTTAATTATGCATATATAAACACAGATTATAAATTAAATAAGAATAAATATGTTTTAATAGAAGAGCATGTATAAATATGTTATTATATTTTATAAAGTAGGTTAGGGGAGGGTGAATTATGAAAATAGGAACAAATGAATTAGAAAGAGCAAATTTGTTAAACATTAAATTATTATTAATTTTATGTTTAACATTAATAGTACAGTCATATATTTTACATGGGTTAGTTAGAGGGACAACTACATTAATATTTTGTATATTTGTAACTGTATGTGTAATATGCATAAAAAAATTTGTAAGTAATTCTTTGATATGTGGAATAGGAATTCCGCTTGTTATAATGATAGCAGAATTAGTTTTTGTAATTTTAGCAGGTGGAACAGGTTTTGCTATAATATTATTTTTATCCACTTTAGTAATGAGTTCATTATACTTTGATCATAAAATAATAATAGGCTATTCAATAATATTAAATGTAATTATATTATTTATTCAGTTTATCATAGGGTTTAATTTATTAGGAAGAGGACAAGGTATAGATATATTTGTAACTCAATTTACTGCAGTAATAATATCAGAAGTAACATTATATTTTATGGTTAAATGGTCCAAAGAAGCATTAGAGAATTCAATTCAGTCTGAAAATGAAATAAAATGTGCCATTTTAAAAATAGGCAATACTACTAATAATATAATTAGTCAAATAAATACATTAAATGAAAGTACTAAGAGTACAAGAGATCAATCACAAAGTGTAACAAGAGCAATGGAAGAAATAATTCAAGGTATAGAAGTTCAAGTGACTAGTATGTCTGACATTACAAATTCTGTTCAGTATATTAAAGAAGAAATAAATTCAACATTAAAATTATCAAATGAAATTGAGGACAGCTCTAAGAATCTTAGTATAAAGACAGATGAGAACTTTTCAAGTATTAATATAGCAAGTGATCATATTAATAGCATTAGAAATATAATGAGTGAAGCTAATTTAACAGTAATAGAATTCAGTGATAATATGAAACAAGTTATAAATGTACTTAAAGGAATAAAAGAAATTTCAGAACAAACTAATCTTTTAGCACTTAATGCATCTATAGAAGCGGTAAGAGCGGGGGAAGCTGGTAAGGGATTTGCTGTTGTTGCAGAAGAAGTACGAAGTTTATCTGAAAAAACTAAAGAAACAACTAATGAAATAGAAGAATCTATTTTAGGTATACAAAGTAAGATAGAAATGGTAGTTAAATCTGTTAAAAAAGGTGATGAAGAAGCAGAAAAAGGTAAAGATATTATAGAATCTACTTTGATTAGTTTTAAAGATATGCAAAAAATGTTTGAAAATATCAAAGATGACATATATAAAGAATATGGATTAGTGGAAAAAATAAATTCATTAGTAGACAATGTACAATCAAATGTTGAAAGTACAACAGCTATTACTGAACAATATGTAGCTAATACAGAAGAAGTAACAACACTACAAGAAGAACAGGAAGAACAAATTAACAGCATACAAGAAAGTGTTGAAAACATATACAATGAAGCAACAGAACTAACGAGTTTATTTTCAAATGATTAAATAACAAGGATATGTTTTAGTAAAATGTTAATATATGTATAAACAAATTGGACGGAGCAATTAATGTTTTATTAATTGCTCCGTATTTATTTTCATAGATATTATTCTAAAATTTCTCCAGAAGTAGAAATGGTTACAATTTGCCAAGGTATTACTTTTCCACTTTCCATAAGTGCTTTTTTTATGGCATTAACTATTCCAGCACAACAAGGTACTTCCATACGAACAATAGTAATACTATTTATTTCATTATAATTTAATATTTCTATTAGTTTTTCAGAATAATCAACATTATCTAATTTCGGACAACCTATCAAAGTAATTCTATTTTTCATAAATTTATTGTGAAAGTCTCCATAAGCATATGCAGTACAATCTGCTGCAATTAAAAGATTAGCATCCTTTAAATATTCTGCTTTAGGTGAAACAAGTTTTATTTGAACTGGCCATTGATTTAATTGAGAAGATACAATATTTGTTTTTTCATTAGTTAAATCATTATGTTTTATAACTTTGGCATTAGAACCAGGACAACCTTTAGGTATATTTACATTATTATTTAAATTTAAAGTTTTAGGTATAGATGTTTTTTTATTTTCCATATTTAATTTGACTGCTTCTTCATCGTAGTCTAGAGCTTCTCTTTCTTCAAAAGAAATAGCATTTGTAGGACAAGAAGGTAAACAATCACCTAACCCATCACAGTAATCATCACGTAAAAGTTTAGCTTTACCATTAATTAATCCAATAGCATCTTCATGGCAAGCATCAACACAAAGTCCACAACCAGTACATTTATTTTCATCAATTTTAATAATTTTTCTTATCATAAAAATAACCCCCATAACAATGAATATTTATTAAACTACGTATTTCGTAATATTGATTATAGTATATAGAGAATTTTAAATCTGTTTCAAATGTAACACATTTAAAGTGAATTTTATAGGCTATGTTTTAAAACAGTGTTGATATTTTAGTATAAAGCTCATGGACAGAGGAATTTACTTTAAGAACACTAAAATAAAGCTTAGTCCAATTAATGCATGCTCCCAATCAAAGATTGTTGACAAGCAATTAATTGTAAATATTAAAAGGAAACTCGACTTCGCTGAGTAAGTTCGAAAAGCTAAATATAAAATTTAGATTCTCACTTAAGAGTTCTAAAAAGCAAATTCCAATGCCAGTTCGCCCTTATACTAAAATATCAACATTCACTTAAAACATAGCCATTTTATAAAATAATTTTAAATTATTAATGTAATAATTAATTAAAAATAGGTAATACTATACAAAATATTAATATGATTATTTATATAAAATACTAATTGTATTATGTAAACTTATAATTGCAAATTTACTCAATAATATATATAGATTTTTAGATACAATTATAAAAAGGAGGAGCAAAGTGAGAAAAAAATTTATATACGTAATACTTCCAATTGCTATAGTATTAATAACAGTTATTTCTTTAAATAGTTTTTTAAATAAAGAATTAGATGACATGTTAAGCAAGAAGGAATTAAGCAGCATAGACAAAGAATATGGAAGTATATACAAAGACAAGGGAGTGGTATTTAACGAATACGTTACCCAAAATAACGAACTAGTATTACAAGGGTCATCAGAGTTAGCTTCTCCAGTTTCACAATTACCTACAATATTTTTCCCAGTTAAAGGATTAGATACAATTGTTACAAATGGAAGATCTTATTCTCAACATTTACATCAAATATCTATTTTAGGAAGTCAACAACAAGTAGATATGGAAGGAAAGAAAGTTGCACTAATACTATCACTTCAATGGTTCTTAGATGAAAATGGAATAGATTCAGGAGGTTTTCAAGCAAATTTTTCACCAGTACAATTTTATGAGTTTTTAAGCAACGATAAAATAAGTAAAAATAATAAAAATCAATATGCAAAAAGGATATGTAGTTTATTAACCGGAAATACTCAATTTGGACCGGAAAGACTATATTCTAAAATATATATTAATGATAGTTTTTTTTATAAAATAGCTAATATAGCATTTAAACCTTATTTTATAGTAAGAAAAGAAATGGTTAAACTGAAAGATAAGGGATTATTATATAAAAAATTAAGAACTTTACCTCAAAGAAAAGCAATTAAAAGTGGAGCAGTTGATTGGAATGAAGAATATAAAAGAGCAGAAGAAGAAGGCAAATCTAAAGTAACTAATAATGAATTTATGGTTTATGACTATTACTATAATAACAATTTAAAAAATAACGTAGATTCACAAAAAGATGCAAATAAGAATGTTGATTTAATGAAGTCAAAAGAATTTGAAGATTATGAGTTATATTTAGACACTTGCAATGAATTAGGAATAAGACCATATATAATTTTAATGCCTACTAATGGATTATGGTATGACCATATTGGAATTAAAAAAGAAGAAAGAGATAATTTTTATGATAAAGTACAACGAATGGCTGAAGGTAGAGGCTTTGACGTTTTGAATTTAAAAGATGAAGAATATACACCTTATTTTATGTGTGATGTAATGCATTTAGGATGGAAAGGATGGCTTAAAGTAGATGAAGAACTTTATAAACATTTTAAAGAATAATGAAGCACTAAAATTTGCTTTAATAAGTTCAATAATATTTATTTTTGCTATTTTAATATTAGCATTTGAACCATTTAATGAAATTCCATTTATATATAATCAATTTTAAAGAAAGGTGTAGTTAAAATGAAAATATTAGAAGGAATAAAGAAATTTTCAAAAAGTAATAGAGTTGCATTAACTTGTGATGGTGAATTTATGACATACAAAGAGTTAGATTATATATCTGAAAGTGTAGCAAGTTTTTTATTAGAAGAATTTAATAATGATAGAACTCCAATCATTATTTATGGTAATAAGGAAAATTTAATGATGGCAGTTATGATAGCAGCATTAAAATCAGGAAGAGCATATGTACCAATAGATATAAGCTATCCACAAGAAAGAGTAGAAGCAATTATTAGTGAAGTTAATTCTAAAATAATTATAGATTTTAGTGAAGGAAATATTTTCGATAATATATTAGTTTTAAAAGAAAAAGAAATTAAAGAAATAGTTAATGAATATAGCGGTTTAGAAGTAAAAGCAGAAAATTGGGTAAAAGAAGATGAAAATGCTTATATATTATTTACTTCTGGTAGTACAGGAAAGCCAAAGGGAGTACAAATAAGCAGTAACAATTTAGATAATTTTGTTGAATGGATAGCAGATTATTTGAATTTAGATGAAAATGAAGAAATATTTATGAATCAAGCAGCATATTCCTTTGATTTATCAGTGGCTTCAATTTATCCAGCATTATGTTATGGAAAAATACTACATGGATTTTCAAAGAATACTCTTTCAAATTTAAAGCAGATGTTTAACAATATTAAGAAGTCAGATATTAATATATGGGTATCTACTCCTTCATTTGCTGGAATGTGCATAACTGAAACAAATTTTAATTCTAATATGTTGCCCAAATTAAAAGCAATGGTATTTGTAGGAGAGGTACTTCCAAAGCCATTATGTGAAGCGCTTTTAAATAGGTTTCCAAATACAAGAATTATAAATGGATATGGTCCTACAGAAGCAACAGTAGCAATTAGTATAAATGATATGAATAAAGAAGTACTAGAACAAGACGGAAGTTTACCTATCGGGTATCCTATGAAAAATTCAATTGTTAAAATTATTGATGAAAATGGTAATAGTTTAAAAGATGGAGAAAAAGGAGAAATTATAATAGTCGGTCCTAGTGTAAGTAAAGGATATTTTAACAATGAAGAAATTACAAAAAAATCATTTTACTATGATGAGTATGATGGAAAACGATGCAGAGCTTACAGAACTGGTGATTTAGGATACTATGTTCATGGTAAGTTATATTATTGTGGTAGGAAAGATTTTCAAATAAAACTTAATGGATATAGGATTGAGATAGAAGATATAGAAAATAATTTAGTAAAAGTGAGTAATGTAAAGAATGCATCCGTTGTTCCAGTAAATAAGGATGGAAAGATAGCATATTTAACTGCTTTCATTGAATTAAAGAAAGATAATGGATTAAGTGGATTAAAAAATGGAATAATGATAAAAAAAGAACTAAGTGAATTAATACCTTCATATATGGTTCCTAGAAATATAAAAATAGTTAAAGAATTTCCTACTAATATAAACGGAAAAATTGATAGGAAGAAATTAGCGGAGGAATTATAATGAAGTTAACGCAATATGGAGATTATTTTTATTTATATTTATTATTATTAACATTTATTCCAGCGATAATATTAGCTTTAAATGGAGTTAAACCAAAGTATTATGGAATAATTGTTTCATTTCTTATGATTTTATTAATAATGACTAAAAGTATAGGATTATCTTTATTTCTAATATTTTTATTAATAGAAACATTTTTAATTTATATGTATTTATTTATAAGAAAGAAAACAGATAATAAATATATTTATTGGTTAATATTATTTTTATCAATGATTCCTGTTATTATAACAAAATTAGCAGGAGTTACTAAATATTCATCATTAATTGGATTTATTGGTTTATCATACTTGAATTTTAAAGCTATCCAAATGATAATTGAAATTTATGATGGAAGAATTACAGAAATAAATTTTACTACATTTATATACTTTATAATATTTTTTCCAACACTAAGTTCAGGACCTATTGATAGATGGAAAAGATTTGAGGATAATTTAAATACTAAAATAGAAAAAGAAACATATATAAATGAATATTTAATACCAGGATTCAAGAAAATAATTATAGCTATAGGTTATAAATTTGTTTTAGCGTATTTAATAGATACATATTGGCTTTTTAAAATATCTACAAATATAACAGTATTAAACAGTTTGAATTATATGTATGCATATACTCTATATTTATTCTTTGATTTTGCAGGTTATAGTTTGTTTGCAGTTGGAACTAGTTATATCTATGGAATTAAAACTCCGAAAAACTTTAATAAGCCTTTTATAAGTAAAGATATGAAAGAATTTTGGACTAGATGGCATATATCTTTATCTAGATGGTTTGGTGATTATATTTTTTCAAGATTTGTGTTAAGTTCAATGAGAAAGAAAAGATTTAAAAATAGATTTATAGCATCTCATGTAGCACAAATAATAACAATGTTTATAATGGGGTTATGGCATGGTTTAACTATATATTATATAATTTATGGATTATATCAAGGAACAGCATTAGTTTTAACTGATATATATCAAAGAAAATCAACTTATTATAAAAAGCATAAAAAAGAAAAGTGGTTTCAAATGACTGAGAGAGTAATAACATTTCATATAGTATGTTTTGGTATGCTAATATTTTCTGGATATTTATTTAAATAAAGAAAATACTATTACAATGAATTTAAAATTAAATTAATGGTCATGTTTTAAAGTAATGCTGATATTTTAATATAAAGCTTAAGGAATTATGTAGCATTTGTTGCACTAAATATAAAAGGGAAGTGTATTAATTATGAAAGAAAAGGTATTAGAAATGTTTATTGAAGTTACTGGAAATGATGAAATTGCAGAAGATTTAGATTTAGATCTTTTTGAAGCAGGATTGTTAGATTCTTTAGCAATAATTGAAATGTTACTTCAAATAGAAGAAGAGCTAGGAATAAAATTACAACCTACAGACTTAGAAAGAGAAGATATGTCAACTGTAAATAAGTTAACTGAGTTCTTAGAAAGTAGATAAACAAATTAAAAAGTTCTCTTTAGTAAAGTATTGATATATACATAAGCANNGCTTGTTCCCAATATAAAATCTATTTTCTGGGATTTTTGTAGTAATATGATATTTGACATTGCTTTTTTTATAATATATAATTTAGGAACAGACGAAAATTGAATATAAAAGTTTCAAACTTCGTTACTAACATGGGGGCGCTTTGGCTTCGACGGGGGTAAGAGGAGTTTGATAAGCGAGTCGAGGCAGCATGTCACCTCGTTAATCAAGTATGCAAAAAGATAAACGCAGAAGACAATTTTGCATTAGCAGCCTAATTTAGCGCTGTTCATCAGCCCGGGGTGCCCACGCTTCGGATCACTGGTGTCATTAAAGTGGGAAACGAAGTTTAGCAAAGCTTTGAGCTAAAGGGGTATTTATGAAGCTAGCAAGTATGTTGCCTGTCTATAGGCGTTCATATGAGCGAATTTTAATATATAGACTACACTCGTAGAAAGTCAGATGCATCTACTTTCGGACAGGGGTTCGATACCCCTCGCCTCCACCATTCAAAACCACGACTAGATGTCGTGGTTTTTTAGCGTTTGAGGATTTATAGTGGGGAAGGTCATTCACCACTAGTTAATAAATAGTTGATTTCATCCGTTTACAATACGGTGTAATTGGTAGAAATATGTTTTTTTATCTAAAAGTTTCTTAGAGTAAAGATATGATATAGTGTCCTATCTTAAAAAGATTATTTAGAAAAGCAGTTACAATACCATCTTTAGAGGACTTTGAAAAATTATTTATGAAATTAGATTAGTTTTTATTACTGAGTCTAAGAAGTTTATTGGGGATTATGGTGATAGAGATATTCAACGTAGTCTTTTCTTTTTTTGAAATATTGAATAGTTTAAGAGAAAATCCTTAATAAAATAGAAGAATTGATTGAAAGATATATTTCAGTAATATATGATTTTGTTCATATCTTAAATGAATAAGGTAATAATAAATAGAGATTAATATTATACGAGGAGGAAATATAATGAAGATGGGAAATAAAACATTGAAAAAAGCATTAAAAAGTTGTGTTATATTAGCAGTTTCCATCTTAGCAATTTTAATTAATAGTAAAGCAATGAAATCTAAAGCTTTATTTAAAGTAGCAGAAAAAGAATATTTGATATTAGCATATAATGACTCTGGAATGCATTGTATACAAGATGATTATTCTGCTTTTATGATATTACCACCAGCTAATACCGTTAAGGTCCAAGTCTTTGAGAAGGGAGTAGATAAGGCTAAACTTATAGATAGTGGAATAATAGTAGAATACAAAATGAATAACAATACTACATCAGTTGATAAAAGTAATTTTTGGAAGTATGCTAAAGATTATGGCTATGATTTAAAACTTAATGAAGGAATTGCTGGGAATTATTTAAGTGGAGTTTGTAAATTGTCAAAGGATAAAAATTATTATGAAGCTGAATACATTCCAGTAACACCTTTTAACGATGGAAGTAAGGTAAGAAATCCATATCAAACCATGACTGTTACAGTAATTGATGAGGCTACCAAAAAGGTATTAGCACAAGAGGATAGTATTGTAGTTTCAGTATCAGATGAAATGAGTTGTAGTAATTGTCATGGAAAGGTAGATACTTATGTAAACATATTAAAGGCTCATGATAGGAAAGAGAAAACAAGTCTTTATTCTGATTTAAATAATAATAAAAGACATAAATGTAATGAGTGCCATTCAGATAATACGTTAGGTGCATCAGGGACTCAAGGTGTTCCAAGTCTTTCTCTGGCAGTACATGATTTTCATGCATCAATTATGGGTATGTCAGATTTGCAAAATACATGCTACAATTGTCATCCAGGGGTTGAAACACAGTGTAATAGAGGAGCTATGTATAAAGCAGGTATTACTTGCAGTGATAGTAAATGACATGGAAACATGGAAAATGTAGCTCAGTCTTTGAAGGATGGAAGAAAAGCTTGGCTTGATGAACCAAAATGTAGTAATTGTCATGGAGAACTTTATAGTATAAAAGATAATCAACTATACAGGGAGGCTTATCTACAAAATGGACCAGAAGGTATGAATGGAAAAGTAAAATGTGCAACTTGTCATAATAGTCCACATGCTGAATGGATATCATCACTTCCTCAAGATAATGAGATACCAAAAAAGATTTATGGTAAACCTGATTTTATTAAAAAATGCACGGCTTGTCATGAGAATAAGGGAAATAATAAAATACATAAATATGAGGGAGAGTAGAAAAAAATGAATTTAGGAAATTTACTTATTCTTATAGCTGTAATAGGTAGTATATTAATACTACCTATTAATATACTAATACATAATAAAAAGATAAGAGATATAATTTTAATAATTACTGCCATAAGTTTAACAGCCTCATTAATTTTAATTCTATATTATCAGTATACTTGTAACTTTAGATATAGTTATGTAGTAGAACATATATCGACAGATTTAAAACCTCTGTATAAGATTTCAGCTTTATGGGCAGGGCAAAGTGGTTCCTTTTTATTATGGGCAGTTAGTTCTATTTGGCTAGGGATTGCTATAAAAGGAAATAACAAATCTTTTAATATTTATATGATTATCACTACAGCACTTATTATCTTTGTTTATATAAGTAACCCATTTGCAATTGAAAAAGTAATTCCTAGTGAGGGAAAAGGACTCAATATAGCATTACAAAATCCTTGGATGGTTATACATCCACCATTGGTGTTTATAGGATATTCAGCTATGGCTATATTGTTTTGTGAAAGTTTTTCACATAGGGTAGAGAAAAAATGGGCTTATATTTCATTGCTTTTTTTAGGAGTTGGAATATTTACAGGAAGTATATGGGCTTATAAAGCATTAGGTTGGGGAGGATATTGGGCATGGGATTCAATTGAGAATGCTGCATTAGTTCCATGGTTAATTTTAGTGGCTATTATTCATAAGGAAAAAGTAAAGCCTTATGTAACTATGTTGCCTTTTACTCTGGCTGTTTTTGGAACATTTTTGGCAAGAAGCGGAATATTAGAAGGGAAATCAGTACATTCATATAATATTTCCACCATGTCAAAGCCAATATTGATTTTAATTAGCTTTTTATGTGTATTATTATTTATAATTGCTATAAAAAGTAAACAAAACAAAGATATAGTAAAGAATAACGGTACTTTAAAAAAAGTATTATCGGTATTTTGTAGTATTACATATTTATTTCCTGCACTTATTTTAATAGGTACTACTTTACCTATTTATTCATCTTATAATGTTGAAGTTGATTTTTATAATTTATTATCATTAGCTTTTGCAATAATTTCTTCAATTTTATTTTTCATTTATATGAAGGATTTATTTAAGGGGAATTTAGCTATTATATCAATAATAAATACAATTTTACTTATAACAATAAGCTGGATTACAAAGTTTGGAGAAGTTCAATGGCTGATTATCCTTTGGATACTAATGTTTCCATTACTTTTAAAAATAATTTATTTTAATAAGATCAAAAATAAATTAGCAAATATAGCGCATATTGGATTTATATTAATGATATTAGGTAGTATTACATCATCTATATTTGGTGAAATGGGAATGTTTTTAGAAGAAAAGGTAACAAATCAAGAAACTGTAGAGGCTATAATAATTCATAATTTTTTAGAAGATGTAATAATAACAGAAGGTGCAAAATATACAACCAAGCCATTAATATTTTTATTTTGGATAGGTGGAATTTTAATAATGATTTCTATGTTAGGGAAAATATGTTTCTTTAAGGATAGGATAAAATAAGAACATCACAGTAATGTGGTGTTTTTACATTCTTGGTGCAAAAGTATGCCTAAGCTGAAAAATATATAAAAAACAGTTTTTTAGGTTAGATGTTATAATTGGTATATAAATTATGTTTTTAAAGGTAGAATATCAAATTAATCATCTCATTTGTTTAGATTTAGAATTATGTATAATGAACTGTATCTAAGTAAATGAGGTTTTTATAAAAACTGCAAAAATTAATTGAGTATATTAAAATATACAGAAAATTATATATGGAGGTGAAATATAATGAGAGAATTTATACATTTTGAAAATGTATGAGGCTCCGAGCAAAGTCCATAATAAAATTTGTTTGGAGCCGTATTTATCTTAAATGCGGCTTATATAGCCAGATTAGATTTTGCTCGACTATGTACCAATAAAAGTAGATAGGAGCAAAAATTATGAAATATGAAAATGCAAAAGATATTTTACCGTCATATATTATAGAGATATTACAAGAGTATATTGATGGCAAATATATATATACCAAGAAAAAGCAATAATAAAAAATTTGGGGGAGAAGAAAGTGGATTTAGAAAAGAGTTGAACAATAGAAATAGAGAAATAATTAATAAGTACAATAACGGGATAACTGTAAAAGAAATATCTGAAAGTTATTATCTTACAGAACATAGTATCAGAAGGATTATTATTTATTATAATAAATTAAGTGTCTTAGTGTGATTAATAAGTTAATTACTTAAGGCACTTTTTAGTATAAGTATAATGCAGAATGATACATGTACTTGGTATAGATTAATAGTAAATAATAATATTAAAGATATAGGATATAAGGAGTAATGAATTGATATGATAAGAAGCTTAGAAAATAAAGATATTGATAAAGTAATGGATATATGGTTAAAAAGTACTATTAAAGCACATGACTTTATATCTAAAGAATATTGGGAAAAGAGTTATACTGATGTAAGAAATATTTACATTCCTATGGCTAATACTTTTTTATATGAAGATATAGAAGGAATCAAAGGTTTTATAAGTGTAATAAATAATGAATTTATTGGAGCATTATTTGTAGACGTGGATTATCAAGGAGCTGGTATAGGAAAAAAGTTAATAAATTATGCAATGGATAAATATAAAAAGTTAAATTTAGCAGTATATAAAGATAATAAAAAGCAGTAGAATTTTATATAAATAGAGGATTTAAGATAATAAAAGAACAATTGAATGATGACTCAGGCTATAATGAGTATATAATGGAAAAAATTTATAAGAAGAATTAAAAAAATATATGTTTATTTTTAATGAAAATTTGATATAATATAAATAAGAAAAGCTTAGTGCTACCAACACTAAGCTTCCTTAGAACATTTATTTTGTTTTAGGGCTATTGAATGAATTAAATAAATATTTAATTAAGAGTTAAGCACTATTCTTTGTCGGATGGGTGCTTTTTCTCTTTGCCATTAATTTCTATATGAATACCAAGAAATTTAATCTTGATAATTAACTTAGAAATAAAAAGATTATGTTTTAAAACTAATTCAATAATATAAATAGTAACAAAGCTTTTTATAGTTAATTCTAGCATATCCAATACCACCCCCCTAACTATGATGATATATTCACCAATAGTCCAAGGGGGATAAAATGTTCAAAACCCCCGTAGCCATCCTACTACGTATTTGCAATATTGTACTTTAGAATTATACCATATTTATGTAGAATATATACATAAGAATAAAATGGAAGAACTTCATTTGAAGTAGTTAAGGAGAACTGTATCACAAGCAAATTAATCTTTTACTATTTTGGGAAATAGATTATAAATTACGATTTGATTATAGTTATTTAAGGCATACCGGATTAAGAATGACTTGAAAAATGAATAAAAGAGAATAATAATTATTCTCTTTTATTTTATATAGTGATACCTACGATTAGAAGTTAAAATATATCATGTAAATTTAAAATAGAAATAGTATTAAGTATTTAGAAAGGTATTTAATTGAAAAGAAATAAGAAGATTTTTGGGGTTTTAAAATGTACAATATTTTTTGTTAAATTGAGAAAATATATCTAAGAGCTCTACTAATACTAGTTATAACTACAGAACCATGGTTTTCTTCTGGCGCAATATAGAGACTACAGTTATCATTAAAGCTTTTTATTTTATTATATATTTTTTCAGCTCCATCAACCATGTAACCTTCTTTTTTCCCTAATCCTATAAATACATTTTTATCACTATGTTCAAGGTTTTTGAAGTTTAAAATTTCATAATCATTCCACCATACTGATGGGCTAAAAGAAATTATATTTTTATAGATATTTGAACCTTTTAATAAGTTCCATAATACATAATAACCACTTAAAGAATGTCCGATTATAGTCATATCATTTTTATGGAAGTTTAAATTAGCTTGGATTATTGGTAGAAGTTCTTTTTCTATAAAAGAATTAAAATCTTCGCTACCACCAAGATTATCAGGTATCATAAATTTCCTTTTTTCATCTACAAAGTATTTTTCAGCTGGAGCTGTAAAATCTAAAAATCTCTTTTCTTTTTTCTCAAATTCTTGATGACATATTCCTACAACTATAGCAGGTTTAACACCAGTTTTAACAAATAATTGACCTTGTTGTTTTATGCAAGACTTAACTATTTCAAAATAATATCCACCATCTAGTACTACTATTAGTGGTAAATCATTTGCATTTGATTCTTCTGGAATGTAGAATTTAATATCATAAAAGCTATTAGTATAGTTTGATTTTATCTTAAAATTATCCATATAAGATGCTCCTTTGTGTTAATATTTAGTAATTAGTATAAAATAATAGAAAGGAAAGGTCAACAATGATGAAAAAAAGTATTAATTGGTTAATTGAATATTTTTCTGAAAGCTCTATTGAATTTGTTGATATTTTTAAAGCTAAATTGCCACCTAATGAAAAAGATCTTAATAGAAAAACTGCTAAAGATTTATGTGGAATAGTAATACCTATAAGAGGAGAGTGTTCTTTCTCAGTAAATAAGCAAAAATATATTTTAAATAATAATACCATTTTACATTGTGGCTCAAGAATGGATATAGAAGTTGAAACAGAAGATGTAGGAATAGAGTATTATGTAGTTCATTATAAAAATATTTCTACTGTAAAGAAATTTGAAAGTATAGAAGAGGGATCCTTTTATTTAGAAATAGAGGATAGACTGCCATTATTAAAATACTGTGAAAACATCCGCGATAAATCATTAAGTCCTGATAGTTTCACAAAGTTTTCATGTAAAGTTGAATTTATAAATTTAATTAATTCTTTAGTTGAAAATGTAAGAGCAGTACAATATAATGACAAATTAAAATTAGTTAATAAGGGAATTGAGTACATAAATAAGAATTTTAGTGAGCCCATGTCAGTTAGTGAAATAGCTGAAATATTAAATATGGATAGAAGAAGATTTAGTGATGTTTTTCAAGAAGTAACAGGATTATCACCAATAAAATATTTAACAGAATATAGACTCAAGGAAGCTAAAAGGTTATTGAAGTTTTCTAGCTATACAATTTTTGAAATAGCTGATATGACTGGATATAATGATTGTTTCTATTTTAGTAAAACATTTAAAAAAAATGTAGGTATGTGCCCTAGAAAATACAGAGAAGTTAATAGTAATTTAGTTAAAAGTTTAAGAGTAAAAAGGTAGAAGTGGCAAAAGTACAAAAATTTCTCCCGAAAGTCTATTTTACCTTCTGAAAAATTCTGATAAAATAATCATAAATTGAAAATGATTATCAATACTAATGGAGGGGCAATATGAAAAAATACTTAACTTTATTTTTAACAGTAGTTTTATTTGCAGGTTTAACAGCTTGTACTAAGAATGATGTTTCAGAAAAGAATGGTGTAGAAAATAAAGACAAGCCATTTACAATAAATTATTTAGGACAAGAGTATTCTTTTGACAAAAAGGCTGAGAATATAGTACTTGCAAGTTTAGAAGGGATGGAAGATGCAGCAACTCTAGGAGTTGAAGCAAAAGGAGTGCTAGAGGTTGCTGGTAAAGTACCTAAATATTTAGAAGAAAACTTTAAAAGTGCAACTTTAGTGGGAGACAAGATGAATCCTAACTCAGAAGTTATATTAGGCTTAAATCCTAATGTTATTATAGGAAGTTCGAAATTTGGAGAAGAGGTAATGAATAAATTAAATAAGATTGCAGTAACATTACCGTATTCACATATATCAGCTAACTGGAAAGATAATCTGTTGGCTCTAGGAGAGATAATGGGCAAGACAGATGTAGCTAATAAATTAATTTCAGATTATGAAGAAAAAGCTTCAAAGACCAAAGAAGAACTTTCAAGTGAATATAAAGATAAAGATATTTTAGTTATTAGAATTAGACGTGGATTAATGTATGTATATCCGGCAGATGTATATTTAAATCCAGTTTTATATACTGATTTAGGAATAAAGGTTCCTGGAATAATTACAAATTCAAAGGCACAAGCAGAACTTACTATAGAGACTTTAGCAGAAATAAATCCAGATGCTATATTCTTACAATTTGATAATTCTGAGAATACTGATTCACCTGAAGCTTTAAATCAATTACTAGAGAATCCTATATTTAAGAGTATAGAAGCTTCTAAAAACAACAAAGTATTTGTTAACACAGTTGATCCTTTAGCACAAGGGGGAACAGCTTGGTCAAAGGTTAGATTCTTAGATGCAGTTGTAGATAATTTATTAAAATAAAAAGAGTGAGCTGTCTTTGTGACAGCTCAATTTTTAAGGGGACAAATATGAAGAAGTTTAATAAAAAGTTTTTAATAATATTTATGATATGTATAGTAGGAATAATCACTGTAACTATTTTATCTGTTACTTTAGGAACTAAAACTATACCAAGAGAAGTTGTTTATAATGCTATATTTAAATTTGATATAAATAACGTAGATCATTTAATAATAATGAATAATAGATTACCTAGAGCAATAGCTGTATTAGTTGTTGGAGGATTTTTAGCTTTAGCTGGTGCAATTATGCAAGGTATAACAAGGAATTATTTGGCATCACCTTCATTAATGGGTGTAAATGATGGATCAGCTTTTTTTATTACTATAGCTATGGTTTTCTATCCTGAACTTTCAAATGGAAGTTTAATTTTAGTTTCTATAGTTGGATCTATAGTTGGATCCTTATTAGTTTTAGGAATAGGTTCATCTATAAAAAATGGATTATCACCAGTTAGACTTGCCATTATAGGAACCATAGTAGGTAGCTTTCTAAGTAGCTTAGGATCAGCAATTGCAATGTACTTTCAAGCATCTCAAACTATTTCAGCTTGGTATAATACAAAAGTCCATGCTGTAAATATTGATTTATTAAAAATAATTATACCAATAGGAATTGTTGGAGTTTTAATAGCAATTATGGTGGCTAAGGATATAACAATAAGCTCATTAGGAGAAGATATAGCAATTAGTTTAGGGCAAAAAACAAATATAGTAAAGTTCTTATCTATGGGTGCAGTGGTTTTACTTACAGCTACTTCAGTTGCATTAGTTGGAAAGATTGCTTTTGTTGGACTAGTAATACCTAATATAATTAGAATTTTAGTTGGACATGATTATAAATATATAATTCCTTATTCTTTAATTGGAGGAGCTTTCTTCTTAAGTTTATGTGATTTAATAAGTAGATACATAGAATATCCTTTTGAAACACCTATTGGAACAGTAACTGCTATTATTGGAGTACCTTTCTTTTTATATATGATAAAAACTAAAGGAGGGGCAAAAAATGCATAAGAGAGAACTTAAATATTCTTTTATAGTAATAGCATTATTATTGCTAATTGTAGTAGCATTTTATTTACATTTAACTAATGGTATGTTTGATATTAGTATTGGAGAAGTATTTCAAACATTATTTAATTTAAATGATAATGAGAAGTTTAGATTAGTAGTATTTGAATTTAGACTTCCAAGAATAATAATAGCTATTTTAGTTGGAGTAGGTTTATCAATAGCAGGGCTTTTCCTACAGGGAATTACTAAAAATGAATTAGCTGATCCAGGGATACTAGGAATAAATTCTGGAGCAGGGGCTGCTGTTATTATATACATGTTTTTTGTACATTTTAATTCATCAGTATCAGATGGAAGCAATTTTTTAAGTATATTTGCTATGCCTATCTTTGGTTTTATAGGCGGTATAGCAGCAGCAATGTTAATATTATTATTCTCAAAGAATAATAACAAGATGGATATGCAAAGGCTTATCTTAACTGGTATAGCTATAAATAGTGGTTTTTCAGCTATTTCTATGCTTTTTTCAATGAAAATGAATGCTTCTGATTTTGAATTTGCTGCTGTTTGGCAAACAGGATCTATATATAATGCAAACTGGACTTTTATTTATATGATGCTTCCTTGGATAATATTTTTAGGATTATATCTGTATAGAAAGGTTCATTTACTAGATTATTTTCAATTAGAAGAAGGTAGTATAATTAGCTTAGGTATAAACTTAGAAAAAGAAAAAAGAAAATTACTATTTGCTTGTGTTGGGTTAATTAGTTCTTGCGTATGTGTTGCTGGGAATATTGGTTTTATTGGATTAATGGCACCCCATATAGCAAGGCAACTAGTAGGAATAAAACATAGAAAACTTATGCCTGTAACAGCTTTAATTGGAGCCTTTCTTTTAGTAATATCAGACTTTATTGCTAAGACTGTTTTTGCTCCTTCAGAGTTAGCTGTAGGAATAGTAGTATCTATCATTGGTATTCCTTATTTTGTATATTTATTATTTAAGTCATAAGAGGTAAGATATGAAGAATGCTATTAATATAAAAGATTTAAAAATAGGATATGATAAAAAGATAATAATTGAAGAGTTAGATTTAAGCATTGAAGCGGGAAAAGTAACAAGTATTATTGGCCCAAATGGATGTGGTAAATCAACCTTATTAAAAAGCATAGGAAGAATACTTAAAAAGGAAAAAGGTGAAGTATTTCTTCTAAATAAAGATATGGATGATATGAAGAGTAGGGAAATAGCAGAAAAGCTTGCTATATTATCACAAAATCCTATAGCTCCTTCAGAATTAAAGGTAGAAGAGCTAGTTTCTTACGGAAGATATCCCCATAGATCTAATATAAATAAATTATCTAGCAAAGATAAGGAAAAGATTGAATGGGCATTAAAGGTAACTAATACTATTGACTTTAGAGAAAGAGAATTATCAGATTTATCTGGAGGACAAAGGCAAAGAGTTTGGTTAGCAATGGCCTTAGCACAAGAAACAGACATATTATTATTAGATGAGCCAACTACTTTTTTAGATATGTCTCACCAGCTTGAAGTACTTAGTATTGTAAGAAACTTAAATGAAAGACATAAGTGTACAATAGTTATGGTTTTACATGATATTAACCATGCAGCAAAGTATTCTGATTTCATTGTTGCAATGAAAGATGGGAAGATACTTTATAAAGATGAACCAAGTTCAATAATGAATAAGGAAGTATTAAAAAATATTTATAATATAGATGCAGAACTCATAAGAAATAAAAATTATAATGTTCCTTTATGCTTGAATTATGAATTATTATAATGAAATATAGATAAGGTATCTTAATTAATGTTATCTATAATTATTAGGCATGAGTTTGATTAATTAATTTAACTCATGCCGATTTTATTTTTGAAAACTTTTGGAATTTGTTGTGGATAAATAAGGGATCTTCATTCATTAAATTTAATGTGATTTTTAAAGGTAGAATTAAGAAATATTAAAAAATTTAATTTATAAATAGAAAAAGTATTATAGATTGTCAAATGGAGAAAACCATTGTGAGACATAAGGTAAAATTAAAAAATTTAACATATAGTTTTATGTAGAATATGGTGGATTTTAAAGGGCTTGATTAACTGGTCTTTTTCTATGATTAAATTTGAAATTATAGTAAAGAAAAGAGTAATATTTTAGGGGAAGAAAAACTAGTAAGATAATTTGCTCAATCTTTGTTCAAAATGCATGGGTTTCTTCTATTATAAAATCAATGTTTGCAGTACCGTTTGAATCAAACTTTATTTCAAGCCAACATCTTGTGTAAAGGGACAATTTTTTATACAACTGATGTTTTTAGTATGGTTGGTGTCCATGGAATGCTTGTATTGAGCACTCCATGGTTTTTATTAATTCTAACATTTTTCATTATAGTGCTATTAATTGTTTTATTTAGTATATAAAAAGTTTGATGTAATGGGAAATTCATAAAAATTTTAATTAAAAATTATATAATATGATTGACAAAGAAATCATTTTCATGTTATATTCTAAATATGATAATTATATTTGAATAAGGATCGTTACTGATTTAGAAATATATCAGGCGTGACCTAAAAGCTGTATGGAGAGTATATAACTTATTATTACTACAGTTTTAGGTCTTTTTTGTATATTTTTATGGAGGTTTATTATGAAAGTAAAGAAGGTATTTAATAATAATGTTGTACTGGTTGTAAATGATTTCGATGAAGAACAGATTGTAATGGGAAAAGGGATTGGCTACCAAAAGTACCCAATGGATTTAATTGAAGAAAATAAAATAGAGAAAAAATTCATATTTACTAATGACGAATCATTAAATAACTTTGACACATTAGTTAATAGAATACCTCTTAGCCATATTGAACTTGCTAGTGAGATTATACAAATGGGTAAAGAGTTCTTGAGTTATAAATTAAATGATACTATTTTAATTACTTTATCTGATCATATAAGTTATATGATTAAAAGACTCGATGAAGGATTAGTTTTTAGTAATCCACTTCAATGGGAGATTAAACAGATATATCCTGACGAGTACAAATTTAGCCAAAAAGCATTAGATTATTTAAAAGAAAAAACAGGTAAGAACATTCCAAATTCAGAAGTAGCCTTTATAACATTACATTTTGCCAATGCTCACTTAGAAACTAAAAATATGGAGGAGACACTTTTATTAACTAAGATAATAGATAATGTTTTAGATATAGTTAAGTATAACTATGGAATTGAAATAAATGAATATTCCTTTGATTATACAAGATTTGTCACACATTTAAGGTATTTTGTAAAAAGACAGCTTACTGGTGAAAGTGTAGATGGAGATACTTCATTATTAGCTATTATAAAGTTAAAGTATGCTGATGATTATAATTGTTCAGTAAAAATAAAAAAGTTTCTAGAATCTACGTATGGTTGGAAAATCACTGAAAATGAATTGTTATATTTGACATTGCATCTAAATAGATTGAGTCATAAAAGCAAATAGAAAATAATAATATACAGTTATGTAGGTTAATATAATTATAATAGGAAAATAATTTGAAAATAAATAAAAAAGGATCGTTACTGTTTGGCAGGCGTGACCTAAGTTAATATAATTAGTAAAAATAATTATCAATTTTTTACTGATTATATTAGCTTAGGTCTTTTTTTATAAAAAAATTACTTGAAGGAGGAATATACTATGAAGCATGAAAGAGAATCAGAGCAAATAATTAAAAATGTTGGTGGAAAGGATAATGTAATAAGTTTAGTTCATTGTGCAACTAGACTTAGGTTTAAGCTTAAAGATACATCAAAGGCTGATAAATCTGAATTAGAAAAAATGAGCGATGTTTTGTCAGTAGTAAATAGTGGAGGACAATATCAAGTTGTTATTGGTAATAAAGTAACAGATTATTTTGAAACTATTACTAAAAAATTAGGATTAACCAGCGAAATTAAACAAGAAAAAGGAGAGAAGACATCAATAATATCAAAGGTTTTTGAAGTTATCTCAGGAGGCTTTTCACCATTAATTCCTGCTTTAGCTGGATCAGGTATGATTAAAACTTTACTTACAATATTAACTAATATGGGATGGATGTCTGATGCCAGTACTACTTACGCAATTTTATCTGCGGCCGGAAATGCTGTGTTTTATTTCTTGCCAATTTTCTTAGGGATTACTTTAGCTATTAAAATAGGAGGAAATCCATACGTTGGAGGTGTTATTGGGGCTGCTCTATTAGAACCAACTTTTACAGCCTTAATCGGATCAGAAGGTGCAGTTACATTTTTAGGAATTCAAGTAATTCCAGTTTCTTATGCGGCAACAGTATTTCCAATATTTATAGCTATTTTTATTTACTACTTTGTTGATAAATTCTTAAAAAAGATCATTTTAAAAGATTTACAATTATTCTTAGTACCGGCAATTTCCTTATTAATTATGGTTCCATTAACAGTGATATTATTTGGACCATTAGGAACAAATGTTGGTGATATTATATCAAATTTTGTAATGTGGTTAATCAATGTAAATCACATTTTAGCTGGAATTATTTTAGGCGGCGGGATGCCTTTTATGGTTATATTTGGTCTTCATTGGGGATTCACACCAATAACTATACAAAACCTATCAGTACTTGGAGGAGATCCTATAGAAGGAGCTGCAGTTGCAGCAGTATTTGCTCAAATTGGTATTGCCATTGGATTATTTTTAAAATCAAAAAAACACTCAAAGTTAAAAGCTTTATCTGGCTCAACAGCCATTACAGGATTATTAGCAGGTGTAACTGAACCTATCGTTTATGGAATTATTTTAAGGTATAAAAAAACAATACCTATATTAGCAATTTCAGGAGCAATAGGTGGTGGTATTTGTGGAGCTTTTGGAGTAACTATGAATGCTTATGTGTTTCACAATGTATTCTCAATGCCAGTTTACACACCATTCTTCGGATATTTATTAGGAATAGGAACAGCCTTAGGAGTAGGAGCAGTTCTTGCATATTTCTTTGGATTGAAACCAGAGGAATTTCAAGAAATGGAGAAAGAAGCTAATGAGTTTAAAAGCAATGATTCTAAAGCTAATGTTCATACAAAAAGTAATGTAGAAGAAATTTTTTCACCACTTGATGGAAAACAAATTAAATTATCAGAGGTAGAAGATGAAGTGTTTTCATCAGGAGCTGTTGGAGAAGGTTTAGCTATTATTCCAGCAAAGGGGGAAGTTGTTTCTCCAGTAAATGGAGTTGTATCAGCTATTTTTCCTACTAAACATGCTATAGGGATTACTTCTGAACGAGGGGTCGAATTATTAATTCATATAGGTCTTAATACAGTGGCATTAGATGGAAAATATTATGAGAACCATGTTAAAAACGGAGATAGAGTTAGGATTGGAGACCTATTAACTTCATTCGATAAAGAAAAAATTGAAGAAGCAGGTTATAGCACTGTTACTCCTATTATAGTTGCTAATACAAGTGAACTTGTAGATGTAATTATAGAAGAATATGCAGAAGTGAAAAAAGGTGAATCTGTAATAAAAGTAATTCACTAATAGGAAAGGATGGTATAAATATGTCTTTAAATGAAAACTTTCTATGGGGAGGAGCAGTTGCAGCACACCAAGTTGAGGGCGGCTGGAATAAAGGTGGAAAAGGAGTAAGTATAGCAGATGTAATGACAGCTGGAACACATACAGTTGCAAGAGAGATTACAGATGGTGTTATTGAAGGTAAGAATTATCCAAATCATCAAGCAATTAATTTTTATGAAAACTATAAGGAAGATATTAAACTTTTTGCAGAGATGAACTTTAAATGTTTTAGAACGAGCATAGCGTGGACTAGAATTTTTCCAAATGGAGATGAAGATATACCTAATGAAGAAGGTCTTAAGTTCTATGATAATTTATTCGACGAATTACTAAAATATAATATACAACCGGTAATTACTTTAAGCCACTTTGAAATGCCTTATAATTTAGTGAAAAAATATGGCGGCTGGCGTAATCGTAAGTTAATTGATTTTTATGTTAATTTTTGTGAGACAGTTATGATTCGTTATAAAAATAAGGTTAAATATTGGATGACTTTTAATGAAATTAATAATCAGACAATAACTAGTAATCCTATATATGCTTTCACAAATTCCGGAATAATATACGAAGAAGTTGAAAATAAGGAAGAAGTTATGTTTAGAGTTAGTCATAATGAATTCGTTGCAAGTGCTAAAGTAGTAAAAATTGGTCATGAAATTAATCCCGATTTTATGATAGGGTGTATGGTTGCAGCTATGCCTAGCTATCCATATTCATGTAATCCAGATGATATTATGAAAGCTGAAGAGGCTAATAGAGAGCAGCTAATGTTTACAGATGTTCATGTTAGAGGAAAATATCCTAAACATATTCTAAAACTATGGGAAAGAAACAATTATCAAATAAAGATAACTGAAGAAGATGAGAAAATTTTGAAAGAAGGCACAGTTGATTTCATTGGCTGCAGCTACTATTTAACAACTACAGTAACTTCAGATAAGAACATGAAGCGTACAGGGAATGATTCAGCAGGTAAAGCAGATGTTGTAGAAAATCCGTATTTAAAGACATCAGATTGGGGGTGGACTATAGATCCAGTTGGACTTCGCTATTATCTAAACCAATTATATGATAAATACGATATTCCAATATTTATTGTAGAAAATGGATTTGGAACTATAGACATATTAAGAGAAGACGGAACTGTAGATGATAAATATAGAATTGAATATCTATCAAGTCATATTAAGGAAATGAAGAAAGCAATTGAAATTGATGGAGTTGATGTAATTGGTTATACAACATGGGGATGTATTGATCCAGTTTCATTTACCACAGGGGAAATGAAAAAAAGATATGGATTTATATATGTAGACAAAGATAACGAAGGAAATGGTTCTTTAAAGAGATATAAGAAAAAATCTTTCTATTGGTATAAAAAAGTTATAGAAAGCAATGGGGAAGATTTGAAAATTTAGATTTAAATATAATATATAGTGAACTGCCCCCTGTCAAGTAGATAGGGTAAATAATAAAAAATTATGCTACTAAAGTATGACTTCAATATTTTATTGGAGTCATACTTTTTAACTTTTTCTAATTCAGTATCCTTATGGTTAAGCCATTTATAGTAAGAAGAACGTGCAATGTTAACTAGTATACTTCTGACATTTGGATAAGGTTGGAATAAAAATTATTAGATAAGAATAATAATAATCTAAGAATTGAATTTCTAAGATAAGAAGATTAGTTTCAAAACAAGTAGTCCATGTTAGATTATAAAACTTTGGAGGTGTATAGAGAAATGACAAAGATTAAGACAATACAAGAAGCAGTAGAAAATATTAAAGATGGAATGAAAATTATGACAGCAGGTTTTTTAGGAATAGGTGCTCCGTTAAAGATGATAGATGCATTAGCAGAGACAAATGTTAAATATCTTACACTTATTGAAGCTGTATCAGCTCATCCAGGACAAACTCATGATATTGGCAAGCTTGTAGCAAATAAACAAATAAAAAAGTTTATAGGTTCACATATTGGAACTTGTCCTGAAATACAAGAACAATACAATGCAGGTACATTAGAAGTGGAATTTATACCTATGGGAACTATAGTAGAATGTATAAGAGCTGGGGGGGCTGGACTTGGTGCAGTTATAACTCCAACTGGTCTTGGAACTGAAATTGAAAAGGGAAGAGATAAACTTACTATAGATGGCAAAGAATATTTAGTATTTCCAGCAATAAAGGCAGATGTTGCAATAATCAAGGGGTATAAAGCTGATAAACTTGGGAATATTGTATATAGAGGGACAACTAAAGGAACAAATACAAGTATGGCACTTGCAGCTGATTTAGTTATAGCTGAAGTAGATGAAATTGTAGAAGTGGGTGAAATTTCACCTGATAGTGTTGGAACACCAGGAATATTGGTAGATATAATAGTTCAAGGCGACTCTTTTGAAGAGAGAACAAAATATTTTGAAGATTTATGGACAAAAACTAATAAAATGAAATAGGGGTGAGAAATGATGAATGGTAAAGAGATAATTGCAAGAAGAATCGCAAAAGAGTTTAAAGAAGGAATGGTTGCTAATTTAGGATTTGGTATACCTAATATGGCTGCAAACTATTTGCCAGAAGGAATGGAAATAATACTACAATGTGAAAATGGTGCATTGAAGTTTGGTGCAACTCCAAGCATAGGTGAAGCTGATCCTGACTTAGCCAATTCTGGTGGAGCTCCAATTACTTTATTGCCAGGAGCATCAACATTTGAAATGGATCTATCTTTTGCAATAATAAGAGGTGGACATGTTGATATAACTGCACTAGGCGCTTTAGAGGTCGATGAAGAAGGAAATATTGCAAATTGGAAGATACCAGGGATTTTTGCGCCAGGTATGGGTGGCGCAATGGACCTTTTAGTAGGAGCAAAATATGTAATAGCTGCTTTAAGTCATAATGATAAAAAAGGTAATCCAAAGGTGCTAAAGAAATGCACATTGCCTTTATCAGCTAAAAAGTGCGTTGATCTTATAATTACTGATAAAGCGGTTATGAAGGTTACAGATAAAGGATTAGTATTAATGGAAGTGGCACCAGGTGTAACTGTTGATGAAGTAGTAAAGATCACTGATGCTGATTTACTAATAGCTGATGATGTTAATGAAATGGAAATATAATATGATTATATACAAGATGAAGAATTTTTAAATCTGAACTGACCCCTGTCAAGTAGACAGGGTAAATAATAAAAAATTATGCTACTAAAGTATGACTTCGATATTCTATTGGAGTCATACTTTTTAACTTTTTCTGTAATCTTTTTGTATTATAAAAATCTATATATTCATCAATAGCTTGTTCAAGTTCTTCATATGTATCGAATTTTCTTAGGTAATACATTTCAGATTTAAGTGTACCCCAAAATCCTTCCATCGGACCATTATCTATGCAACGACCAACCCTAGACATACTTTGAGTTGCATTTGAAAGTGATAAGAAATATATTTATTGATTAATTTGTAAACTAAATTTGATTTAGTAAACATAGTATGATAATCTAATAACTGCATTAAATGATAAATTATTGAATAACATGCTGATGTTACAAAAATGGAGGGGTAAAATGGATGGAATAATAATTATTGGAATAATACTTTATATTTTATATATAGTGTTTTTCGGTAGAGATAAAGGATTGGATATATATAAAGAAATGACAACTCCTACAATGAAATTTATAGGGGCTGCTGGTTATAATACATATGCAAATGCAGATTGCAATGGAGTTGATATAGGTGGGATGTATGTATGTTTATGGGCTAAAAAACATATGAAAAAACTATTAAAAAGTGGTTGGAATATAAAAAATAGAGATGATTTAGAATCTACAATTGCATGGCTTTTTAATGAAGGTCATAATGAAGAATGTATGGAACTTATGAAAATATATAAGGAAAATCCTGAGTCAAATCGTATAAAAAAGAAACAGAAAGAGCTGTTTGATACATTATGTTCAGAATATGAAAATCAGGGAATATTAGCCTGGGATATATGCAGAATATGTAATCTTGCAGGATGGGGATTCCTATCAGGATATATATCATATCAAGAAGCAATAAAAGTAAGTGTTGATGCGTGCAAAGTATTACAGGCAAATTACACATCATGGGATCATATGATGAACAGTTATTTTTGTGGATTAGCTTTTTGGAATGGGCCAGCACAATCATCGCCAAAAAGCAGAGCTCAAAGCTATAATTTAACTAAACAAAGTAAAGATAGTATTTATAATATCCCATGGGATACAGATCTAGATGCAAAAGATTTTATAATGCCAAGAAAAAATGAAAGAAAAAATGTAAAATTGCTAGAATTATAAATTTTATTTTTAGTAAAAATACTATAAATGCTAGTGTGATAAACATATTTTTATGATAAATTTAATATGAAAATAACTTCTTGTTGCTAATAATCAAGATAATGAATTATTACAAAAGAGGTTATTTTTTATTTTAGAGCCATAAATTCATTATAGAATTCCTCTTTAAGTTTCATTAATACTTTAAAGCTTTATATCGAATAGAAGGACGTCCACCTGTTTTATAATCTACATCGCTAGAGATTTCTTTACATTCTATTAGATAATTCATATAACGTCTTATAGTAACCTTAGATAAATTAATTGCAGAGGATATTTCCTCACTTGTCAAATAGCGAAATTTATTTGAAATCATATAGTCTCTTATTAAGTTTAATGTTTCCTTTTGAAGTCCTTTTGACAGGTTATCATCATTTGTTTTAAAAGGTTTTGAGTTTGAACTTATAAGTTCATCAATGGAAGACTGATTAAGTTTTTTTTGCTTAGTTATCATTTCGTATTTCATAATAAATTTATTTATGGCACTTTGAAAGCGTTCATATTTGAAAGGTTTGATCAAATAATCAAGAATGCCAAGCTTTAAAGCTTTATCAATATTAGCAATGTCATTAGCAGCTGTTACCATGATTACATCTGTGCTATAGTTATTATTTCTTATTATTTCTAAAAGTTTCATACCAGAAATATTAGGCATGTACAAATCTAAAATAACTAGATCTACGCTATTAGACTCTAGATATTTTAATGCATCAGCCCCATTAGTAAATGTAGCACAAACAATTATTTTTTTAGTTTTTAGAATATAATTTTTATTAATTTCTGTTACCATTAGATCATCCTCAACAATTATTGCTTTTAACATAATAAAATCCTAACCTTTCATATAATTTCTTTTTTTATTTATCATTATTGTAATTGAAGTACCAACATCTAATTCAGATTCAACATCGATAGTTCCATTACAACTTTCAACAATATTATATACAAGATTTAAACCAATTCCACGATCATTTCCTTTTCTTGAAAATCCTCTTTTAAATATATGTTTTATATCGTCTTGTGAAATTCCAGTACCTGTATCATCTACAATAATAGTAAGACATTTGTCATCGCTATGTATATAAAGAGTTACTTCTCTTATAGAATACTTATTGTTTAATGCATCAAAAGAATTTTCTAAAAGATTACCAATTATAGTAACTAAGTTATTTGTTGAGACAAATTTATTGTGACTATCAAGGAAGCTTGTAGACTGAAGCTTAAAATCTATGTTTAATTCCTTTGCTCTGTTTACTTTTCCTATTATTAAAGCTGCTAAAGTACGATTTTTAATTTGAGAGATTATAAAGCTATAGTTTTTTTTATGATCTTCAGTAATGCAGCTTATGTAATCAATAGCTTTATCTGTATCTCCAATTTGAAGAAGACCTAATATTATGTGAAGCTTGTTCATCTGTTCATGTATATTTGCACGTAAAGCCTTTATAATATGATTTACACCTGTAAGTTCTTCTGCTAATTTTTTTACTTCAGTTTTATCTCTGAATATTGAAACTGAACCAATGAGATTTTGCTTATTATAAATAGGTATTCTACTTGTAAGTATAGTCGTATCATTTATATTAATTTCTTTATTATATTCATAATTACTCATAACAGTATTATTAATTAAATTAGAGCTTATAAATTTATCTATCAATTCATCAATAGAAGTATTATTTTCTTGGATTCTGAGCATATTGATAGCGGCATTATTGTATAATATACATTTTCCAGTATGATTTACAGCTATTATACCTTCATCAAGGGAATCAAGTACTTCTTTTTTGTGTAAATACATTTCTGTAAATGTTACAGGTTCATATCCAAGTAGAGTCTTTTTAATACTTTTTGATATGACAAATGAAAGAATCAAACCTATTATAGCTGATATTATAAATAAAAATAAGGAGTGAAATATTATTTTAGATCGTATATCACTTATGGAAGCAGAATATGAGCTTACCATAACAAAGCCTATAATATTATTACTGTAATCCTTTATTGAAGAAAAAGCACGTCTTTGCTTTGAATGACTTCCTATGGTTTCAGTTATATAATTGTTAGATCCTTCAAGAATTGGATATTCATCTCTACCTAAGAAGGGTTTTCCTATTAGAGTATGATCAGGATGATATAAGCGAATATCATCTTTATTTGTTATTACAATAAAATCTATTTTAGGAATTAAAGTAGTTAATGTATCTAAATAATCATTAATATGTTCATCTGGCATATTAGATAATGCAAGCTTTTTTATTTGTTTATCATCAGAAAGAAACTGTGCATAGTGAGAAATATTTTCATCAATTTCTGTATTTAAATCATTTATATCCTTAAATGCATTATAGCTTACTGTAAATGTCAGAATTATAAAAATTAATATGAAATAGGACATAAGTATTTTGTTCATTACTGACATAGACTTTAATCTTTTTTTAAACATAATATATATACTCCTTATCTCTTTTTTTATTCCATAACATAGTATTAATACACATAATTCATAAAATAGATATAATTACTATTTGATAATTCAATTATATATTAAAATTCAGAAGTTTTGATTTTTTTTACTTACAAAAGGTTTTATAGTTACTAAATATTTAAATTTTATACAATTGGAGTTAAAGTAAACGTATACAGAAAAAGAGGATGTATAAAATTATAGGTAAAGAGGGGTTTTTAATATGGATTATAGCAAAATGGCTTTAGAAATGCATGAAATAAATAAAGGAAAGGTTTCAGTTAAATCAAAAGTAACAATAAAGACAAGAGAGGATTTAAGTGTTGCCTATACACCAGGAGTAGCTGAACCTTGTAGAAAAATCAGAGATAACAAAGAAGATGTGTACAGATATACAGCAAAGGGAAATTTAGTTGCAGTAGTATCTGATGGAACAGCAGTATTAGGTCTTGGAGATATTGGACCAGAAGCAGCAATGCCTGTTATGGAAGGAAAGGCTATTTTATTTAAGGAATTTGCAGGCATAGATGCATTTCCAATATGCTTAGATACAAAAGATCCAGATGAAATTGTGGAAACAGTTAAGCGCATAGCTCCAACATTTGGAGGAATTAATTTAGAGGATATATCAGCTCCAAGATGTTTTGAAATAGAGAAAAGATTAAAAGAAGAATTAGACATACCTGTATTTCATGATGATCAGCATGGAACAGCAATTGTAGTTTCAGCAGGAGTATTAAATGCATTAAAGGTTGTAGGTAAAAAAATATCAGAGGTTAAAGTTGTTATAAATGGAGCAGGATCAGCAGGAATATCTATATGCAAGTTATTATTACAGCTTGGAGTAGGAGATGTAGTATTAGTGGATTTAAAGGGTGCACTTGCTCCAGGTGAAGAATGGATGAATAAAGCTCAAAAAGAGATGGCAGAAGTTACAAATAAACAAAAACAAAGGGGAGATTTAAAAGAAATTATTAAGGATAAGGATGTATTCATAGGAGTATCAGCACCTAATATTTTAAGTGCTGAAATGGTTTCTACAATGGCTAAAGATTCTATTGTATTTGCTATGGCTAACCCTATTCCAGAAATAATGCCTGATGAAGCTAAGAAAGGAAATGTAAGGGTAATTGCAACAGGACGTTCAGATTTTCCAAATCAAATAAATAATTTATTAGTATTCCCAGGAATATTTAAAGGAGCTCTTGATGCTAGAGCTACAGATATAACAGAAGAAATGAAGATAGCGGCAGTTAAAGCTATTGCAGGCATAATAAAAGATGAAGAGTTAAACGAGGAATATATTATTCCAGATGCATTTGATACTAGAGTAGTTAAGGAAGTTTCAAATGCTGTAGCAAAAAAAGCAAGAGAAATAGGGGTTTCTAAGCTATAAAAATATTATTTTAGATTATAGCTTAAAATTTAAAAGTTTAATTGGTATAAAGACTGATTCATTAAAACATAGAAAAAGTTTTAATAAATCTTAAATAAACTTATGTGAAAAGTTAAATAAAAGGAGAATTTAGGAGGTTTGATTATGCAAGTTCCAATAAAGAAAACACTAGATAAAATTCCAGGCGGTATGATGATCGTTCCACTTTTTTTAGGGGTATTAGTTAATACATTTTGTCCACAAGTTTTAAAAATTGGAGGTTTTACTACAGCATTATTTGATTCAAAAGCATCATCAACAATATTAGCATGTTTTATGTTTTTTATAGGTTCACAAATTAATTTTAAATTGGCACCAAAGGCGTTAAAAAAAGGTGCTTTGTTGATACTTGGAAAATTTATAGTTGGAGCAGGCATTGGTATAGCAGTAGGAAAAATATTTGGACCAGCTGGGGTATTGGGTTTATCACCACTAGCAGTTCTTTCAGCATTAACAAATTGTAATGGTGGGTTATATGCGTCTCTTGCATCACAATATGGAGATGAAACTGATGTGGGCGCTTATGCATTATTATCATTGAAAGATGGTCCATTTTTTACATTAGTTGCTTTAGGTGCATCAGGTCTTGCACAAATTCCTCTTATGTCTCTTGTTGCAACATTGCTTCCAATATTAATAGGAATGATTTTAGGAAACCTTGATCCAGATATGAGAAAATTTCTTGGAAGTAGTAAGTTATTACTTATACCATTTTTTTCATTTCCTTTAGGAGCAGGAATGAATTTATCAACAATAATTACTGCAGGAGGTCCAGGAATATTATTAGGTATAATAGCTTCATTTACAGGAATCGGTGGTTATATATTATTAAGAATGTTTAAGGAAAAACCATTAATAGGATTAGCAACAGGATCAACAGCAGGAAATGCAGTAGCTACACCAGCAGCTGTTGTTGCATTAGATCCAACACTTGCTGTTGTTGCCACAGCAGCTACAGCACAAGTTGCAGCTTCATGCGTAGTATCAGCAATGATATGTCCAATAGTTGTTTCTTATATGGTTAAGAGATTTGATAATAAGAATGTGATTATTAAAAAACAACAAGTGACAGAATGATAAATTTCATAGTGTGTTTTTACTTGCGATAAAGTTTATTGCGGTAATAAATAAGTAAAGTAATGCAAATGGTGAATTTTAAATGCACTTAATAAGCCTATTTAATATATTCCATAATTAGGAATGAAATTTTAATTCATGAAAATGATTTTGAGTTCTTTCATTGATGGAAACGTTGACAAATAGAAAAATATATGTTAAGATGACAATATATTAAGAGGAACAGGGTAGTAATTGTTTAAGTGCAAGCTAAGCCTATTCATTAATATGCAGGGGAGGATTATATTCTCTTTTGCATTATAATGAATGGGCTTTTTCATTTTTAGATAAAATTTAATTTATATAACTAAATTAAGCAAAACATCCTTGAAAGGGAGGAAAAGCTATGGTTATTAATAGACTTTTGAATAATAATGTTGTAATTACAGTAGATTCTAATGGTGAAGAAATAATTGTTATGGGAAAAGGAATAGGATATCAAAAGTCCAAAGGCGATGCTATTGATGAAGAGAAGATAAATAAGGTATTTAGAATATCTAATAAAGAAATCTCAAATAAGTTTGAAGAGTTACTTAATAGCATACCAATACAATATATGAAGTTATGTGATGAAATTATTGAATATGCTCAAGATAAGTTAAATAAAAAATTGAATGAAAGAATTTATATTTCATTAAGTGATCATATATATACTGCAATTCAAAGAACTAAAAATGGGATTATAGTGAGAAATGCTCTTCTTTGGGAGATAAAACGTTTTTACATAGATGAATTTGAAATTGGAATGAAAGCATTAGATATTATAAGAGAAAAGACAAAAGTCAAACTTCCAGATGATGAAGCAGGATTTATTGCTTTTCATATTGTAAGTGCACAGTTAAATGAAGAACAGCCTATGGTTCAAGGGATTACAAAGTTAATAAATGAAATACTTACCATAGTGAGAATTCATTTTGGAGTTCAATTTAAAGAGGAATCAGTATTTTATTATAGATTTATTACACATTTAAAGTTTTTTGCCCAACGTTTATTTTCAGATAATACATATAATGGAGATACAGATGAAGAACTTTTAAGCATAATAAAGAAAAAATATTCTAAGGAATTTGAATGTATCATTAAAATTAGAACTTTTATTCATAAAAAATATAACTATAATTTAACAGTTGATGAAATGATATATTTAACTATACATATTGCAAAGGTAATACAAGATTTAAAATTAAAAATATAGATATTTATTATATAGTTTGAAAGGATGTGGTATTTGTACAAATTAGCTTTTAAGTTGGATAGTAACATTAAGTTGGCTAAACCTTCAAATTTCAATTAATAATTTTAAAAGAAAGATGGAGGAATAAAAAGATGAAAAAATATAATCAATTAGCAAAAGAGATTGTAAAAAATGTTGGTGGAAAAGAAAATATTATTGGTTTAACACATTGCATTACTAGATTACGTTTTAAATTAAAAGATGATAATGTAGCAAATGATGATGTATTAAAAAATATGGATGGTATTGTTACAGTTATGAAAAGTGCTGGACAATATCAAGTAGTTATAGGAAATCATGTTCCAGATGTATATTCAGAGGTATGTGAATTAATAGATATTGATAACTTTGATAAAGGTTTGGAGGAAAAAAAATCAGGCAGTTTACTTGATAAGGGAATTGATATTGTATCAGGAATCTTTCAGCCTATATTAGGTATTATGGCAGCTTGTGGTATGATAAAGGGATTAAACGCATTATTTGTAGCAATAGGATTATATACGAACACTTGTGGTGGATATTTAACAATAAATGCGATTGGAGATGCATTGTTTACCTTTCTTCCTTTATTTCTAGGATATACTTCAGCTAAGAAATTTGGTTTAAAGCCAATGCTTGGATTAGTTATTGGAGCAACTATGTGTTATCCAAGTATGCAGTCAAGTGCTCTATCAGCAAGAATAGAGCCATTATATACTTTATTTAATGGAACAATATTTTCTTCGCCAATTTATATTGATTTCTTTGGTATACCAATAATTTCAATAGATTATACAGGAACAGTTATTCCAATCATACTGGCAGTATATTTTGCAGCAAAATGTGAAAAATTCTTTAGTAAATTTATACCGGACTTAGTTAAATTTTTCTTTGTACCAATGTTAACTTTATTAGTGGCATTACCAATTGTATTTATAGTTATTGGACCAATAGCAACTTTCGGATCTAAAATTATTTCTGAGTTTGTATTTTCAGTAAGAGATTTTAATCCATTATTAGCAGGAGCAATAGTAGGATTTACTTGGCAAATACTAGTTATTTTTGGAATGCATTGGGGATTTATTCCAGTATATATAAATAATATTATGACATTAGGATATGATAATGTTATGATGCCTTTCTTTGCATGTACATTTGCAACATCAGCAGTTGTATTAGCAATATTCTTTAAGACAAAGGATAAAAAGCTTAAGGAAATGGCACTTCCAAACTTTATATCAGGAATATTTGGGGTAACTGAGCCTGCTATATATAGTATTTTATTACCATTAAAGAAACCTTTTATAATTAGTTGTGTTTCTGGTGGTATTGGAGGAGCATTTTATGGATTCTTTAATTTGAGAAAATTTATGGCAGGCGGAATGGGAATATTTGAATTACCAGCTATGATTGAACCAGATGGATCTATGGGAAATTTAATAGTAGCTTTAATAGGTATTGTTATTTCAATGGTTGTAGGGTTCATATTAACAATGATTCTATATAAAGATAAAACGGAAACAGTAAAGGAAGAAAAAACTACAGAAGTTAAATCTAATAAGTTAGGAAAAGTAGTAATAGGTAGTCCATTAAAAGGAGAGGCTGTTAAATTAAACAATATAGAAGATGAAGCCTTTTCATCAGGAGTATTAGGTCATGGAATTGCAATTATTCCTAGTGAGGGAAAGGTAGTAGCTCCAATAGATGGAGAAGTTACAACTTTATTTCCGAGTTTACATGCTATAGGGATTACTGCTGAAAGTGGTGTAGAAATTCTTATTCATATAGGATTAGATACTGTGCAACTAGAAGGTAAAGGGTTTAAGGCCCATGTTAAGCAAGGGGATAAGATTACTAAAGGACAACCTTTAGTGGATTTTGATATAGATTTAATAAAAGAGGCTGGGTATAGTGTAGTTACACCTATAGTTGTTACTAATATGTCAGAGTATTTAGAAGTGGTAGAGACTGAAAATAAAAATATAGAAAGAGGAAGTAATTTAATAACTGTTATATTTTAATTATTGGATAAGGCATTAGCGTAAGTTAATGCTTTATTTAACTAGGAGGAGAAAAAATATGAAATTTAGAGATGATTTTTTATGGGGTGGAGCCACTGCTGCCAATCAATGTGAAGGTGGATATAATGAAGATGGTAGAGGATTAGCTAATGTTGATTTATGTCCTATAGGTAAAGACAGATCATTAGTTATTAAGGGTAAATTAAAAATGTACAACTTTGATGAAGAGCATTATTATCCAGCTAAGATAGCAATTGATATGTATCATAATTTTAAGGAAGATATAAAATTATTTGCACAAATGGGGTTTAAAGTGTATAGAATGAGTATTGCTTGGAGCAGAATATTTCCAAATGGAGATGAAGATATTCCAAATGAAAAAGGACTTCAATTTTACGAAGATATATTTAAAGAATGCCATAAATACGGTATAGAACCATTAGTTACAATTATACACTTTGATTGTCCTATGCATTTAATAGAAAAGTATGGTTCTTGGCGTAATCGTAAAATGATAAGTTTTTATGAAAAATTATGTAATGTTATTTTTAGAAGATACAAAGGTTTAGTTAAATATTGGCTTACTTTTAATGAAATAAACATGATTTTACATGCTCCTTTTATGAGTGCAGGAATTTGTTTTGAAGAAGGAGAAAATGAAGAAAAGATAAAATATCAAGCTGCTCATCATCAACTGGTGGCTAGTGCTATTGCAACAAAGATTGCACATGAAATAGATAAAAATAATTTAGTTGGATGTATGTTCGCAGCTGGAAGTGTATATCCGTATAGTTGCAATCCTAAAGATGTTTTAGAGGCTATAAAGGTTGATCGTGAGAATTATTTTTTTGTAGATGTGCAAGCAAAAGGTAAATATCCTAATTATGCAATTAAAGAACTGGAACGTAAAGGTATTATGCCTATAATGGAAGATTCTGATAAAGTATTATTGGAAAAATATACAGTGGATTTTGTTTCATTCTCATACTATAATAGTCGTTGCGTAAGAACTGATGATAATAAAGATGATACAGCAGAAGGTAATTTATTTGTATCAGCTAAAAATCCATATCTTAAATATAGTGAATGGGGATGGCCTATAGATCCAATAGGATTAAGAATTACGTTAAATCATATATATGATAGGTATGAAAAGCCTTTATTTATTGTAGAAAATGGGCTAGGTGCAAGAGATATAGTAGATGAAAATGGATCTGTAGAAGATGATTATAGAATAGATTATTTGAGAGAACATATTAAAGCAATGAGAGATGCAGTAAATACTGACGGAGTAGATTTAATTGGGTATACATCTTGGGGGCCTATAGATTTAGTAAGTGCTGGTTCAGGAGAAATGGAAAAACGTTATGGTTTTATATATGTAGATAGAGATAATAAAGGAAATGGAACTTTAAAGAGAAGTAAGAAAAAAAGTTTCTATTGGTATAAAAAAGTAATACAATCAAATGGTGAAAATTTATATTAGATTATAGAATAATTTAATTTAAATTGATAGATTTTAAATATGTTATAGGTAAAAATAATTTAAATTATATATAATGTTGATGATATAATTAGCCTTAGATAAAATATTAAAATGTAAGGAAGATAAACATGAAAAAGAGTGTAAAAATGATATATCCATCATATATAGATAAGTTTCAGTGTATTGGAGGAAAATGTGAAGATAACTGTTGCATTGGATGGGATATAGATATTGATAAAGAAACATTTAAAAAATATCACAAAGTTAAAGATGAAACAATGAACAAGATGTTCCAAAAAAATGTTCATAACAATAAATATTGTACCAATAAAGATTTAGATTATGGAAGAATTAAATTAAACAAAATAAAAAGATGTCCGTTTCTAGATGATGAGAATTATTGTTTGATTCAAGGGAAATTTGGTGAGGATTATCTTTCTAGTGTTTGTACTCAATTTCCTAGAGTATTAAATAAAGTAGATGATCATTATGAAATATGCCTTGATGCAGCATGTCCGGAGGCAGCAAGAATTATTTTTGGAAGTAAAGAGAAAATAGAATTTAAGGAAAGTGAAAAGAGTTTAGGTAAGTATACTATGTCAGGTGTACTTGATACTACATCATATGAATTTAAAGATACACCTATAGAGTATTTCAAAGAGATACGAGATTTTTCAATAAAAGTAATGCAAAATAGAAATTTAAATATCAGCTGTAGATTATATGTTCTTGGTGATTTTTTAAATGAGCTAGAAGATATAGAAAGTGACAAAATAAAGGAGTTTATAAATAAATATGATATAGAATCTGAATCTAAGTCTTATAAAAGAGAGCGTATGAATTATGCACTTCAAGTTTCATTTTTTAAAAATGTAGTTGATTCTTTAGATATAGTAAATGAAACTGATAGTGATAAATTTAAAAACTATACGAAAGAACTTTTAAAGGGATATAATATTAAAGATAATGAGGATGTAATTAAAAATGCAGAGGAATATATAAATGCATTTGAAAAATATACAGAGAAGTATATAGAAACTAACAGCCACATATTCGAAAATTATATGGTTAATTTTATATATAATAATTTATTCCCTTTTTCAGAAAGCGATTTTATGTTTGAAGGATATATTATGCTTTTATTTAGATATTCATTAATTAGGTTCTATCTAGTTGGAAAATACATATATAATGAAAAAGATTCTGTAGAACATATGATAGAGTTTATTCAAGTATTCATAAAGGCAGTAGAGCACGATAAGAACTATAGAAGCGAGATTTTAGAATATATTAAAGAAAACAATTTTGATAATATGGAATTTGCAAAAATGCTTTTGTAATTTTAAATAAGCCAATGATAAAAGTGAAATTCTCTATGTATTTCCAATCCTATCAAAACCATTGTGTTGGTATAATATTATACTATTTATTTTTATTAATTAAGTATGATAGAATAATAGCAGGTGGTGATTAGATATGGAAAAATATCACATGTGCCCAAGGTTTGAAAATGCTTTTGAATTATTAGGAAAGAGATGGACCGGATTGATTATAAGAACATTATTGAATGGACAAAATCGATTTTCGGATATAGCGGAAGCAATTCCTAATATGAGCGCTCGTATGCTTACAGAAAGATTTAAAGAACTGGAGAAAGAAGGACTTATTATTAGAAAAGTTTATCCAGAAACTCCAGTACGTATAGAGTATGAACTAACAGAAAAAGGGTATCAACTGCAAGTTGTTATGGACGAAATTCAAAAATGGGCCGAAAAATGGATGTAATTAACATAATGTAAAAACTTATAAAGAATCTCCTTTTAATTTTAAGGGGTTCTTTTTATTTTTGTCTAAATAAAAATGAAAGTTTAAAAGCATGTCTGAATATTTATTATAAAAAAGGTCTTGACTAATTATAATGAATGTGTGATAATCAATTCAAGTTAGTTACTAAATGTAACTAACTTGAATAAAATTCTATAATAATTTTTTGTAAGATAGTAAAATTATTATAGAATAGTTTAGTAATGTTTTAAGTTAAAATCTAAAATAATAATCAGGAGGAGGGATATAGAATGTTAAGTAAGATAAAAAGTAATGATATGGGTAATAGTAATCTTGGATGGCTAAGATCTAAATTCCATTTTTCTTTTGCAGAATATTACAATCCATATAATATGAGATTTGGAGCTTTAAGAGTTATAAATGATGATTTAATTAAACCTGACACTGGATTTGACACTCACCCTCATAAAGATATGGAAATAATAACATATGTAATTAATGGTGAACTTACGCATGAAGATAGCATGGGTAATAAAAACACAATAACTCGTGGTCATGTTCAATACATGAGTGCGGGAACAGGGGTATATCATAGTGAGTTTAACTTTAGAGAAGATACATTGAGATTGTTACAGATATGGATCTTGCCAGATAAACAAGGATATAATCCTGACTATGGAGACTATAGGTTTAATTGGAATGTTAGACAAAACAAATGGCTTCATATGGTTTCAAGAAAAGATGGAAATGCACCAATAAAAATAAATCAAGATATGAATGTTTATTCTTTAGAA
Organism: Clostridium sp. ZBS2; assembly: GCF_023845855.1. Classification (NCBI taxonomy): domain Bacteria; kingdom Bacillati; phylum Bacillota; class Clostridia; order Eubacteriales; family Clostridiaceae; genus Clostridium; species Clostridium sp. ZBS2. Next base: position 247,824 of record NZ_JAMQIF010000006.1, read on the forward strand.
CTTGGAAAAGAAAAAGAGATTAATTTCACAGTTAATGAGGGAAGACAGGCGTATCTAGTTCAGATAGAGGGAACTTCTATAATAAATGATATTGAGTTAAATGATAGAGATGGAATGAAAATAATTGAGGAAGATATTTTAATCCAAGGAAAAGAAACTTCCCATATTTTGATTTTAGAAATGAAAAAAGAATAATAATATTAAGTATGTATATAATAATTATATTAAAAATAATAAAAAATAAGATTTTATATGAATTAGGAGGAGTTATTAATGTCAAAAGATTTTTTTACTGCAGTAGCAGATAGACGTTCATTTTATGGAATTAGCAAGGAGACTGTGGTTTCAGACGATAGAATTAAAGAGATTATAGACCATGCTGTGAAACATACTCCATCAGCATTTAATTCACAAAGTACAAGAGTCGTGTTAGTATTAGGAACTCACCATGATAAATTATGGGATATTACAAAAGAAGCTTTGAGAAAAGTTGTACCAGTTGATCAATTTAGTACTACTGAAGATAAAATAAATTCATTTAAAAATGGATATGGTACAGTATTGTTCTACGACGATAATAGTATAGTAGAAGATTTGCAACAAAAATTTGCTCTTTATAAAGATAATTTCCCAATCTGGGCTCAACAAACAAATGGAATGCATCAATTTGTTATTTGGACTGCATTAGAAATTGAAGGATTTGGAGTATCATTACAACATTATAATGAAATTATTGAAAATGATGTAAAGAAAGAATGGAACATATCTGATAACTGGAAGCTTATTGGGCAAATGCCATTTGGAAAACCAACAGCAGAGCCAAAAGAAAAGGAGTACCAACCGTTAGAAGAACGTGTCAAGATATTTAAGTAAACTGTTCTTAAATAGATACTAAGATTAATACTTTATAGATAAAAGCCAGTGTGTAATAACATACTGGCTTTTATGAATAAAGGATTTTGTATATCTGAATATATTCCATTTCTAGGAGTTAAAGATTTATATTTACTTAATGTAAATATAAATCTTTAACTTACTTCAATTCTTATATATAATATAGTATAAAGTCAAACTTAGCTTCAGAGGGAATTTTTTATTTCACACTGAAGATTAGTTAAGCTTATACTCTAGAATAGCTATCTCATCTAGGGTCATGCCACGGTTATCTCTCATCCAATAGAAAAATAGAGAATCAAAATCTTTGATTTTATGTGAATCATTTTCTCCTTTAGGTGAGATAAGAGTTTTAAAGCGGACAGACATAACAATTTATTAAATACCGCAAAATAAATTGGAAATTCTTTTATTATTGAGAGGATGATTGAACGATGAAAGTTGACTTAACTAAGATAGTTAATAATAAAAAAATTACACCTATAGAAGAGCAGGTACTTGAATATATAATTAATAATATTGATAGTGTGATGGATATTGGGGTTAGGGGAGTTGCAGCTGAAAATTATACATCCACATCTACAATCATGAGGCTTTCAAAAAAATTAGGTTTTACGGGATTTATTGATATGATTTATAATATAACTCCCCTAATAGATAGTGGTAATACTAGAATTATAGAAAAATCAGAATCATTAATAGGTACGGATATTAACTTTTTATTGAAGTATATAGATGAGGAATCAGTAAAAAGATTTATAGAAATATTATCAAGTGGAACGAGGAAGTATATTTTTATTTATGCAAGAGGCTATTCTGAAATAGCTGGAGAATACTTTAATAAAAAACTGCTAGGCATAGGGATAAAGAGCATATTGATAGATTCTAAAGGTAGCTTTGAAAATAATCTAGAAGATATGGAAACACTAATAGTAATATCAAAATCTGGGGAAACTAAAGAAGTATTAGATAAGGTTCAAGTAGCAAAAAATAAGAATAAATTAATTGTTTCATTTACAAAAGAAGTTGAAAACAGTATTTCAGCTCTTTCTGATATTTCTTTTAAAATATTTGATATGCATAAATTAGATGATAGCAATGTACTGCCTAACTCATTTTTTGCTAATATGCTAATGTTTATGGAGTACTTAATTTACAGATATTATAAAGAAACAAAAAAAGAAAATAAATAGTCATTTTGAGAAACCTGTTATCTTTTATGCTAACAGGTTTCTTAATGCTTAAAATCTATTTCAAATAAATGAAAACGTATATATAATGAGTCTATGAAGAACATAATAATTTAATAAGAGGTGGAAATTATGAAGGATAAAATCATGAATGCCATGCAAAGGTTTTCAAAAGCTATGTTTATTCCAGTATTAATACTTCCCATTGTAGGTATATTAATAGCTTTTGGAAATATCTTTACAAATGCCAAATTAGCAGAATATGCGCCATTTCTCAAAAATAGCATAATATTTGGATTTGGTAAAATACTATCCGGTTCTTTAGTACCTATACTATCAAATCTTGGAATAATATTCTGTGTTGGGTTAGCAGTAGGACTTGCAAAAGAGAAAAAAGCAGAATCGGGTTTTACATCAGTTTTAGTTTATCTAATATTTAATAATGCCATGAACATATTTCTTAATTTATCAGGAAAACTAGTCCCAGCTGATCAGTTAAGAGGCTCAGGTCAAGCAGTTGTACTTGGAACTCAAGTTTTAGACATGGGAGTTTTTTTAGGAATAATTTTAGGTATAGTTGTAGCTTATGTTCATAATAAGTATTGCAAAAAAGAGTTTAATGGGGCCCTTCAAATATATGGTGGATCAAGATTAGTATTCTTAATACTGATTCCAATAGTAGTTATATTAGCAGTTATACTTTCTTATGTTTGGCCATCAGTACAATGGGGAATATCAAGTTTAGGATATTATATACAAAAAAGCGGTAACTTCGGAATATTTATATATGGAATGTTAGAAAGACTTCTAATTCCAACAGGCTTACATCATTTAGTTTACACTCCATTCTTATATAGTCAGCTTGGAGGAATAGAAACTATAGCAGGTAAAGTGTTAGAAGGCTCAAGAAATATTTACTTTGCACAAATTGCAGACCCTTCAATTAAAGTTTTATCAAGTACAGTTATATGGGATGCTAGAGGATTATCAAAAATGTTTGGTTTAATAGGAGCATGCTTAGCACTGTATCATACAGCAGATGCTGATAAGAAAAAGAAAGCTAAAGCAATACTTATACCAGCAGCAATAACATCAATAATAGCAGGTGTAACAGAACCTATTGAATTTTCATTCTTATTTACAGCACCAATACTATTTGGAGTACATGCAGTATTAAGTGGACTTGGAATGGTAGCCTTAAATATATTAGGTGTACGAGCAATAGCACCTAATGGATTTATAGATTTCTTACTATATAACTTACCACTTGGTATAGAAAAAACAGGTTGGCCAATGTTTATTTTAGTAGGTATTGCACAATTTGCAGTTTACTACATAATATTTAGATTCTTAATAGTTAAACTTAACTTAAAGACCACTGGAAGAGAAGACAGTATTGAAGAAGTTAAACTTTACACTAAACAAGATTATAAGGGCAAGGTATCAGGAGAACAAGGTGTTGGAGATAAAGCTTCAGGAAATGAAGCTATTGTAATAATAGAAGCATTAGGTGGAAAAGAAAATATTAAAAAAGTAGATAACTGCTTTACAAGATTAAGATTAATCCTTGAAGATACATCAAAGGTTGATGAAGTTACATTAAAAGGAACAGGAGCTACAGGAGTAGTTAAAAAAGGAGAAAATGTTCAAGTAATTTACGGACTACATGTTACTAGAATTAGATCTATAGTAGATGAAGCATTAGGAATCGTAGGAGAATAACATAATTTACAGAAATAGTAGAAGAATAATATTAATTAAAGGAAAGAGGGAATATATATGAAAAAACATTCTATTGTTATTGCAGGAGGCGGAAGCACATTCACTCCAGGAATAGTTATGATGCTATTAGATAATCTACACCGTTTTCCAATTAGAAAATTAAAATTATATGATAATGACGGTGAACGTCAAAGCGTTATTGGTGAAGCTTTAGATATTTTATTAAAAGAAAATGCAGCAGATATTGAGTTTTCTTATACAACAGATCCAAAAGAAGCATTTACAGATGTTGATTTCTGTATGGCTCATATACGTGTAGGAAAATATGAGATGCGTGAAAAGGACGAAAAAATTCCTTTGAAATACGGAGTACTTGGGCAAGAAACTTGCGGACCAGGAGGAATTGCCTATGGAATGAGAAGCATAGGAGGCATGCTGGAATTAATAGATTTAATGGAAAGGTATTCACCAGATTGTTGGATGTTAAACTATTCTAACCCAGCATCAATTGTTGCTGAGGCTTGCCGTAGATTAAAGCCAAATTCAAAGGTACTAAATATTTGTGATATGCCAGTAGGAACTCTTCGTCGTATGGCAGGAATTGTGGATTTAGAACCAAGTGATTTAGAAGTTAAATACTTTGGATTAAATCACTTTGGATGGTGGACTAGCGTTAAGGATAAACAAGGAAATGATTTGACAGATAGAATTAAAGCATATGTCGCAGAAAATGGATACTTAACAGTAAAAGAAGTAGAGACACAACATACAGATCCAAGCTGGCAAGAAACTCATAAAAAAGCAAAAGATTTATTAGCAGTAGATCCAAGATTTTTACCTAATACTTATTTGAAGTATTATCTATATCCTGATTATGTTGTAGAGCACTCTAATGCTGAATATTCTAGAGCAAACGAAGTAATGGATGGAAGAGAAAAGGATGTATTTAATGCAGCACGAGCTATTATAAAAGCTGGAACAGCAAAAGGTGGACAATTCCATATAGATGCTCATGCTACTTTTATAGTAGATCTAGCTAGAGCAATTGCTTATAATACCCATGAAAGAATGCTATGTATAGTAGAGAATAAAGGTGCTATTTCTAATTTTGATCCAACTGCTATGGTTGAAGTTCCATGCATAGTTGGAAGTGATGGACTAGAACCTTTAGCACAAGGAGAAATTCCACAATTCCAAAAGGGATTAATGGAACAACAGGTATCAGTAGAAAAGTTAGTAGTTGAAGCTTGGATTGAAAATAGCTATCAAAAATTGTGGCAAGCGCTTACTTTGTCTAAAACTTTACCAAGTGCTGGAATTGCTAAATTGTTATTAGATGATCTTATAGAAGCTAATAAAGGCTATTGGCCGGAATTAAAGTAGAGGTGTATATGTTTAAGAATTTATTTAATAAAAACAAGAACAAAATGTTTTATGCTTTTGCTGATGGCATAAGTGTTGATTTAAGCGATGTTAATGATGAAGTATTCTCACAAAAGATGATGGGGGAAGGAATTGCAATTAAACCAAGTGAAGGTGAAATATACTCGCCATGTGATGGAACTATTGCTGCAGTCATGAAAGAAAGTAAGCATGCAGTTGGTATTAGAACAAAAGATGGTGTAGAATTTCTTATCCATGTAGGGATTGATACTATAGCTTTAAATGGAAAAGGCTTTAAATTATACTGTGAGGAAGGAAAAACAGTAAAAAAAGGTGAGCTTCTTTTAAGCTTTGATAGAAACTTTATTAAAGAAAAAGGATTAGATGATATTACTATCCTTGTAATTTCAGAAGCTAATAACCATAAGATTGTAAACCTAAATATTGGCATGAGCATGAAAGCTAAAGAAGGAATTTTATTAGAGTATAATTAGCTGAATATGTACGCAGAAGAAGACTTACAATGACAGCACAAGATATTATATTTTGTGAAAAGATTATAAATGTGAGATTTGGATTCCTATTAAGAAGTAAACTAAGAGAATAAAGCTTAATCTATATTGACGAATCCACGACAGAAATGTCGTGGATTTTATTTTTAATATTCATAGGATAATAATAAAAGTTTTATTTTAACAATGACAGCATGGATATTCATATATTTTTTCTTCCCACCATCCGAAAGCAACTATTGTACTATCAAATTGAATTGGTAGGAATCCGCCAAGATAAACTATAAGAGATTGTCCAGGTGAAATAATTATTTGTCCACCATCAATTACTAAAGTTGAATATGGAGAAACTATTCTACTAAATATATCTACACCATTTTTAGGTGGCTTAGTAGTTGTAGGTAAATATTTAATTTATTATTTAAATCTAAAAATTACATTTAAAATGTAAATTTATAGAACATATTTTAAACTTTTTAAATATTTAACAAATTTAACATCTAATTAATTTTATTAAAAAATATAGTTAATTTATAAAAAAATATAATAATAAACATTGATTTTTTAATAATTTATTATTAAATCATAGTATTTATTGGAGTTATTCTTAATAAGAATATTGACAAAAAGCAAAATATAATGTTAATATGATTAAAATTACAAAGGAGAGGAAATATTATGCAAATAAGAAAATCACAATTTACAATAGAATTACAATTTAATAGAGTACTCTTATTATTAGCCGAATTACTTTAGCAATTGTGTTTATGATTTGATAAATTTATTACTGTCATAGATACAATTGCTCATTTTAAGCAACTGTGTCTATGATGGCTAATTTATATTTTATAGATAAGAATGCCTCATAGATTTTATATGAGGCTATTTTGTGTTTTTATAGATAAAAATAAGTCTCATAGATTAATATGGAACTTTTTGTATCCTAGGTTAAAAAGTTCCATAGATAACTATGGGACTTTTTTATTTTATAAATATTTAAAATTAACTTAGGAGGATTTATACATGGAAGAAAATCGAGAACAATGGGGATCTAAGATAGGTTTTATACTAGCTGCAATTGGTTCAGCAATAGGCTTGGGGAATATATGGAGATTTCCATATGTAGTGTATTCAAGTGGGGGAGGCGCATTTTTAATACCTTATTTCTTTGCTATATTTACTGCAGGAATTCCTCTTTTAATATTAGAGTATGGAGTAGGTCATAAATTTAGAGGTTCTACACCACTTTCATTATCAAAAATTAATAAAAGATTTGAATGGATTGGATGGTGGCCAATAATTAGTTCATCAATTATATTATGCTATTATTCAATGGTATTAAGTTGGGCTATTAAATACGTAACTCTTAGTTTTAGAAAGGGTTGGGGCGAGGATTCAAACTCATATTTTTATAATTATTTTTTAAAATTATCTGAGTCTCCTTTAGAATTAGGTGGAATAATTTGGCCTGTATTAATTGGAATAGCATTAATTTGGATTGTAAATTGGTATATATGTTATAAAGGAGTAAAATTAGGAATTGAAAAGGCCAGCAAGATATTATTACCTTGTTTATTAGTAATAATGATAATAATAGTTATAAGAGGTGTTACATTAGATGGAGCTGTTGTTGGATTAAATAAATTATTTACACCAGATTGGGATAAAATAAAAGATCCTCAAATTTGGATTTCAGCATATGGACAAGTATTTTTCTCTTTAAGTATAGCCACAGGAATTATGATGACATATTCAAGTTATCTTCCACAAAAAACAGACATAAATAATAGTGCGTTTATGACTGCATTTGCAAATTGTGGATTTGAATTTTTATGTTCTATTGGAGTATTTTCAATTCTTGGAGTAATGGCGACAAGCCAAGGTGTAAGAATTGAAGACGTGGTAACAAGTGGGATTGGACTAGCATTTATAGCATTTCCTAAAGTATTTTCACTTATGGGAATATGGGGAAATATATTAGGAGTTTTATTTTTTATATGTTTAGTATTTGCAGGACTTACCTCATCAGTTTCATTGGTTGAGGCAATAGCAGCAGCTATAATTGATAAATTTCAGTTGAAACGTAAAAAAGTTGTTAGTGTTATGTGCGTAATGGGATTTTTAATAAGCACAGTTTTTGCAACTAATGGTGGGTTATATCTATTAGATATTATGGATAACTTTATAAACAATTATGGAATAGTAACAGTTGGATTATTAGAATCTGTTGTAATTGGATGGATAGTTAAACCTAAGGTTATAAGAGATTACACAAATTCTATTTCTTACTTTAATATAGGAATATGGTGGGATGTGATAATAAAATATGTTACACCTATATTATTATCATTAACACTAGTTAAAAGTATTATAACAGAGATAACAACTCCTTATGGAGGATATGATTCAATATCATTATTATTATATGGATGGTCAATTATAGTAATAGGAATTATAGGTGGAATATTAATTAGTAAGAAACCTTGGAAATATGAATTAAAAAATATAAATAGTAAGGAGGTTATGTAGATGACAAGCCAAGCTATACTATTTTTAATATTGGGAGCAACAATACTTTGGGGAGGATTAATAATTACATTACTAATAACTAGAAAAAAGGAAAGTACAACGTATTAATTCAATATTTAATATTAATAAGTGATACATGGCAGCTTATATTGAAGCTTAAAAAGTTAATAAAATTTAGGGTTAAGTAAATATTAGTTGAGAATTGAGAGTGAAAAATTAAAAGTCAACAAAAAATTTGGTAATTGAATTTATGAAAATATATTATAGGAAAATTTTTAAGACTTTCAAACAAAACTTTCAATTCTCATCTCTCTAATTTTAACTAAAAAAGCGTGGAGTAGCTACTGTACCTATTGCATATATAAACGTATATTTAAAATAGAACGTTAAGAAAAAGCAAATGACTTTAATCTTTTTTCATCTATAATTTTCACTTCTTTATACCCTAAGGATACTAAGCCATCCTTTTGAAATTTATTTAATATTTTGGTTACAGTAACTCTGCAACAACCAATTAATTGAGCTATTTCCTCATGTGAATAATCTATTATATAGAAATCATCATATTTATTTTTCTTAAAATGTACTCCTAAACGTACTAATAATTCAGCAGTTTTTTTATCGGCTTCTAAAAATGCCATACTATTAACTTGTATTGATAAATTTTGAATTGATAAAGACATAAGGTGGAACATTTGAATCATTAGTTCAGGGTATTTAGTTAAATAAGGATATAAATTTTCTAAGCTAACAGCGATTAATTCAACATCAGTAGCAGCACTACCTGATGTTAATCTAGCACCATAGCTAAAATAAGATGATTCACCAAAAAGATTTCCTTTTCTTAAAATTTCAATTGTAAGTTCTGTGCCTTGAGGGGAGATTAGAAAAACTCTAACTCTTCCAGATTTAATTAAATAAAAATTTTCAGCTATATCATCTTGAAAATAAATAATTTCGTCTTTGCGATATTTCTTTAGTGTACCTGCTTCTTCAAATACTTTATAAAATTCAGAAGTTATACTTATAGTAGAACTGGGTAAGGTTTTAAATTTATTATCCATATAATCACCATTCATAAAAAATTTACTATATAGATTGTAGTATAGACTACAATCTATTTTCAAGTATCTAGTTAAAATATTGTAAGGAAAAACCAATATAGGATGGGGATAACGTAATGGATAAAAAAGAAAAACTATGGACAAGTCATTTTATATTAGCATTGTTTATTACAATAGGGGTAAACCTAGCTTGTAATTTATTACTATCAACAATATCAATTTATACAAAACAAATTACACATGTTGATACTTATGCAGGAATAATGACTGGTGCATTTACATTAGCTGCATTATTTATCAGATTGCTTGCAGGAAAACTTTTAGATAAGGTTGGAAGAAGAAAAATCTTGATATTAGGTGTAGCAATAACTGCATTATCAACAATAGCATATTTAGCTATAAATAATATACAAATGATTATACTTTTAAGGATATTTCAGGGATTTGGATTTGGAATATCTTCTACTGCTATAGCAACAATTGTTACCGATGTTACACCAAAATCAAGAATGCTTGAAGGAATAGGATATTCTGGAGTAGGAATAACTATAACTACAGCAGTAGGGCCATCAATTGCATTAGCGTTAGTTGGTAAAGAATATGAAAATTTCAAATTATTATTTATCACAACAACTTTTGTAGCAATTATAACAATTTTGATATCTTTAAAACTATCATACAATGAAAATGTTGAAAAAAATTCATTACAACAAAATGTTAATCAAGTTAATAATGTTAATCAAGTTAATATTGAAGAAAAAAGTAATGAAAAAAATATGATTATACCTGCAATAATATTATTTTTAGCAGCAGTTGCAGAAAGTACTATTTTAGCATTTACAGCTTTGTATGGAATAGAATTAGGCTTTAGTAATATTGGATTATTTTTTACAATAAATGCTTTAGGTATATTAGCATCAAGGTTATTTATAAATCAAATAGTAAGTAAATTTGGAACAAATACAGTTTTATTATATGGATTAATAATTTTTTCTGCATCTATATTTGGGATGTCAATAGTTAAGACAATGCCACAACTAATAATATTTGGATTTTTATGCGGGGTTATGATGGGATCATTATTACCAATAATCAATCTGATGATTTTAGATTCAGTAAGTGAAAATAAAAAAGGAATGGCTAATGCTATTTATTATGCACTATTAGATGGTGGATATGGAGTTGGTTCAATAATTTGGGGAAAAGTAGTTATGGGATATGGTTATAGAAATATTTATGCATATGCTGGATTTACTTTAATGATAGGATTTGTAATATTCGCAGTTCATTTAATGAAAAGTAGAAAATTAGTGTTAAATAAAATATAAAAAGTAATCTATAATTATTTTTTAAAGGTCTTGGTAATTTTAAAATAAATTGCTAGGATCTTTTTTATTTTTAGTAAAAATCCTATTGACAACATTATTTAAGTAGAATATTATAATAATATAATGAAATTGATAATTGTTCTCAACAGGAGAACCAAGAGGAGGATTTATGAAGATAATTTATTGGAGTGGTACAGGTAATACAGAAGCTATGGCAAATTTAGTAGCGAAAGGTATAGAGGAGTCTGGTACTAAGACTGAAATGATAAATATTTCTAGTGCAAAAATTGATAGTTTAAAAGATGAAAATATAGTAGTACTAGGATGTCCATCTATGGGAGATGAAGAACTTGAATCTGGAGAATTTGAACCATTTTTAGAGAGTGTACAAGAAGACTTAAAAAATAAAAAAGTTATATTGTTTGGATCTTATGGATGGGGTGATGGACAATGGATGAGAAGCTGGGAAGAAAAAATGACAGATTCAGGAGTTAATGTGGCTTTAGAACCATTAATTGTAAATTATACACCTGAAGGTGAAAGTGAAGAACAATGTATTGAATATGGAAGAGAAATAGCTAAATTAAGTAATTAATTAATGGAGGAGTAATGATGGGAGAAAAAATTAGTACTTTTTATAACTTATTAAATGGTATGGAGGGAAAAGAATATATTGAAACTTTTATATCTTATAATGTTGCATTAATAAGTGCTAGATTGAAACCATCCATTACACTGAATTTAAGTAAATATGATAATAAAGATATATTTTATTTGTGGAATATATATGGAAAAGATTATTTGAGAAAATTAAATTTAGGATATATCTCATTAAGAGATAGTGATAAGTCTTTAATAGTATTAATTTATGATAAAGATTTATTAGAAAAATATATCAATAAGAAGGATAATTTGAAATTTCTTAATTGTGTAGGATATGATAGGGAGCTATCAGTAGAAGATGCATTGAACACATTAAAAGATAGATATGAAGTATATAACTGTCCTCATGAATTAGGAATATTTTTAGGATATCCTTTAGATGATGTTAAAGATTTTATGGAATGCTCAAATAAAAAATGCTTAACTTGTGGATATTGGAAAGTATATAATAGTGAACATAAGGCAAAAACAATTTTTACATTGTTTGATAAAGTAAAAGAGTTCACAGTAACTAATATAATAGAAGGAAATAGAGCAAATAATTTATCCCTTACATTAAAAGATAACTTCCAAAAAAATCATAAAATAATATTTGATTAAATAATAATAAAGCGTGGCATGAAGCCACGTTTTTTTTATGCCCAAATTATTCCTACATTGCATTTGGAAAGGGTGCATGGCTAAAAAAATCGACGCTTTAAAGTCGCCTTGCGATTTTGTTCTGTAAAGATAATATTTCAATTTTTTAATGTTGACTTTTAAAATGTAATATGTTAACATTTCATATCTTTTGCAAAAGAAAATTAGTAGAAAGAAGGTATTTATTATGCCTATTGGTATTTTTTTAGATTCTTTAGCAGTTTTAATAGGGGGAGTTCTTGGAGCAAGATTTAAGCATAAAATTCCTCATCGTATTAATTATCCACTTACAATTATTTTTGGGATTTCGGCAATTGTAATTGGAGTGGTATCATTTATTAAATTGAAGTCTTTACCAGCAGTGATATTATCATTGATTTTGGGAACACTAATGGGAGAATTAATGGATTTAGATACAAAAGTAAAGAACATATTTAAGAAGGTTATTTATAAGTTTCACTTTGAAATAGAGGGAGATCAAGAAGCATATATGAATTTTTATGTAATTGTAGCTGCAACTTTTTGCTTAAGTGGAACAAACATTTTTGGTGCAATGAATGAAGCTATGACTGGGGACATTACAATATTATTATCAAAGGCTATTATGGATATTTTTGCTGGAGCTATTTTTGCATGCATACTTGGATATGCAATGAATTTAATTGTTGTTCCTCAATTTTTAATTTTAGGTGCATTCTTCTATCTTGCAAAGTTTATTATGCCATTAATAAATGCTAATATGTTAGGAGATTTTACAGCTATTGGAGGAATATTGACTTTTATAATTGGTTTATCTATTGCAGAAATTAAAAAAATAAAAGTAGTTAATTTACTTCCAGCATTGGTAATTGTATTTCCTATATCATTTTTGTTTCAGTTAATGTTAGAAAACATATTTTAAATATTTTTATCAACATATTTTTTAGTGATTTATGGGAGATACGGAAGGCTAAATGTACAAGCTTCAGAAGAAAAAAGGTGAATGTGTTTATTCAATAAAGGTAAATTGAGATTCATGACTAGAGTCAATTCATTTTCAGATAAAACTATAGATTAACTATAAAAATTGCATAATATTAAAAACAAATTAAAAGGTGTTTTGAGGAATACTTATTATTATTTATAAATTTTCAATATAATTGTGGTACAATATATTAATTATTTAATTTACAGGAAATAATTATAATTTGTATATTTTTACACATAATATTTTTATAAATAAATTTAAAATGGAGGATTTTATGAGTGATAAAGATAAGTTTTTATGCGATTTAAAAGATGAAGAAACTATAGAAATAAATTTAATGGTTATGAGGATAATTTTTAAAGATCCTAATAAGACAGTATGTATACTTGCAGATAAGACAGGAGAAAGCAAATCAAATATAGCTAGTAAAAAACAAGATATTAAGGAAGGTATGGTGCTAAAAGTACATGGAACAAAGGGCGTAAATTTAGATATTAGAAAATATGAATTTATTTCAGAGTACAATTTAGAAGACTATCTTCCAACAGTGAAGAGACCAATTGAAGATATAATGAATGAAATTGAAGAATACACAAATAAATATATAATATCTAGAGAAGGAAAAGCATTAAATGATTATTTTTTTAAAGATGAAAAGTTCTTAAATAAGTTTAAACGTGGAATTGGCGGTGTATCTATGCATCATAATTACATAGGGGGACTTGCTGAGCATACGTTAAATGTTATGTATTTAACTGCTATGCTATGCGAAAGATATGATTGTAGAAGACCTGAAATAGCAGTACTTTCTGCCAAACTTCATGATATTGGAAAGATATATGAACTTTACTATGAGGGTCCTTTTAGATATACACTACAAGGTGAGATGGAGGGACATATTGTAATTGGTGTTCAAATGATAGATCAGGCTGCTCGTGAAAATTCTTTTTCTTATAGTGATGATTTTATAAGTAGAATAAAAGGATGCATTACTCAACATCATGGTAAACTTGAATATGGATCTCCTAGAGATATGAAGATGGAAGAATCCTTTATAGTAAATTATGCTGATTCTATAGATGCTACAATGAATAAAATTAATCAATTAAAAGATAAGACTAAAAGTGGAACATGGTCAGAATATGATAGAAGAATTGAGACGAAGCTTTATTTATAGATATATAATAAAGTTTATGAAATAATAAATGAAACTTTAGATGATACACTAAGGGAGAATAATTATTATGTAGCAATAATAATTTATTAGCAGTATAATATAATAAAATAAATAATAAATAAACTGCTAGTTAAATATGGAGGATATAATATGTTAAATATAGGATGTCATTTATCTTCATCAAAGGGCTTTAAAAATATGGGTGAAAATGCTTTAAAAATTGGAGCAAATACATTTCAGTTTTTTACTCGTAATCCAAGGGGAAGCAAGGCAAAAGATATAGATGAAAATGATGTTAAAGAATTTTTAGAATTAGCAAAGGAAAATAATTTTTGTAAGATATTAGCTCATGCACCATATACATTAAATGCATGTTCAGCTGATGAAAGAAATAGAGAATTTGCAATAGAAATAATGGCAGATGACTTAAAAAGAATGGAGTATCTGCCTAATAATTTATATAATTTTCATCCAGGCAGTCATGTTAAGCAAGGAACAGAAGTTGGTATAGAGTATATTTCAAGTGCTTTAAATTCTATTTTAAAAAAGGATCAAACAACTAAAGTTCTTTTAGAAACTATGTCAGGAAAGGGAACTGAAGTAGGCAGAAATTTTGAAGAAATAGCTGAAATTATAAAACGCGTTGAATTAAAAGAACATATAGGGGTATGCCTTGATACATGTCATATTCATGATGCAGGATATGATATAGTAAATGATTTAGATAAAGTTTTAGATAAATTTGATAATATAATAGGATTAGACAAATTATATGCAATTCATTTAAATGACAGTAAAAATCCATTTGAAAGTCATAAAGATAGACATGAAACTATAGGAAATGGGTATATAGGATTAAAAGCTGTAACAAATATTATTAATCATCCCCAATTATGTAATTTACCATTTTTCCTTGAGACACCGAATGAACTTGATGGATATAAGAATGAAATAGAGTTATTAAAAAGTGTATATAAAGAATAATTTTTAGAAGGGTTCTATTAAGAATCCTTTTTTCTTTGTTATTAAGCTAGGATAAATTTCATCTGAATCAAATATATATAGCTTATTATAATTTAATAATAATTGCATCTTAAATAAGAGATGTACAATGTATATTATTGATGATTTTTATATTTATATGTTATAATTGGATATAATATGTAAAGAAGAAGTTTTATTTAGAAGAGTTATTTTATGTAATGTGATAATGTCAACTTTTTTTTAATAACTATTAACATAGCACTTTACAAATGGAAAAAAATGTATAATAATAAATATAAAATTATAATTTTTGGCTATGTTTTAGCA
>NZ_JAMQIF010000006.1:263265-300480 GCF_023845855.1 Clostridium sp. ZBS2
GACAATACTCATTAAGAATTCTCAAAGTCCAATTACAATGCCACTTTACCTATTGCATATATCAACACGCATTTAAAACAGAGCCTAATTTTTAAATAAGTTGTAGATTTGTTTAATCTAATATAAAAATTTTAGGGGGATTATTTTTATGGAGAAAGAAATTAATAATTATAATAAGTTCATAAGTAAATGCTTAGCCACTTTTTTGAGTATGGTTTTAGCATTAAGTATAATATTTATTAATACTACAAATGTTTATGCAAAAACTTTAAGTTCTACATCAAGTGATAAATATGTATTAAAATTAATAAAAAGAGGTGGAACTACTGAAGAAATTAAAGGAAAAGATATAAATTTAAAATTCAATTCTACAGATCCAATATCAATTTCTTACGATGAACAATTATTGAGACAATGTATAGATAAATTATCTTGTTTAAATCCAACTAATGTAACTGAACCCAAAAGTTCAAAATTAGAATATAGAAATTATTCTTATATAATTACATCGGAAGTTATAGGAAGTAAATTAAATAAAGAAAAATTATATACTAATGTAGTTATGGCTATAAAGAACCAAGAGATTGAATTGAATTTAGAAACATTGGACTGTTATGAGCATCCACAATATACATCTAGTTCACCCGAGGTAATTTATGCAGCAGATACTATTAACAAGTATTTATCAACTAATATAACTTATAGTTATGGTGGAATGGTACAAGCTGTAGATAAATATAAAATAATAGATTGGATTTCAATAGATTCTAATTTATCAATAGTATTAAATGAATCTAAAGTTAGAAGTTTCGTAGAAGAACTAGCTAGTTCTTATAGAAATTCATTAGGAACTTCAATAAAAGTTGGTGGAGGATATTCTGGAAATAACCATGGATGGGCAATTAATGTAGATGAAGAAACTAAAAGATTAATAAGTCTTATAAAAAGTGGACAAACTCTAACTACTTATCCATCATATTATCAAACATCAGTAGCGGGATATTTTGATAATTTATCAGATACTTTTGTTGAAATAGATATGACTAATCAACATTTATGGTTTTATAAAAATGGATATTTGGTTACTGACAGTTCTATAGTTACAGGAAATATGAGTGCAGGTTATGCAACACCAAGTGGAATTTATAAATTATATTATAAACAAAAAGATACAGTACTAAGAGGTCCAGGATATGCTGCTCCAGTAAGCTTCTGGATGCCGTTTAACGGTGGAATAGGACTTCATGATGCGAATTGGAGATCGGAATTTGGTGGAGAAATTTATAAAAATGGTGGTTCACATGGATGCATAAACTTACCGTATAGTACAGCAAAATCTATTTATGATAATATAACACCTAAAACTACAATTATTTGTTATTATTAAATATAGGATAAAAAGTCTAATGTAGAATAAAACTACATTAGGCTTTTTTTTGTTTACATATATAAACATTCTATTAAAATATAATCTTTATAAAAAAAATAATTGACATTGAAAACGATATAGCATATTATATTGGTATAGACCAATTGGTATATACCAATATAATATACCAAGATGGGGGAGATAAGATTGAAAATAGTAGACAAAAATTTAAACATACCATTACATACTCAATTATCTTTGATAATTAGAGAGATGATAGAAAGTGGTGAATTAAAAGAAGGCAATTATTTAATGCCAGAAAGAGAAATTTGTAAGATTCAAAATGTTAGCAGAATGACAGTTAACAAGGCAATATTAAATCTTGTATCTGAAGGATTATTAGATAGGAAACAAGGAAAAGGAACGTTTGTTGCTTATAAAAAGAAAAAACATAAATTCCAAAAGTTACAAGGATTTACGGAAGTAATGAATGAAAAAGGGTTTACAGTAAAAAGTAAATTATTAAATTTTCACTTAGACTTTCAAAATAAAAGTATAAGAGAGAAACTAAATGTTAAAGATAAGGACACATTAATATATAAAATTGAAAGAATAAGATATATAGATGATGATCCTTTCGCATTAGAAATTGTTTATATATTAAAAGATATGTGTGAAGATTTGAATGAGGATTTAATAAAAGAAAATTCTTTATATACATTATATAGAGAAAGATATCATCACAAAACAAAGAGAGCAGAGCAAGTAATAAGTCCAATAATTATAGATGAATTTACATCTAATTTATTAAATCAAGAGAGTGATACATTAGCACTTAAAATAGATAGATTAGTATATACAGATAAAGAAGAAATAATGGAATATACGAGTTCAATATTCATAACAGATAAGCATGAATATGAAATAGTATTACATGAAAACTAAAAAAATTTGATAGGAAGGGTTGAATATGAAAGCAATAATAAACGGAATAATTGTAACTAAGAATGGAGTTTTAGAAAATAAGGTTCTTTTATTTGATAAAAAAATAATTAGTATGTGTGATGAAATACCAGAAAATTGTGAACTAATTGATGCAAAGCAAAAAATAGTGACGCCGGGTCTTATAGATATACATGTACATGGTAGTTGTAATTTTGATACCATGGATAATTCAATAGAAGCAATAGAAGCGATAAGTAATGGAATTTGTAAAAATGGTGTTACTTCATTTTTACCAACAACAATGACGATGAGTAAGGAACACATTTATAATTCTTTAAATACAATAAAAGAATGTATGGCAAATGGTACTGCTGGGGCAAAAGTCATTGGAGCTCATATGGAAGGGCCTTTTATAAATCCAATTTATAAAGGAGCACAAGATGCTAAATATATATTAAAACCAAATTTTCAATTTATAAAAAACTACACTGATGTTATAAAATTAGTTTCATATTCACCTGAACTAGATGATGATTATGAATTTACAAAGAAAGTTAAAGAAAATACTAAGATTATTTTATCAATTTGCCATAGTAATGCTTCATACAAACAAACCATGGAAGCAGTAAATTTAGGAGCTTCTAATATAACTCATTTATTTAATGCTATGACTCCGTTAAATCACAGAGAACCAGGGGTAGTTGGTGCTGCTCTTATGAGCAATACTTATTGTGAAATAATAGCAGATAAGATACATGTAGATAAGAATTTATTTCAATTTATATTAAATAATAAAGGAAAAGAAAAAGTAATTCTTATAACTGATAGTATGAGAGCAGGATGTATGAAAGATGGTAAATACGACCTTGGTGGACAAGATGTATATGTTAAAGGTGGTGCAGCTAGGTTAATTAATGGAACTTTAGCAGGTAGTATTTTAACTTTAAATAAGGCAGTTTACAATTTCTTTGAAAATACTAATTTGGAGCTTAATGAAGTTATAAATATGGCTTCGTTAAATCCAGCTAAATCTATAGGTATAGATGATAAAAAAGGAAGTTTGGAGATAGGAAAAGATGCAGATATATGTATTTTTGATGATGAGATGAATTGCCATCTTTCCATATCGGAAGGAAGGATTATTTTTAATAAATTAAATTAGAGGTGGGATAAGTTTATGAAAATATTAGTTTGTGAAAATTATGATAAGTTAAGTGAAAAAGCAGCTCAAATAATAATGAGCCAAATAACTTTAAAGTCTAATTCAATATTAGGTCTTGCAACAGGAAGCACTCCAATAGGAATGTATAGAAAATTAATTGAAATGTATGAAAATAAAATGATAGATTTTTCAGAGGTAAAAACATTTAATTTAGATGAATATCAAAATTTACCTATAAATAATAATCAAAGTTATCATTATTTTATGGATGAAAATTTATTCAATTATATAAATGTTAAAAGAGAAAATATTCATATACCTAATGGAATGGCTATTGATATTGAAAAAGAATGTATAGAATATGATGATTTAATAAAGAATACTGGTGGAATAGATATACAAGTATTAGGCATAGGAAATAATGCTCATATAGGATTTAATGAACCAACAGTAAGTTTTGAAAAGAAAACTTATGTAGTTGAATTAGAAGAATCTACTAGAATTGCAAATGCAAGATTTTTTAATAGTTTAGATGAGGTACCTAGTAAGGCAATAACAATGGGAATAGGCTCAATATTTGAAAGTAAAAAAATTATGCTTTTAGCTACTGGAGGAAATAAAGCAAAGGCTATATATGATACTGTTTATGGAAAAGTGACTCCAGAAGTTCCAGCTTCAATACTTCAATTTCATGATGATGTGGTGATTATATTAGATAAAGAAGCAGCAAACTTGTTAAATCCAGTGGATTATAATATAGTTTAAAAAATTTATTAGCACAATATAGTACTAAAAATATAATTCCAATATGGTAACTGAGTAATTAGTAGAATTAATAATGATACTAAAATTATTGGGAGATATTTAGATAAAACTTATTTTTATAAGGAGGAACAACTTATGATTAAATTTTTACAACGTATTGGGAAATCACTTATGCTTCCAATAGCATGTCTACCAATTGGTGGATTAATGCTTAGAATCGGTCAACCAGATGTAATTAATGCGTTAAGTTTCATACCGTTTTTTAAAACAATATTACCTTTCTTTGCTTCAGCAGGAAGTGCATTATTTGATAATTTACCGTTGTTATTTGCAGTGGGTGTTGCTGTAGGATTATCTGATGACCAAAATGGTGCATCAGGATTAGCTGGAGTTATTACTTATTTAACATTAACTAATGTAACTAAGCAATATTGGAGTATGAATTATGCACCAGAAGTTGCTGCAACTTTAAAAATATCATTTTTGGGAGGTATACTTGCAGGAGTTATAGGAGGATTATCCTATAATAAGTTTAGAACTGTAAAGCTACCAGAGTTCTTAGCATTTTTTGGAGGAAGAAGGCTTGTTCCAATCATGTCAGGATTAATTGCATTTGTAGTAGCAATACCTCTTGGAATGATTTGGCCATCAATTCAAAATGGATTAGGAAATGCATCGGTTGGAATATCAGCTTTAGGTGCAGTTGGTGTAGCATTATTTGGTTTCTTTAATCGTTTACTAATACCTATGGGGCTTCATCATGTTTTAAATTCATTTTTCTGGTTCCAATTAGGAGATTATAATGGTGTTTCAGGAGATTTAAATAGATTTTTCCAAGGAGATCCTACTGCAGGACATTTTATGGCAGGATTTTTCCCAGTAATGATGTTTGGTATGCCAGCAATAGGACTTGCAATCTACTTTGCAGCTAAAAAAGAAAAAAGAAAAGCAGTATCAGGAATGTTAGTATCATTAGCGCTTACAGCTTTCTTAACAGGTGTTACTGAACCATTAGAATTCTTATTTATATTCTTATCACCAGTTTTATTAGTGGCACATGCTTTATTAACTGCTTTATCTTGTTTTATAGTAGATTTTATGGGAGTATTACATGGATTTACATTTTCAGCAGGATTCATTGACTATGCATTAAACTTTAATTTAGCAACCAATCCAATATTAATAATACCAATAGGACTTGGAATAGGGATTCTTTATTTCTTAATATTCTTTGTGTTAATAAAGAAATTAAATTTACCAACTCCAGGTAGAGAAGAAGAGGATGGTGAATTTACAGAAAATATAAATTTAAATACATCTGATGAAAACGTTTATGGAAGATATATAGAATATTTAGGTGGAAAAGAAAATATATTAAAAGTTGATAATTGCGCAACTCGTTTAAGATTAGAAGTAAAAGATTCAAGTTTAATTGATGAGAAAAAATTAAAATCTATTGGTGCTAGAGGTGTCGTTAGATTAGATAAAAATAGTGCTCAAGTTATAGTAGGAACTAATGTAGAATTTGTTGCAGATGGAATTAAAAACATAATGAGAGTTTAATTAAAATTAAAAATATAATTTAAAATATATAATAAGGAGTCGTAAGATACACGACTCCTTTAAATTACTTGAGGTGATATATAATGTTAGAGATAATAGGAATGACAGTGAATGATGCAAAAATTATAGAAGATTGTGGAGCTGATAGAATAGAACTTGTAAGTGCTTTAACAGAAGGTGGACTTACTCCAAGCTTTGGAATTATAGAAAGTGTAATAAAAAATGTTAAAATACCTGTAAATGTAATGATACGACATCACGCAAAGGGGTTTATTTATAGTGATGAAGAAGTAGATATAATGTTAAGGGATATTGATATAGTAAAAAAATTAGGTGCTAATGGTGTTGTGCTCGGAATGTTAGATAGAGATAAAAATATATCAGAAGTGCAACTTAGAAGAATTCTTAAAAATTGTAATGGAATAGATGTGACATTTCATAAAGCTATAGATGAAACAAATCCAATAGAAAGTATAAAAATACTTAAAAGATATAAAGAGATAACGAATGTACTGACTTCTGGTGGAAATGGTAATATAGTGAATAATATACCTATAATAAAAGAGATGATAGGAAATTCAGAGCATATTAATATACTTTTAGGTGGAGGATTAAACTTTAATAATATAGAAATGCTTAAGGAAAATACAGAATTTACAGATTTTCATTTTGGAACTTCTGTAAGAATTAATAATAGTCCATTTGAAGAGATTAGTGAAGAAAAATTAAAATGTTTAGTAAAAATCTTAAAAAAATAATTTGAAGTTATATTATTGAAAAGAACTAGAACAACTAATAAAGTATTTGTTCTAGTTCTTTTTATATATTAAGGTTTTTAAATGGGCTTATTTAAATATCATATTATTTTAAAGTACTCATTATAGAATATTTCGTTATTATTTTATGCTACTTGATGGATATTTATAAAATATTTAAATAATATTTTATATTGTAAACTATAAAAAGAAGATAGGTTGACAATATAGTGATATACAACTATAATTATTCACATATTTATGAAAATAGGAGAATTATAGTTATGAAAAAATCAAAAATTAGGAATATGAGTTATTGTGCATTATTTACAACATTAATTATAGCAGGAGCATTTATTCAAATTCCTGTACCGTTTATGGACTATTTTACATTGCAATTTCTTTTTGTTATTTTATCTGGAATGATTTTAGGACCTAAGTTAGGGGCAACGTCTGTGGGAACATATGTAATGTTAGGTTTATTAGGAGTTCCAGTGTTTGCAGCTGGAGGAGGAATTCAATATGTTTTTAGGCCAAGCTTTGGATATTTGATAGGATTTATTGCAGCATCATTTTTAGTTGGATGTGTAGTAAAAAAGATACAAGCAAAGAGTTTTAAGAAATATTTAATTTCAGCTTTAACAGGCTTTTTAACAACCTATTTTATTGGCATATTATATAAATTTATAATTTTAAATTTATATTTAAAAACACCAACATCATTAAGTATTATCATATTATCATGCTTTCCGTTAGATATACCAGGTGATATTGTATTATGTATAATGGGAGCTACATTAGCAAGTAAGATAAATCCAATTTTAAGGGGTAGGTACATTGAATATAGTAAATAAATATAAAGAAAAAGTTTTAAATGGAGAATTAATTTCTAAAGAAGAAGCTTTAATACTTTCAGAAGAAAATACATATGAATTAGCGTATTCAGCAGATGAAATAAGAAAAAAATTATGTGGAAACAATTTTAACTTATGCACAATTATAAATGGAAAGAGCGGAAGGTGTGGAGAAAACTGTAAATATTGTGCTCAATCTGCATATTTTAAAACTAATATTGAGGAATATGATATTTTAGATAGTGAATCAATAATAAAAAGTGCAATATCTAATTATAATAGTGGAGTTCACCGCTTTTCAGTTGTAACTTCAGGAAAAAAATTAAGTGAAAATAATATTAATAAAATATGTGATACATATGTTAAGTTAAAAGAAAAGTGTTCTATTAATATTTGTGCATCTCATGGATTATTAAATTATGAGGAATTATTAAAGTTAAAAGAATCTGGAGTAATTCGCTATCACAATAATATAGAGACATCCAAAAGTTTTTTTAAAAATATTTGTACTACACATACTTTTGAAGAAAAAATAATTACTATAAAAAACGCATTAAAGGCTGGTCTTGAAGTTTGTAGTGGTGGGATTATAGGCCTTGGAGAAACTATGGAAGATAGGATTGATATGGCATTTACATTAAAAGAACTTGATGTAAGTAGTATTCCGATTAACATTTTAAATCCAATAAGGGGAACAGCTCTAGAAAATCAAGAGATTTTATCTTATGATGAAATAATTAAAACATTTGCATTATTTAGATTTATTCTGCCAACAAGGCAAATTCGTATTGCAGGAGGTAGAGCGTTGCTTAACGATAAGGGGGAAAGACTTATGAAATGTGGAGTGAATGCGGCAATTTCAGGAGATATGTTAACAACATGTGGAATAAAAACTTCTGATGATATAAAAATCATAAAAGAGTTAGGATTTCAGGTATAGCTATGGCAAAAGGAGTTTTCATAACAGCTACTAACACTGATATAGGAAAGACTTATATAGCTGCTTTAATTATAAAAAAATTAAGAGAAGCAAAAATTAATTGTGGTTATTATAAGGCGGCACTTAGCGGTGCAGAAATTATAAACAACAATATTATAGCTGGAGATGCTAAGTATGTTTATGATGTAGCAAATATTAAGGGTAATCCTAATGAATGTGTAAGTTATATTTTTGAACAAGCTGTATCTCCACATTTGGCAGCTAAACTTAATAATGTAGAAATTAGCATGAACAAAATAATTTATGATTTTAATTGTAAATGTAATAAGGTTGATTATATTACAGTGGAAGGTAGTGGGGGAATAGTTTGTCCGATTTATGATGGTAAAAAGAAAATAATGTTAACAGATATTATAAAAAAATTTAAAATTCCTATTATATTAGTATCGGCTTCAGGTTTAGGTAGTATAAATGGCACTATTTTGACCTTGGAATATATAAAAAAACATAATCTTACTGTAAATTCAATAATATTAAATAATTATGATAAATCTAATATTATTCACATAGAAAATAAAAGAATTCTAGAAGAAATGACTAAGTTACCCATTTATACGTGTAAGAATTCTTCAAATGATATAGATATTTCTTTGAAAGATATTAAAAATTTTTATGGATGTATATAGAGTTAAATTAAGTATATTATAGAATCATGCTTATTTATACAAATCAATAATTATATATAGATTAAAGTTTTGATTCTGTTTTAAATATGTATTGATATATGCAATAGGCTAAGTGGCATTGTAGTTGGCTTTTAGAATTTTCGCCAGCTTTGATTATTCATATATCAATACTTTGATATAACTTAGAGCTCTATTTAGTATTAACTTCAACTGAAATTTCGGTTAAATAATTATTATAGCCTTTTACAGAGGCCTCATCTAAAATAAATTCTTCATAAGCATAACCACCAATATTAAGATTAAATCTATCTAAGAATGATAGTATTTTCTTATATGTAGAATCAATGTTTTCATAATTACCTTTATGATATGCTACTGCATATATTCCTTTTGGTTTAATAAAAGATGAAGGGCAATTTGTCTGTAAGTCTATTTTTGTATAAAGATAAGAATAGTTTTCTTTTACTCCTTGTAATATATTTTTACTATTAATCATAGCACCAAGGGAATAACTAGTATTCAATTTATTAGAAGTACAATATTTCATATGTTCGGATACTGATCTTAAGTATTCTTTACAACTTACGTTCTCTATAGATTTACTAATAATTAAATGCTCCTCTTCTTTAAATTCTAAGCTTATCTTTAATGGGTTAATTTCACATGCTTTTTGTGTCACATCAATTTTAGTTTGCATAAGTTTTTTTATTCTATTTAAATTTTCAATTTCATTATCTATTTCTAACATTTTATTTTTAAATAGATTTATTAATGAATCAGGTGTTCTATTATCAAGATAAGATTTAATATCTTTTAATGGCATATTAATTCCTTTTAAAATCATAATAACATTAAAGATTTCAAATTGATGATGTGAATAATATCTATAGCCATTTTTATCTTTTATCTCAGGCGAAAAAATGCCTATATCATCATAGTGAAAAAGGGTTTGCTTTTTAATATTACATAGTTTTGCAAATTCTCCAGTGTTAAAATATTTTTTTAATTTTTCACTCATTTTTTAATTCTCCTATTGACTATACGGTTACTGTATACTTTATTATTATATAATAATATTTCTATAAAGATTTTTCAATAATGTAAATTTTATATGGTAAAATTAAGAAATATATAAAATAATATAGTAGTTGTAAAATTAATATTAATAACTTGAACTCAAATATTATATATTAAAGTTAATGATATTTTAAAATAGTTCTCATATTTTAGTATAAATAAATTAAAATAAAACTAACTAACAATATAAATGTTTAATTAAATATAAGGAAGAGTTAGTACAAACTAATTAAGAATAATTTAAGATGCAATAATAGTTTTAATATTTTTGAAACACTATAATCAATAAAAATAGATGGGAGAAAATTATATAATGAAATTAATTTTAAAATATTTAAAAAATTATAAATTTCTAATAATTTTAAATGTAATATCCGTTTTTGGATTTGCCTTAGTTGAATTAGGAATTCCAACTGTTATGGCTAAAATTATTGATAATGGAATAACTAATAGTGATGTACAGTACATAAAAAATATGGGATTAGTTATTGTTTTAATTTCTATTTTAGGAGTGATAGGAACAATAATGCTTGGATACTGCTCAGCAAAGATATCTACAAGTATAACTAGAGATATGAGAAATGACATATTTAAAAAAGTACAGGGATTTTCACATAGTGAGTACAATAAATTTGGGGTTTCTTCCATGATTACAAGAACTACAAATGATGCGTATCAAGTTATGCAATTTACTAATACATTGCTTAGAATGGCGTTACTTACTCCTGTTATGTTTGGAGTAAGTTTGGTGATGATATTAAAGACTAATTTAAAACTATCATCAGTATTATTAATAGCATTACCATTTATAATAGTTGGAGTTGTTATAATTGCAAAATTATCTCATCCTATATCAGAAAAGCAACAAAATAAATTAGACAGGTTAAATAGAATATCTAGAGAAAATTTAACTGGTATAAGAGTTATTAGAGCGTTTGGAAATGATGATCATGAGAGAGAAAGATTTTATGAAACTAATAATGAATATGCTAAAATATCAAAAAATTTATTCAAGCTAATGGCTGTATCGCAACCGGCATTTTTCTTATTACTTAATGTAGCTATAATCACTATCTTTTGGTTATCAAGTAATATGATAAATATAGGAACACTTCAAGTTGGACAACTAGTAGCATTTATAGAATATTTATTTCATGCTATGTTTTCAATGATGTTATTTTCAATGATATTTATTATGTATCCAAAGGCACAAGTATCTGCAAATAGAATTGAAGAAATACTAAAAGAAGAGCCAATAATAGAAAATCCTAAAAATGGTATTAAGAGTACAGAAATTAGAGGCCTAATAGAATTTAATGATGTTACATTTACTTATCCAGGTGGAGAAGAAGCCGTATTAAAGGATATATCTTTTAGTGCTAAAAAAGGTGAAACAGTAGCTTTTATAGGGAGTACTGGTAGTGGAAAATCTACTTTAATTAATTTGATTCCAAGATTTTATGATGTTACGGAAGGTAATATAAAGATAGATGGTATTGATGTTAGAGATTATGATTTGAATTATCTTCGTAAAAAGATTGGATTTATACCACAAAAAACATTATTATTTACAGGCAGTATATCTAATAATATTAAATTTGGTAAGAAAAATGCAAGTACCGGTGAAGTTGAATATTCAGCTAAAGTATCACAAGCTTATGATTTTATTTCACATAAACCTAAGATGTTTGATGAAATGATAACTGAAGGTGGAGCAAATGTATCTGGTGGACAAAAACAAAGATTGTCTATAGCAAGAGCTATAGTTAGAAAACCAGAAATATATGTTTTTGATGACAGTTTTTCAGCGTTAGATTTTAAAACAGATTCATTACTTAGAGAAAAATTAAAAGAAGAAACAAAAGAATCAGTAGTTTTAATAGTAGCACAGAGAGTAAGTTCAATAATGGATGCAGATAAAATTATAGTTTTAAATGAGGGAAAAATTGTTGGAATGGGTAAACACAAAGAACTGTTGAGTAATTGCAATATATATAATGAAATTGCCTCATCTCAGCTTACAAAGGAGGAATTAGCATAATGAAAAAATTTAAATATACAGTAAATAAGATATTCCCTTTTGTAAAACAATATAAAAAATCATTTATAGGAGCAATTTTATTAATAATAATAGCTGCAGTATTTACAGCTATTGCTCCTGTTGTAGAAGGGCTTATAATAACACAACTTACAAGTGATTCAATTAATATAGTTAAAGGAATTGACGGTGCAGCAGTAAATTTTAGTTATATTATAAAGGTACTTATAATATTAGGAATAGTTTATGTATTTAGTGCTTTATCAACTTATGCAGCTAGCTTTTTATTAACTAATTCTATACAAAATACAATGAGAGATTTAAGAAATGCAGTTCAAAATAAAATAAGAAAATTACCAATAAGCTATTTTGATAAAAATAGTCAAGGGGATGTATTAAGTAGAATTACTAATGATATAGATACAATATCTAATGCTCTTCAACAAAGTTTTAGTCAAGTAATTAATGCTATATTATCATTAACATTAGCAGTGATAATGATGTTTACAATTAATATTAAATTAGCATTACTTGCAATATTAATTATTCCTGCAAGTTATTTAGTTTCAAAGATAGTAGTATCAAAATCGCAACAACTATTTTATCATCAACAAAATGCATTAGGAAAATTAAATGGTAATGTTCAAGAAATGTATACTGGATTTAACGAAATAAAGTTATATGGAAAACAAGAAGATGCTATTAAAGAATTTTCAGATATAAATGAAGAACTTTATAAAACAGGATTTAAGGCGCAATTTATATCAAGTACTATGTCTCCGTTTATTTCATTAATAACTTACCTTGGAATTGCTGTCATAGGAGTTTTAGGAGCATTTTATTCTGTAGCTGGAACATTAACTGTAGGTAATCTACAAGCATTTATACGTTATATATGGCAAATAAATCAACCACTTTCACAAGTAACACAATTATCTTCTGCAATTCAAGCAGCATTTGCAGCTATAGAGCGTGTATTTGAAATATTAGATGAAGAAGAGCAAATTCCTGATAAGAAAAATTTCAAAAAGATAAGTGATCCTAAAGGAAATGTTTCTTTTGAACATGTTAAGTTTGGATACTTTGATGATAAACCTTTAATTACTGACTTAAATGCAGAAATAAAAAGTGGCCAAATGGTTGCTATAGTAGGTCCAACAGGAGCTGGAAAAACTACATTAATTAATTTATTAATGAGATTTTATGAAATTCAAGGCGGATCTATAAAAATAGATGGTGTAGATACTAGAGATATGAAACGTGAGGACTTAAGATCTATTTTTGGAATGGTTCTTCAAGATACTTGGTTATTTAACGGAAGTATTTATGAAAATATAGAGTATGGTAGATTTGAGGCAACTAAAGATGAAATTATAGAAGCTGCTAAGATAGCCAATGTACATCACTTTATTAAAACTTTACCAGATGGTTATGATATGTTTATTAATGAAGAGGGGTCTAATATATCTCAAGGAGAAAAGCAGCTGTTAACTATAGCTAGAGCAATAATATCTGATCCGGCAATCTTAATATTAGATGAGGCTACTAGTTCAGTAGACACAAGAATTGAGTTAATGCTTCAAAAAGCAATGAGAAATATAATGAAGGGTAGAACAAGTTTTGTTATTGCACACAGACTTTCAACCATTCGTAATGCAGATTTAATTTTAGTAATAAATGATGGTAATATTATTGAACAAGGAAACCATGAGGAATTAATGAAAAAAGGTGGATTTTATGAGAAATTATATAATAGCCAATTTTCTAATAAAGATACAATTTAAATATATAATGTAAATTAGAGGTGAAATTATGAAAAATATAAATTGGGCTATATTAGGACCAGGAACCATAGCAAATGATTTTGCACAGGCTATAGAAGAGGTGAATGGAAGTATTTATGGTGTAGGATCAAGAAATATAGAAAAGGCAAAGGAATTTGCATGTAAGTATAATGTTAAGAAGATATATGGAAACTATGAAGAGATGTTAAATGATGAAAATATTGATGTGGTTTATATATCTACACCACATTGTAATCATTATGAATATATAATAAAAAGTCTTAAGAATAATAAAAATGTATTTTGTGAAAAGGCAATAACAGTTAATGGTGAGCAATTAAAAGAAATAGCTGATTTAGCAAATAAAAAAAATCTAATTGTTGCTGAAGCTATGACTATATATCATATGCCATTATATAAAAAGTTAAGTGGACTTATAAGCAGTGAAAAATTAGGAAAAGTAAAGATGATTCAAGTTTCTTTTGGAAGTTTAAAAGAATATGACATTAATAACAGATTTTTTAGTCCAGACTTAGCAGGTGGGGCTTTATTAGATATTGGAACGTATGCATTATCATTTACTAGATATTTTCTTTCAAGTCAGCCAAATGAAATTTTAACAACAGCTAAAAAATTTGAAACTGGAGTAGATGAACAATCTGGAATAATACTTAAAAATTCAAATGATGAAATGGCTGTAATTTCATTAACAATGAGAGCAAAACAACCTAAAAGAGGTGTTGTAGCTTGTGAAAAGGGTTATATAACTGTTGAGAATTTCCCAAGAGGAGATAAAGCAACAATAACTTATCCAGATGGAGAGGTTGAGATTATAGAAGCAGGAGAGAGTAATAAAGCATTGATATATGAAGTTGAAGATATGAATAAATATATATTAAATAAGGGTAAATGCAATACATTAAATCTATCAATTGACGTTATGAATATAATGGATGAAGTTAGAAATCAATGGGGATTAAAATATTCATTTGAATAATAATATATAGATTAGAAATATTATAAAATTTTAATTTTTATATAAAAATAGAAATAAAGATTAAAAGAGGAAAGTGGGAGAGGTAATAAATAAATTTATTTTGAAATTTTTAAATATACTTTTTAAATTATAATTTTAAATTAGTACATCCCCACTTTCTACTAAAATATCAAATAGTTATAATATTTCCAAAGTATTAGAAATAACTACTTTATTTTTAATACTTTATCTAGATTTTGAAAAATTGAATAATCATAATCTTGGTGAAGCGATACTTCAAGAACATCATAAAGTTTTTCTAATTGTTTTATAATTTGTTCTAATGCAAAGTCGTTTTTTACAAGTAAGAACATTTTACTTGTACTTCCATCTCCAATTTGGGTACAAAGTATCCCTTCTAAATTAAAAGCTCTTCTAGCAAACAGTCCTGTTATATGACTCATCACTCCAGGATGATTTCTTACAAGCAATTCAACGAGATAAAAATCAGTATTAATCATATAATTTTTCACCACCAATCATTTTTATATTTGCATCACCAGGATAAACCATAGGTAATACATTTTCAGTCTCATTAATTGGTATATTAATTAAATAAGGACCAGGTTTTGATAATATTTCTTTTAATTTATCTAATGAATCATTTTCTTGTGACAAATTACAACTATTTATTCCAAAACCATTAGCGATTATTTTAAAATCAGGATTTGATATAAACTTTGATGCAATAAAGTGTTTATCATAAAATAATTCTTGTTGTTGGCGAACTAATCCTAAATGATGATTATTTAATATTATTATTTTTATATTTAAATCTAGATCCTTAAGTGTTGAAAGTTCTTGAATATTCATTAAAATTGATCCATCACCAGAAAAGCAAATAATTTGTCTTTCTTTATTTGCTAATGCAGCACCAATTGCTGTAGGAAGTCCAAATCCCATTGTTCCTAAGCCGCCAGAAGTCAAGAAGGTTCTAGGATACTTAAAAGGATATCTTTGAGCTGTCCACATTTGATGTTCACCTACATCAGTAACTATTATCGTATCGTCAGAAACATTATTACCAACAAAAGAAATTATATTAGTTGGATGTAGAAGATTATCAAATTGAGGAAGTGGATAATCTTTTTTAAAGCACTTAACTCGTTCTATCCACGATGTTCTTTCTTTTTTATTAACAAGAGGTAAAATATCTTCTAGGAAATATTTAATATGTTCATTCATCGATAAGCTGCTAATTTTAACTTTATTAATTTCTGCAGGATCAATATCTATATGGATTATTGTAGCTTTAGGACAAAATTTATTTATATCTCCAGTAGCTCTATCATCAAATCTAACCCCGAATGCTAATATTAAATCTGCTTCGTTAAGTAGATAATTTGTGTAAGGAGCTCCATGCATTCCAAGCATTCCTAAGTTTAAATCATCATTAACTGGAAATGCACCTAATCCCATTAAACTTAATGTGACAGGAATATTGCTCTTTTTAGCTAATGTATATAGATCATTAGAGGCATTAGCACTAATGATACCTCCTCCAGCATAAATAATAGGCTTTTTGGCTGTATTAATTAATTCAGCAATACATTCAAGTTTATAACTTTTGGGGGATTTTTTAATAGAAGCACCTTCTTTATTTTGTTTAAAGATGTTTTCATCTACTTCTATAATTTCAATTTGAATGTTTTTTGGAATATCTATTAGTACAGGACCAGGACGCCCTTCCATTGATATTTTAAAAGCTTCTGGTATGATAGTAAAAAGGTCTTTAGAATTTCTAACTAAAAAATTATGCTTAGTAATAGGAATAGTTAGCCCATAGGCATCAACTTCTTGAAAAGCATCTGTACCAATAGCGGAAAGAGGTACCTGTCCAGTTATTGCAATTAGTGGAATAGAATCTAATTTAGCATCAGCAATAGCAGTAAGCAAATTTGTAGCACCAGGACCAGATGTTGCAAAACATACACCAGGTTTACCTGTACTTCTTGAAATACCTTGAGCTATAAAAGCAGCACCTTGTTCATGCCTAGCTAAGATATGAGTTATATTACTTTTATATAAAGCATCATATATTGGAAGATTAAATCCACCAGGAATGCCAGCAATATATTTTATTCCTTCATTTTCTAATAATTTAACAACTATTTCCGCACAATTGTATTTCATATAAATCACTCCTCTTTGAAAAATTATCCTATAGAGATATAAAAAACTCTTTATCCAAATAAAATAGGACGAAGAGAAACTCATCGAGACACCATCTGAAATTTGTATTATTTAATATAAGATATTCTATATAATATTGTCATTATAACAGTAGGTACTGGTTTAAATGTTTAGGCTAAAAACTTAAAGGCTAGTTATATAGGTATGATAAAAATTAAAAGAAACTATGATTTTTATCATATCTACTTATTTATATGTTTAAATTGTTAATTATATAATATTTTATATAATTATATGATTAAATGTTATATTTTATCAAGTGATTTTTTCAAATTATCAATAAAATTATTGCAAAAATTTAAATGAAATAGAATTATATATTAAATATTTAAGCCGATAATTTATATGTGTACGTTTAAATTCATTATGAATCATTAAATAATAAATTAATGGAAATTTTATGTTGATACTGATTAGGTTTTATGATAAAATAAAAGTTTTATAAAAGTAACTAAATGTGGTATACTATAATAGTAAAACCAAAGGAGGTTATTTTTTGTTTAATATAGGAGATAAAATTGTATACCCTAGCCAAGGGGTAGGTATAATTGAATTAATAGGTGAAATGTTATTTAAAGGGGAAGTTCAGAATTATTATAAAATACATATATTTAATAATAATATGACATTAACATTACCAATTAATAGAGTAAATGATTTAAACATAAGATTAGTAAGTGATTCGGAAACTTTAGATAATGCTCTAGAAAATGTAAAAGAATTTACAAATAACGTAGAAGAGTTAAATAAATCTGATTTTAAAGAAAGAGCATCCATTAATAATCAAAAAATAAAATCAGGAACATTAACGGATTATTTAGAAGTTGTGTGTAATCTTACTAAAGTAAAAGAACAACATTCTTTAAATTCAAGCGAAAAGGATACTTTACGCAAAACAGTGAAAACACTAGTTGAAGAAATAAGTCAATCTAAGAATTTATCTAATGATGATGCTAGTAATTTATTAAATTTAGCAATTAATTTTTAATAATAACATTTATAAGATAAAAAAGGCTTGCTATTTATCAAAAAAGTGTTATTATAAGAATATCGGTAATATATATAAGTAAATTATAAAAATATCGATAAAGATAAAAAGGTTTTTAATATAGATGTATAAATTTCTCCTTTTAGAGAATGATATTAATCAATATATTAATCTTTTAATTAACAAGGAGGAATTTTAAAATGGAAGATAAGACTTTAGTATGTAGAGATTGTGGTAAGGAATTTGTTTTCACAGTAGGAGAACAAGAATTCTACAAAGAAAAAGGATTCACTAACGAACCTACAAGATGTATTGACTGTAGAAGAGCTAGAAAACAACAAAACAACAGAAGATAGTTTTGTTTAATATAGGAGTGCTTTTAGTAAAGTAATTTACTAAAAGCACTCCTTTTTTTATGTATAGGAAATTATAGAATTTTTGAAGAGTGAAGGGTTCACAGCCAATTTGTTCTTATTTAGGAAATTATAAAAATCTTAAATGTGTGTTGATATATGCATAAGTAAAGTATGAAATAAAATAGATCTATCTCTAAATAAGAAATTATTTAAGAGTATGGGTCTATTTTTATTGTATAAAATTTAATATTTAGAAAATTGATAATAACTGAATACAGATGTTTTATTTCATGAATAATTTAAAGAATTATAAACAAATTATAAGTAATATTAAATTTATTTATATAGGAGATAAACACTTATGGATATTTACCAAGAAAACAATAAGTATAATTTATTAAAAAATCTTATGTTGAAATATAAGAAACTAACCATAAATATACAGGGTTACTATTTATGATTGATAAAATAATAAATAAATATCATATTAATGTTTATTCAATGTTAAAGCATGGTACTGTAGCTGTAATAACTATGTTCGGTGTTGGATTATTGTTTGGAATAAAAAATATAATGCTAGCATTTCCAATAGCTTTAACATCAACAGTTTTAAGTAGACAAAATCTACAGGTTAAAATTATCAGTAAAATTTTAAATATAATTCTTATTGATTTAGCAATTGTAGTAGCAGCATTTATTTCATCGCAAAATATTTATTGGGGGATTATAATAAATTTTATATCTATATTTTTAATAATGTATAATATAATTTCACCTTATGATATGGCTTTTTACAAACCGTTTATTATGTTATATATATTTACTCAGTACGCACGTATATCTTTAGAAGAATTACCTCTTAGAATATTAGCAGTTATTTTTGGTGTATTAGTTATAGTTTGTAGCAATATAATAACAAAAGTTAATGAGAAATCTAAATTAGGAAATAGTATAACTTCATCTTTATTATTGATGAAAAGTCAGCTTAAGAATATTATTAATGGTAAATTTGAAGAAAATATAGTAAAAAAGTGCTCTAAAATTATGAGAGAACTAGTATATAAAGTTTATATCACAAGACATAAAAAATATTTAACAACTAATTTAGGAAGAATACAGTTTAATATATACATAAATATGGAATATTTTAATCTTTATTTAAGAAATGTATATTCTGAATATAATAATAATGATATTAAAAAGAATGAAATTGAAGATATAATAAATGTAATAGATGATATATTAGATTATTCTAATTATAGTGTAACTGTAGAAGAATTAGAAAATAAAATAAATCTATTTAAAGATTTATATAATAATGAATCTAAAACTTTAAGTGAGATATGTAATATAATGAATTCTTTAAAAATTAGTATAAAGGAATTAAAGGAATTAGGAAATAAAGAAATAAATAAAATTTATAGTGAGTGGGAAAAGGAAAATATAGAAAATTTTAGAGAATCGTTTCATAAAGGTATGAGATTTAATTTTGCAATGAGAATGGCAATAACCTTAACAATAGTTTTGTTTATTGGTGAAATTTTAGGGTACTATAAAATAATATGGGCTATTATAACAATAATGTCTGTAATTCAACCATATTATGAATATACTTTAAATAAAACTAAAGAAAGAATAATTGGAAATGTTATAGGAATATTGTTTACAGGAATATTTATAAATTTAGTAAATTTAAAATGGATAACTATATTAATTTTAATATTATCATTATATTTATTATATGGATTTAAAGAATATTATAAAATCTCACTATTTGCTTCAATTGCCTCTATATGTATAGCATCATTAGCAGAAAATATAAATGTTCTTCTTATTTATAGAATAATTTATGTAATAATAGGAGTAGTGATAGTTATAATAGTAAATAAAAAAATATTTCCATATAGATTAAAAGAGGGAATAGATGAGCTTATAATTAAGATTGATAAATTAAATACTATGTTAATAAACTATAGTATAGCAATTTTAAATGGTACTGAAAATCCTAATAAAGTTAGAAATATAATAATACATTCTACTTTACTATGTGAAAAATTAGAAATAAGAAATTTAAATTTTAATGATGAAAATATAAGGAGAATTGTAAATACTAATAATGAATTTGTGATTCAAGTAGGTTATAGAGTTCTTAAGTGATTTTGATATATTAGTAATTAAATATAAAATTTTCAAAATATTTTATTAAAAATATTTTAAATAAATGAGAAAAATGATAATTTGATAAATAAATAGGTGAAATATTGACAATATAAGTAGAGGGGTATATTCTAAATATAGATTTAATAAAATAAAAATTCTAAGAAGAGAAAGAGTAAGTAATATTTTTGTTCTACAGAAAGTTAGTGGGTGATGAAAGCTAATGTACAATGTATAACTGAAGATCATCTCAGAGAAGTGAAGCTGAAATTTTAATGAAAATTGAGTAAGTTTCAACGGAGTTTCACCGTTAACAGAAAAGCGTATTATTTAGTACGTAATGGAGTGCTATAAAATGAGTTGCATATTTTTATATATCATTTTATAGAATTAGGGTGGTATCGCGATTTAACCTCGTCCCTTTATTAGGGACGGGGTATTTTTATATGTAAAAAGGGGGAATTTAAATGGATATTGAAGGTGACATTAAGCATTGAGTTAATAATAAAAAATAACAATCTAGGGGGATTTTAAAATGAAAAATTTATCAAAGAAAAATTTAGTACTTGTAAGTTTTATGCTTTTTTCAATGTTTTTTGGAGCAGGGAATTTAATATTTCCACCATTTTTAGGTCAATCAGCAGGAAATCAAACATGGATAGCATTAATGGGATTTTTTATAACAGCAGTTGGGTTTCCTATTTTAGGAGTAATTGCAGTTGCTAAATGTGGAGGATTAAAAAATTTGGCAAGTAGAGTCAATCCAAGTTTTGCTATTGTATTCACAATATTAATATATTTATCAATTGGACCATGTCTAGGAATTCCTAGAGCAGGAAGCTTACCATTTGAAATGGCAGTAGCTCCATTTTTACCAAAGGAATTCTCTATCACATTATCACGATTAGTTTATACTTTTGCATTTTTTGCTATTGCATATTGGTTATGTTTATCACCAGGAAAATTAGTTGATCGTGTAGGTAAATTTTTAACTCCTACACTATTATTTCTTATTTCAATTGTATTTATAGGAAGTTTATTTAAGCCATTAGGGGGATATGGATTAGCAAGTGGAGAATATTTATCATCACCTTTAGCAAAAGGATTTTTAGAGGGATATATGACCATGGATACAATAGCTGCTTTAAATTTTGGTATAGTAATAGCATTTGCTATAAAGTCTAAGGGAGTTGATGATGAAAATGGAATAATTTCAACATCAATAAAATCAGGATTTATTGCAGGGTTAATGTTAATAGTTATTTATTGTATGTTAGCACATTTAGGAGCTACTTCAGTTGGAATATTTGGAGCAACAGAAACAGGTGCACAAACACTTACTAATGTAATGACATATTTATTTGGAAAACCAGGAGTTATATTATTAGCCGCAATTTTTACAGTAGCATGTTTAACAACTTGTGTTGGTCTTATAACATCTTGTAGTGAATATTTCACAACATTAAATTCAAAAGTAAATTATAAAATGTGGGTTAGAATACTTACACTTTCAAGTATGATACTTGCTAATATGGGATTAAGTAAAATACTTGCAATATCAGTACCTGTTTTAAATGCAATTTATCCAATTTCTATAATGCTTATATTACTAGGAATATTAAATGATATTTTTGGAGGAAGTTCAATAGTGTATACTTTAACACTTTTATTTACAGGAATAGTAAGTATTGTTGATGCTGCTTGCCAAGCTGGAATAAGAATAGATATTTTAATAAATATATTTTCTAAGTTGCCACTTTATTCTGAAGGATTAGGATGGATTCTACCAGCAATCTGTGGAATGGGCTTAGGATTAGTATGTAAATTATTGAAAAGCAAATTTAATAAAAGAGATTTATTATTAGAAGATGTTTAAATATTATATTAATGATATAATATAAATTAAAATTCAGAAAAACATACATTTAATATAATGTGTGTTTTTCTTTTTAGAAAGGTGTAATTTATATGAAAGATTTAATAAATAAATTAAATAAAAATAATTTGTTTCGAGGACTTAGTGAAGAAGAAATAAGTTGTGTTATATCTGATAAAAATTATTTTATTAAGTCATATAAAAAGGGCGAAATTATTGCTTCAGAAGATGATGAATGTAGTAGTTTGGGAATTATATTAGATGGTATGGTAGAAATACAAAAAATATATTTAAGTGGAAAATACATTGTTTTAAAGAGGTTATCTAATAATCAAGTATTTGGAGAAGCACTTATTTTTTCAAAAAAAAATACTTATCCATCTACAATAGTTGCATTTGAGGATTGTAGTGTTTTATATATGAAACGAAAAACTATTATAAGTTTATGTTTAGCAAATGAAAAATTACTAGAAAATTTTATGTCTATATTAAGTAATAAAATTTTGATGCTTAATGCTAAAATAAAGAATATATCATTTAAAAGTATTAAGCATAAGGTTATAAATTTCATACTTGAATTGTCTAAAAAACAAAATAGTATATATATAACTTTAAAGGAAAGCAAAAAGGAAATTGCCTCTAATCTTGGAATACCTAGGCCATCATTATCACGAGAACTTATGAATTTAAGAGATATGGAGTACATAGAATTTGATAAAAATATAATTAAAATATTAGATTTAGAAAAATTAGAAGAAGAATTATTTAATTAAAATATAAGGCTATGTTTTAACAGAGTGTTGATATATGCATNNTTATATTTTAAATTATTAATTAACTTTAAGATAATTACGCAATAATCACTTGTATTTCTAGATCTTCAAGGAGAGTACGCCATTTATCAGAAATACCTTGATCTGTAATTACAATATCAAATTCTTGAAGATCTGAAAAATAAGAAGATTTAACAGATTCAAATTTATCAGAATCAACTAATAATATTTTTTCCACAGATGAACTTATAATAGCTCTTTTAGTTGCCACTTCATAGTTGTTAGAACATGTAACCCCTAAGCTTTCGTGAACTCCAGCAGCAGATACAAAAACTTTAGTAGCTCTCATATTTTCAATAAGAGAAATTCCCTCAGGACTTTCAAACATTTGAGTGTTTTCGTGAAAATATCCACCTGAAAATATTAATTCAATGTTTTTTTTATTTTTCAAAGCACTTAAAATATTTATACTATAAAATAATGCTGTTAGTTTTATATCATCACTAATATTTTGTGCTAATTTTTCTGTAGTTGTACCAGCATCTATTATGATAATATCATCATCTTGAATTAACTTTGCAGCAGCTTTACCAATTTTAATTTTCTCATTTTCCCTTTTTATGGTCTCATCTGTAATATCATAATTATTATTTAGTTTTTCAATACTATTTAAAGGATTATATATTGTTGCCCCATACACATTACTAACGATATTATTTGATTTTAAAAGATTTAAGTCTCGTCGAATTGTCATTTCAGAAACTCCTAAAGTAGATGCTAAATCTTTAATTGAAGCACCATTTTTTTCTTTTAAAATTTCTATAATTCTATTAGCACGCTGTAGTTTTTTATTCATTATTAATCACCTTATTCTATTTTTTAGTGAACAATTTTATATTTCAATACTGCTTAAAAACAGTTTATATAATTAAACGCTTATTGTTTATATTCTAACATTATTTAAAAAATAATACAAAAAAATAAATAAATTTCATTGAAAGTACTTATAATAATTATATAATCAATTACTTAAAGTTAAAAATGTTCTAACTTTAACATTTTATGTTGACAATATAACATTTGAGGAATAAAATAAAGCTATAGAATAAAAGTTTATATTAAAAGAAACAAAGAAATGAGGATGTAATTTATGAATAATTCAGAAATTTTAAAACATGTTGACCATACTTTATTAAAGCCAGTAGCAACTTGGGATGATATAAAAAAAATATGTGATGAATCAATAGAATATAATACAGCATCAATATGTATTCCAGCTTGTTATATATCTCGTATACATGAAACATATGGGGACAAGGTTAATATATGTACAGTAGTAGGTTTCCCTTTAGGATATTCTTCAACAGAAGGTAAAATAGCAGAAACAAAACAAGCTTTAGCTGATGGAGCAAATGAAATAGATATGGTAATTAACATTTCAGATGTTAAAAACAAAGAATACGATAAAGTTACAGCAGAAATAAGAGCTTTAAAAGAAGTTGTTGGAGATAAAATATTAAAAGTTATAATTGAAACTTGCTATTTAACAGAAGAAGAAAAAATAGCTATGTGCAAAGCTGTAACAGAAGCAGGAGCTGATTATATAAAGACATCTACTGGCTTTGGAACAGGTGGAGCAACACTTGAAGATATAAAATTGTTCAAAAAACATATTGGACCAAATGTTAAGATTAAAGCTGCTGGTGGAGTAAGCACAGTAGAAGATCTTAATATGTTTATAAATGAAGGCTGTGATAGACTTGGAACAAGTAGAGCAGTAGGTCTTTTAAAAGGTGAAGAAACACAAGGATATTAATTCAATTAATAATTGAAAATTGACAATGGACAATTAATATAAAAAATAGAGTATATGTTTTTATAAATATATGATGTTTAAGAACTAGATGGTTACTATGTAATATTTAATTGTCCTTGTCTACTATTATTTTCAAATAAACTAATGACATATAATCTTATTTTAGAAAACGTTTGCTAAAATGAATCGGAAAAAAGAACAAAGAAGAATTATAAAATATAAGATTGACCATTGATAATAGAAAATAAAGCAAAAAATAGCCAAGTGGTTATAGTAAATATAATTATTTAATTAAGCAGATTTTTGTAATTATCTATTATGAGTTGTTAACTGAAATAAAGGGAGGATGCAAATATGCGTTTTGTAGATATTATCAATAAGAAAAGAGAAAAAAAAGAACTGACTAATGAAGAAATTCAATTTTGGATAGATGGTGTAGTAGATGGATCTATCCCAGATTATCAAACAAGCTCTTTATTAATGGCTATAGTATTAAATGGAATGAACGAAAGAGAAACATCTTATTTAGCAAAATCTATGATGCATAGTGGAGATGTAATAGATTTAACTTCTATAAAGGGAATTAAAGCGGATAAACATTCAACAGGTGGTGTTGGGGATAAAACATCTATGGCACTTGGGCCAATGGTGGCTGCTTGTGGACTTAAAGTAGCTAAGATGTCAGGAAGAGGTCTTGGACATACAGGTGGAACATTAGATAAGTTAGAATCTATTGAAGGATTTAATTGTTTCTTAACAGAAGAAGATTTTATAAATCAAGTAAAAGATATTGGTGTAGCCATAATAGGGCAAACAGGAGATTTAGTTCCTGCAGATAAAAAATTATATGCATTAAGAGATGTTACTGGAACTGTAAATGCAATTCCTTTAATAGCTTCTTCTATAATGTCTAAAAAATTAGCATCTGGATCTGATACTATACTTTTAGATGTAAAGTATGGAGAAGGGGCATTTATGCATACTATTGAAGATGCTACAAAATTAGCTAAGGCTATGATTTCAATAGGTAATAGTCTTGGAAGAAATACTATGGCTATGATTACAGATATGAACCAACCTTTAGGTAATACAATAGGTAATTCATTAGAAATAATAGAAGCTATTGAAACTTTAAAAGGAACTGGTCCAAAAGACTTTACTGAACTTTGTATGCAAGCAGGAGAAATCATGTTAATGCAAGGAAAGCTTGCTAAAGATAAAGATGAAGCAAGAGCAATGCTAAAGGAAGGTATTGAATCAGGAAGAGCTTTTGAAAAATTTAAAGATATGGTTAAAGCCCAAGGTGGTAATGTAAAAATGATAGAAGATACAACATTACTTCCAAAATCTAAATTCATTACAGAAATAAAATGTGAAAAGAATGGATATGTTGAAACTCTTCATTCTGAACAATTAGGAATTTTAGCTATGCATTTAGGTGCTGGCAGAGCTACTAAAGAAGATGAAATTAATCATGGTGTTGGTCTTATACTTAATTGTAAAAAAGGTGATAAGGTAAGTGTAGGAGATACAATTTGCTATGTGCATCATGACAATGAATTAAAGAAAGAATGGATAGAAGAATTACATGAAGCATTTTTAATAAGTGATAATCATATAGAAGCTTC
The DNA here is from genome assembly GCF_023845855.1 of Clostridium sp. ZBS2. NCBI lineage: Bacteria > Bacillati > Bacillota > Clostridia > Eubacteriales > Clostridiaceae > Clostridium > Clostridium sp. ZBS2. The sequence continues at coordinate 290,027 of NZ_JAMQIF010000006.1, forward strand.
TCCACTTATTGAAAAAATATTAAAATAGTATGTTATGTTTTAATTTTTGGTTAATACTATAATAGAAAATATATTTTAAATATCGACCACTCCTATATATAAATAAATATAAGAGACTTTAATTATGTTTAATAGTTAAAGTCTCTTATTTGTTTGATCAGTTTTATAAAATAGAAATATAAAATAGAAATATAAAGTAGAATTTAATGATGAAATAAAGAATAGTATTTGCTAGTTAAATTTTGTGAGTTTTATTTAAATATAAAAATAATTGTAACAATTGTTACGGAGCATTTTCATAATTCAAGATAAAATCTAATCATACCAAATAAAAAATATGGCTCTGTTTTAAATATGTATTGATATATGCATATATCAATATTCTACTAAAACATAGCTAAAGATAAAAGGAGAATTTATTATGGAAAATAAAATGTTCTGTTTTCAATGTCAAGAAGCAGCGGGATGTACAGGCTGTACTATAAAGGGAGTGTGTGGAAAAACACCTGAACTTGCAAAACTTCAAGATTTATTAATATATACAACTAAAGGGTTAGCAGAAGTAGCAACTAGAGCTAGAGAAGAAAAAATAAAAGTATCAAGCAATATAAATCATATGGTAACAATGAATCTTTTTACAACTATAACAAATGCCAATTTTGATAATGAAATTTTTTATTTAAGAGTAAAAGAAACTATTGATTTAAAAGAAGAACTATTATTTAAATTAAATGATAAATCAAATCTAAGTGAAGCAGCTTCATTTGTATGCAAAACAAAAGAAGAAATGGAAGCAAAGGCACCTAAGATAGGAGTATTAGCTACTGAGAATGAAGATATAAGAAGTTTAAGAGAACTTATAATTTATGGATTAAAGGGATTATCAGCATATATGAAACATGCTAATGCATTAGGATATGATGATGAAAAAATTTCTGAGTTTATGCAAAAAGCTTTAGCAGCAGTGAATAATGATAATGTAAGTTTAGATGAATATATAGCTTTAACTTTAGAAACTGGAAAAGTAGGCGTAGATGGAATGGCTCTTTTAGATAAAGCTAATACAGAAAGCTATGGAAATCCTGAAATAACTAAAGTTAACATTGGAGTAGGAAAAAATCCAGGAATATTAGTGTCAGGCCATGATTTAAAAGATTTAGAACAATTATTAATTCAAACAGAAGGTACAGGTGTAGATGTATATACTCATTCTGAAATGTTACCAGCTCATTATTATCCACATTTAAAGAAATATGATCATTTAGTAGGTAACTATGGAAATGCATGGTGGAAGCAAAGAGAAGAATTTACAAGCTTTAATGGTCCAATTCTTATGACTACAAATTGCATAGTACCTCCAACTGACAAGGATGTATATAAAGATAAGATGTATACAACTGGTGCAGCAGGATTTGATGGATGTGTTCATATTACAGCAAATGAAAATGGAAAGAAAGATTTTTCAGCTATAATAGAACAAGCAAAGAAATGTGAAGCACCAACTGAAATAGAAAATGGAGAAATCGTTGGAGGTTTTGCACATGCTCAAGTATTAGCATTAGCTGATAAAATTGTTGAAGCAGTTAAAACTGGAGCTATAAAGAAGTTCTTTGTTATGGCAGGGTGTGATGGAAGACATAAATCAAGAGAATATTATACAGATTTTGCAAAAGCTCTTCCAAAAGATACTGTAATCTTAACAGCAGGATGTGCAAAATATAAATATAATAAATTAGAGCTTGGTGATATTGGAGGAATTCCTAGAGTATTAGATGCAGGTCAATGTAATGACTCATACTCATTAGCTGTAATTGCTTTAAAACTAAAAGAAGTATTTGAATTAGAAGATATAAATGAATTACCTATAGCTTTTAATATAGCATGGTATGAACAAAAGGCAGTAATAGTATTATTATCATTATTACATTTAGGAATTAAAAACATTCATTTAGGACCAACTTTACCGGCGTTTTTATCAGAAAATGTAGCAAAGGTATTAGTAGATAACTTTGGAATTTGTGGAATTACAAATGTTGATGATGATTTAAAAATATTTTTAGACTAATATAATTTATTAAGAGTAGTTATATAGATATATTTCTATAATAACTACTCTTTTTATCAAATTACCATTCCCGTAAAAGGTAAAATATGGTAAAATAAAAATAAATATAAATTAAAATGATATTTAAGGGAGTGTAGTTATGATAAAACCTAGCTTTGGTAGAAAAAATAATGCAGAATTACAAACTAATAAAATGTTTGCTGAAGAAATTCAAAAAGAAAAGAGTATTAATTGTGAATTAGAAGAAATTAATAATCAAAATAATGATTTATCTATATTAAATGAAAATACTGTAAAATATATAATTGAAAACTTTCCAGATATGTCACTAAAAATAAAAGATAGTTTAATTAATTTAATAGATACTTTAGAAAATACAATAGATTATATAGAAGATGAATCTAGTAAAATAGTAAAGGAAGAAAGAAATTTCACTTTAAGCAAATCTTATAGAAAAATTTCTGTAGAAGTATATGATATGGTTAAGAATATACAAAATTATTCTAATTGGATAGAAGAAGAAAATTTAGTGAATAATAAAAAATCATCTAATATTGAAGCTGCTATGGATAAAATAGAAGATAAAAAAGAAAAGAAAGATGATGTTTTTATAAAAGATGAAGGAATGGAAATATATAGAGACTTCTCTTCAAAAAATCCTAATACATTTAAATTACATGATAATATTATCAAAGTAGAAGATTGGGATGATTTACTTGTAAAAACAGCAGAAATATTAAATAAAAAATATAAAGAAAATAAAAAATTAAAACCTATACAAAATGATATAAAAATTGCCAATAAAAAATCTAATGAAAATACATTAAGAAATACTGTTATAGAGATGTTAAACGAATACAGAATAAATCTTGAAGATTTTAAAATTATAGTTCATTAACAAGAAATATTTAGTAATTTAATAAGATTTATTTCATGAATTAAAATGATTTTTTTTGAATGTTTTTGACAAACTTGATACGATAATGTAAAATAAAAATACTTTTTTATTTAAAGAATTTTTTATTTATGGTATTAATGTGAACGTTTGAGAATTATATGTAGTAATAAATTTAATAAAAATTAAAGAAAAGGATGAAAAACATGAACCAAAAAAAATTATTAATGAGATTAATTTTGTTTTTTTTAGGAATGGCAATAATACAATTTGGAGTAGGATTATCACTAGTAACAAATATAGGATCAGATTCATTCACTGTATTTACCCAAGGCTTATCAATATTGCTTAACACCACACCAGGAATAGCTAATATGTGTATACTTTTTGTATTAACTATAATAATAATTTTAATTGATAGAAAAAAGATAAACATTGGAACTTTCATTTGTCTTGTTGGCGTAGGACCTGTTATAGATTTATCTATAAGCATATTTTCAAGATTTAACATACAAGATTGTAGTATGTTTGTAAAAGCACTTATGATAGTTTTAGTAAACTTTATCATTGCAGTAGGTTTTTCAATACTTTCAGCAAGTGACTTAGGAGTTGCACCTAATGACATAGTACCATTTATTATACAGGATAAAACAAAATTTCAGTATAGATGGATTAGAATGACTTTAGATGGAATATACTTAGTAGTAGGATATTTATTAGGTGGTAAAGTATGGCTTGGAACTATAATAGCAATGTTAACGATAGGACCATTTATTCAATTATGTCTTCCATATGGTAAAAAGATTGTTGAAACTTTAATTGATAGCAAGAATGATATCGTTAAGCAAGAAAATATAGAAGAAGTAGAAATTCAATAATTAAAATTTTATTTGAGTTTGTTTTACAAAAAAGGTGAATTTATTTATATAAATTCACCTTTTTCTTGTCTATTACTTGATTCAATATGAAATTATGTAAAATTTGAACTTTATATATTAGTATAATTATTTAAAGCATTTGTAATAAAAAATAAAAAACTTGTGTAAATACTAAAAATCACGATTTTTATTGTAAAAATTGTAAATTAATAGTATAATGTAATAAAATATGAAGTATAAGAGATGTAAAAGAAATGATTAGAAATTTTATAGGAAATTTTGTACAAGGTATTTGTAATTATAATGGATATAGTGAAGAACAATGTGAACAAATTCAATATACAACAACAGTCTTATTTTTTGAATTTATAAAGTTAATGTCAATAATAATTATATTTTCATTAATTGGATATTGTAAAGAAAGTATTATAATAATAGGAATAATGAGTATAACAAAGCCTTTTATAGGAGGATATCATGAAAATACTCAAGTAAGATGTTTTATAGCAACAATGCTTATAACTAGTAGTGTTATATTATTGAGTTTAAATTGTAAACTCAATTTTATAAGCAACTGTATTTTAATATTGATTAGTTTATTTTCAATATATAATACAGCACCAGTTTTAAATGATAAAATGCCAATTACGCGCCTCGAACTTATAAATAAAAATAGAATTCTAGGAATTTCTATTTTAATTGTCTTGAGTATAAGCTCTATATTGCTATATAGATATAGCAATATTTATGAGCTTATAACATGGACAATCTTATTTCAATCTATACTTATGTTTAACAAAAGAGAAAAGGATTAAATAATATTAAAAAATATATATTTAGGGAGATGAATTTTAATGGATATAAAGATAATTATAGGAAAAATGCTAATGAAATTGACAGAGAAATTTATAGTTATTACACCAGCTTCAATAGCTACTGTTGGTGTGGAAGATATGCCTGAATCAATGAAAAAAATGAGATAAAAGCTCTAAGAATTAGGAGGCGCGTATTTTGCTAATAAGTATAGTGGATGCATTAAATTTAATTTTACAAGCCATTCTTTTTATTTATATAATAGACTATTGTGTTGATGATTATTACAAAAAAAACACAATAGAAAAGATAAGTGCAGTTATAGTTATATTTTTAATAATCTGTATTATTAATTATAAATTTGGAAATCTATCTGTGTGTGTGTTTATTATACATGCATTAGAAATACTTGTTATTAATGTGATTTTATATAGAAAAAAGTTTTATGATTCTTTAATTGCAAATACAATAATTTATTTTTTTATAACACTTACTGTCAATATATTTGGAAATTTATTTTTTGGCTTTTTAAAGAGATTATCTGTATTTAGATATGAAGAAATTTTAATGGTTTGTGTAATATATATTCCTAATTTTATAATGGGATTCTTTATTTTAAAGTATAAAGCAAAAATAAAAAATATATATAATCAGATAGTATCAATCAAGCCTACAATTACAACTTTAATTTTAATAAACTTTTCTATGGATTTTATATTGGCTTTTTATTTGATTTTTTACAAAAACGAATCGGAATTATTAAGAAATTTAGTTAGTATAAGTTTAATGTTATTTCTAGGAATAATAATTCTTTATTTCATTAATATAGATCTTAAATCACATAAAATATTAGAGTTAAATAAAAATCTATATGAAAAAAATACTGAGCTTACAACAATTCAAGGAGGTTATGCAAAAGAAATTACATATATGTATGATCTTTATTGTATGAAAAGAATTGATAAAATTGGAGAAAAACTAAAAGATACAATTAATAAAAATAATGTAGAAGCTGATATTAAATTAAACGAAAATAATACTTTAATTAATAATATAGTTAAAAAAATAAAATATGAAGATATTAATATAATAATAGAAGATGAAGGCAGTATTAATAATGCAAAAATAACAGAAATAGAACTTTATAGAATAATTTCTAACATAGTAAATAATGCGGTTAAGGCTATGGGGGAAACTGGAATTCTAATAATAAAAACTTATGATATAAAAGATTATGTAGTTATTATTATAGAAAATAATGGACCTAAAATTGAGGAAGAGAATATATGCAAGATATTTGAACCAGGCTTTACTACAAAAAATAATACTGAAAATAATCATGGGTATGGCTTAAGTATTGTAAAGGAATTAATAGAGAAATGTGGCGGAAATATAAATTTAAAAAGTAATGATATTTCTACAAAATTTGAAATCAGGTTACCTTTAAATGATTAATTGTAAATAATACATATTAAAGATAAAGTGTTGATATAATATCAACACTTTATTATTAGCTAAAATACTTTAAATTATTACATACAAAGGGGAAAAATAATGATTATAATGTTAGGAAGTGTGATAAATCTTTTTTTTAGAATCTTTAGTTATACTAAACGTTATAAATTCTTGCGTAAAAAAAGATTGCCAAAAAAGCAAAAAAGAATTAGGAATAGTAATATTTTTGTTATTAATTATATCAGTAATAATTAATAATTTATATATAAATAATAATATTGGTATCGTTTATAATAGTGTTTTATACATTATTATAGTAGGAGTTTTATATAGAAATGATTTTAAAACAGCACAAATTATATGTAATAGCATTTATATATTAATGGTAATATTATCGCTAATAATTATTGGAGTATTTTATCCATATATAAAATTATTAAATTTAGAAAAAGCATATTTAATTAAAATAATGTATTCTATAGTATTTATGCTAAATTATATTTTTATGTATATATTGTTTAAATATAAAAAATACATAATTAGATTTTATAGATTTATGGTTAAAGATAAAATATTTATATCTTTAACAATGGCTATAAGTTTTATCGTCTACTATAGTATAATATTCAAAAACGGAATTATAGATTTTGCTAATCCATTATTAAAGAATATAATGATTATAAATTTATTTATATTTTTTATTGTAACCTCTATATATTTTAGTAGCATAAGAAAAGAAAGTGAACAAATAAATAAATTAAATAGTGAATTAGAAAAGAAAAATAATGATCTAAGAAAAATTAAACATGATCAAGGTGCAGAAATTTCTTATTTATATGGTTTGTATCTTATGAGTAAAGAAGAAAAACTAGGTCAAGCTTTAGAAAATATAATAGAAAATAATAATAAGGTAAAATCATCTATACAAATAAATGGAAATGAAAATAGATTTATTTCAAAGATATTAAAACCAATTATAGAGGAAGAAACCTGTATTATTATAGAGGATAATGCAGACAGAAACATGTTGGAGATTTCTGAGAAAGATTTATATGTAATTTTAACTAATATAATTGAGTGTGTGGATGGAAACAGAGGCTTTATAAGAATACAAACTTATAATATTTTAGATAAATTAATAATTAACATAGAGTGTAATGTAAAAAATTTATCTAAAAAAAGAAGGCTTAGATTATTAAATAATGATATTAAAATAGACAATAAGAAGTTAGATTTAGCCGAAGAATTATTAGAAAAACATGAAGGAACACTTTATGTAAGTAATATGTTTTATTCAAGTGAATTTGAAATAACATTACCATTGGCTTAATGAAAATGTTAATTATATAAAAATACAATAGGCACTTATTTACTGTAATAGTTTACTTAAGAAGGGATAAAATATTTTTGTTAATTAATATAAAATAACATTGACAAATTAAAATTAGGGAATTATAATTTAAAACATAAATTAAAAATTAATATTTGTTATATCTTATCAAGAGTGGTGGAGGGACTGGCCCTATGAAACCCGGCAACCAAATGATTAATTATCATTTATGGTGCTAAATCCTGCAACTTATAGAGTTGATAGATGAGAGGGTAAATTTATTTAGTATATTAAGCGCTAGAGATTTATTCTCTGGCGCTTTTGTTCTTATCTATAAAATTTATAACAAAGTTAAAATTTATGCATAATTTAATTTATAATTCAGTTTGCAAACAATGATCAATAAGTAAAAAGCAAAAAAATACATTTTAATTTAGCAATAAAATGTGTAAAGGGGGGCTCTAAATGATAGAAGTTAGGAATTTAGAAAAAAAATTTGGGGAAATAAGCGTATTAAGCAATATTTCAATAAGCATAAAAGAAGGAGAGATTTATGGAATAATTGGACATAGTGGGGCAGGAAAATCTACATTACTTAGGTGTATAAATGGTCTTGAATCATATAATAAAGGTTCTTTAAAAATAATGGGAAATGATGTCTCTGATTTAAAAGACAAGGATTTAAGAAGTTTTAGAAGAAACTTGGGGATGATTTTTCAAAACTTTAATCTTATGCAAAGAAAAAATGTTTTTGATAATGTAGCTTTTCCATTAGAAATATGGGGATATGATAAAAATGACATTCAAACTAAAGTTATGGAACTTCTTAAATTAGTAGGTTTGGAAGAAAAAACAAAGAATAAGCCACCTGAATTAAGTGGAGGGCAAAAACAAAGAGTAGCTATTGCAAGAGCATTAGCACTAGATCCTAAAGTATTATTATGTGATGAAGCAACTTCAGCATTAGATCCTAAGACTACTAAAGATATATTATCATTACTTTTAAAAATAAATCAGGAACTTGGTATAACAATAGTTATTGTTACTCATCAAATGGAAGTGGTAAAAGAAGTTTGTGAAAGAGTTACATTGCTTGAAGGCGGAAATATAAAATCTCAAGGTAAATGTGAGGAATTATTTTTAAAACCTAAACCATCTTTAAAGAAGTTTCTTGGAGAAGATGATGAAAACATATTATCAACAACTGGAGTGAATATAAAAATATTTTTCTCTAATGACTCTTCAGAGAATGCTGTTATAACAAAGATGGCAAGAGAACTTAATATAGATTTTTCTATAATATCTGGAAAATTAGAAAAATTTAGAGATATGATTCTAGGAGGACTCGTTATAAATATAAATGAGTGTGACAAAGATAAAGTAATTGAATACTTAGAGAATAAGAAAGTTTTGCTGGAGGTGATTAAATAATGCAAGAAATTATAATAATAGCTTTAAAACAAACATTAATAATGGTCTTAGCATCTACAATATTTTCAGTTATATTAGGTTTTGTTCCAGCAATACTTCTTATTATTACTTCAGATGATGGCTTAAAACCAAATAAATTTATGTATTCTATTTTAGACTTTATAGTAAATACATTGAGAAGTTTTCCATTTGTGATATTAATGGTGATAATTATGCCCTTAACCAAGTTATTAGTTGGTAAATCTACTGGTACACTAGCTGCTATAGTACCACTTACAATTGCGGCAGCACCTTTGGTTTCAAGAATTATAGAATCTGCATTAAGAGAAGTTGACAAAGGAGTAATAGAAGCAGCAAAGTCTTTCGGGGCTTCAAATTTTCAAATAATATTTAAAGTTATGTTAAAAGAAGCGATACCATCAATTGTATCTGGAATAACATTAGCTTTAATAAGTATTGTAGGTTATTCTGCTATGGCAGGAACACTTGGGGCAGGCGGACTTGGAGATGTAGCAATAAGATATGGATATCAAAGATTTGAAACAGACTTTATGATAATAACTTGTATAATATTAATTATATTCGTACAGCTTCTCCAATTTTTAGGGAATTATTTTTATGGAAAATTATCAAATTAAATTTTTAGATTAGTTATAAAATAAGCAATAATTTAAGGGGGAAAAATATATGAAAAAGAAATCTATATTATCAACAATATTAGCGGGAGTACTTATATTTAGTTTATCAGGATGTGGAAGTACAAATAATGGGGTAGAGAGTTACAATAAAGATGATAAAACAATAAAAATAGGTGTTACACCTATACCACACAAGGAAATAGCAGAAATAGCAAAGCCTATACTTGAAAAGGAAGGATATAAGCTTGAAATAGTTGAGTTTACTGATTATGTTCAGCCTAATACAGCATTAGCGGAAGGGGATTTAGATGCTAATTATTTTCAGCATATTCCGTATTTAAATGAACAAAATGAATCAAAAGGATTAAATTTAGTTTATACAGCAGCAATTCATTTAGAACCAATGGGGCTATATTCAAATAAGATAAAGAGTTTAGATGAATTAGCTAATGGAGCTACAATAGCAATACCTAATGATCCATCAAATGAAGCAAGAGCATTAAAATTATTAGCTTCAAAAGGAATTATAAAAGTATCAGATGGTGAATTAATTACACCAAAGGATATAACAGAAAATAATAAAAACTTAAAGTTTAATGAATTAGAAGCAGCAAGCATACCAAGGGTATTAGATGATTCTGAAGCATCTGTAATAAATGGAAACTATGCAATATCAGCAGGATTTGATCCATTATCAGATGCAATAATAAGTGAAGATAAGAATTCTGAAGCAGCGAAACCTTATGCAAATATAATTGTTGTTAAAAAAGGTGATGAAGAAAAAGAAAAAATCAAAGCATTAACTTCAGCATTCACTTCACCAGAAGTAAGGGAATTTATAGAAAAAGAATATAATGGTGCAGTTATACCAGTATTCTAATTATTAGGATATGTTTAAAATAAGTGTTTATATATGCATAAGCAAAGTAGACTGAGTAATTGAACTTAG
>NZ_JAMQIF010000006.1:300552-302873 GCF_023845855.1 Clostridium sp. ZBS2
AATGTGACAATACTCATTAACTATTCTCAAAGTCCAATTACAATGCCACTTTGCCTATTGCATATATCAACACTCTGCTAAAACATAGCCAATTATTAAAATTTAATAAGAAAGTGGAAGGTTAATGTATTTAATATTTTATTTACATTAACTTTTTTATTTTAGAAATAGTGTTTAATATAATAAAATTAATAAATATATTAAGTGAAAAATATAATTTATATAAATTATTATTACCATATAGATAAATAAGATATTATTTAACTTATTGTCTAAATATAGTATAATTCTAATAATACATGAAAATAAAATTGTATATGTAAGTTTAAAAGAATATTCTTAAAAGGAGAATATATTATGAAGATATCTAATATTAAAGTAAAATTACTAGGTGAGGATTTACTTAGTATTATAAATGACTTTGTAAAGATCGAAGGATTGTATATAAATAAAATTAATATATCTAATGGAATCATAGTAGAAGGAAATTTTAAAAAGGGAATTAATGTAGAATTTTCTTTAAAAGTTGAAATACTTGAATTAATAGATGGAAGAGTTATATGTAAATTGGCTAACTTAAAGGTAATGAATTTAGGTCTTTTTAGAATGTTTAGAAGCTTTATTTTGAAAAAATTAATTAAAGATTTCAATGATAAAGGAATAAGTACAGAAAAGGATAAAATATCAATAGATATAAAAAAGATATTATATGATATTCCATTTGTTGACTTTGCTTTAAATGAAGTATTTGTAAAGGATAAAGAACTTTGGGTTAATTTAGAGGAAATTAATATTTCTTTAAAAGGGAACTTAATTAAAGAAAAAATCACAGAAGAAATTGAAGAAAATGATTTAGAAAATTCTGATGAATTGATTATTGTTAATAAGATTAAAGACAATTATTCCTTAGGGAGAGAAATAATAGAAGATAAGTTACCAGAAAAAACTAAAAAGTTTAAAGAATATATATTCCTTTTACCAGATATTATATCTTTAATATATAGATTATTAAAAGATGATAGAGTTTCAATAAAAACTAAATTAATATTATCATCTGCTATTGCATATATTGCATTACCAACGGATATAATACCAAACAATATACCATTTATAGGAGCGATAGATGATATTGGAGTAGCATTCTTTGCACTAAATAATATTATAAATGATGTCCCTATGAATGTGATTATAGAAAATTGGGAAGGCAATAATGAGATAATTAAAGTTCTAAAAAGCGGTTTAGAATATTTGATAAACTTTACAGGTGCTAAAAATGTTGAAAAATTATGTTTAGTAATAACTGAATTAACAACATTATAATATTAAAAGTTTAATTTGTGAAAGGAATAGAACAGTGGGAAAAAAAGTTTATGCTATAAAAGAGGGCTTTGATTTTAAAAACAATCAAAAAGTAGAAGATAAAATAGTTGATACTTGGGCGGAATGCTTAAGATATGTTAAAGGTGTAAAAAATGCTAAATATAAAAGTTTTACAGATATATCTGAAGCAAAAGAATTTTTAAATAATAGAAACAATTTAATAAGTAAGTTAGATGGAAAGTACCCTGATGATTGCTTACATATATATGTTGATGGTAGCTATAATATTTGCACATCACAATATTCTTATGGGGTAGTTGCAGTTAAAGATAATATTGTAGAGTATATTGATAGTGGAATTGGAGAAAGTGATCCTACTAATAATATAAGACAGATAGCAGGTGAATTAAAGGGTGCTATAAAAGGGGTAGAGTATGCTTTAAGTTGTGGAGAAAATAAGGTGGTTATTTTTCATGATTATGCAGGAATTTGTTATCATGCAACAGGTGCATGGGAAAGAAAAGAAGCATCATCTAAGGAATATTACAAAAGAATGCAGGAATTAATGAATAGTGGTATAGAAGTTATATTTGTTAAAGTAGATAGCCATACTGGAGATTTTTTCAATGAACTTGCTGATGAAAAATGTAAAGAAGCTTTAGCTATAAAGTCTGATAACGTTGTTGAAAAGTGGATTAAAAATAATGTGGTAAAAGTTATAAATAGAGAATTGAAATCAAATATAGAAGGATTAATATCAAACTATTTTGAAAATGTAGTAGTTATTAATGATAAGAGTAGTATTAATAATTACAAAAGTGAAGTTAATGTTATAGAAGACAGATTTGAGAATATTTTTAATGAATATAAAATTAATAATATTAAAGGGAAAAAACTAATTTCTAAATTGTTAAGTAAACAAAAAGAAGAAATGATTTTATACTTGTTAGAAAATAAATGTAAATTATAGGCTATGTTTTAGTAGAGTGTTGATATATGCA
>NZ_JAMQIF010000006.1:302935-349171 GCF_023845855.1 Clostridium sp. ZBS2
GACAAGCAGTAAATATGACAATATTAAAAGGAAACTCGACTTCGCTGAGTAAGTTCGAAAAGCTAAATATAAAATTTAGATTCTCACTTAACAATTCTCAAAGTCCAATTACAATGCCACTTTACCTATTGCATATATCAACACGCATTTAAAACAGAGCCAAATTATAAAATAAACCAATAATTTCTTGGAGTAAATTTTAAAAAAATACATAACTTATTTATAGAACAATTAATATAATAAAATGGCTATGTTTTAAATATATAAACATTATACTAAAACATAGCAAAAAAAATGTAAGAGGTGTTTATTATGGGAAAATTTACTAAGGGAATTGTTGCAGGAGCATTAATTAGTACAGCTGTAGGAATGGCATTTATGCCTAATTTAGATCGCAGAACTCAAAAGAAAATGAGAAGAGTTGGAACAAAAATGAGAAATATGGCTGAAGATACATATGATAATATGATGAATTGTTGTATGAAATAAAAATATGTTTATCAAAAAGACAAGAAAAAACATTTATTTTTTCTTGTCTTTTTATTTTTGTAGCATATTTTATAATGAAATTTTTAAATATTATTTATATTATTAAAAGTTAAATAAAAAAATATATTAAATATAATGTAATTACATCAATATTGCATAAAAATGTAAAAGATACATAAATAATAGAAAAATAATAATAATTTGGTGTAGTTTATTGTGATTTTATGGTATAATTATTAATATAATAATTCTTGGTATAGAAAAGAGTTGAAAAATGTGGAAATCCTGTCATTGGGTGAAAAAATAAAGACGAGACGAAAAGAATTAAATATGACATTAAAAGATTTAGCAAAGAATAGGATAACTCCTGGTCAAATAAGTTTAATTGAATCAGGAAGATCAAATCCATCAATGGATTTGCTTGAATACTTAGCAGCAACATTAAATATAAGTATTGAACATCTTATGGAGTCGGAAGAAAGTCAAGCCGAAAAAATAAGCATCTATTATGAACAAGTTGCAGAATCATATATATTATTAGAAATTTATGACATTGCACAAAAATACATAGAAAATGCTTTATATTATTCAGAAAAATATAATTTAGAATATAGAAAAGCAAGATTATTATTTATAACAGCACAAATATATGTTTATAAAAAAGATTTTCAAATGGCACAAAAGTTTTTCTTATCTTCTAATGTTATATTTATTAAAAATAATAATTATGAAGAAATAATTAAAACGTTTTTAAACTTAGCCAAAATAACAATAAATTTAAGAGCATATCATTCTGCTAGTAGTTATTTAAGACAAGCAGAAAAAGTATATTTAGATAATAACATAGAAGATGACTTTTTATTAGGAGAAATATACTATAATATGGCACGAACTTATTTTAATATAGAAGATTTAGATAAAGCATTAGAATATTCAAATGTTGCCAAGAAGAAATTAGAAAGAACTTATAGTGATAAAGGTTATGCCAAAACACTGCTTGTTTTAGCTGAAGAATTCAATAAACGAGGAGATTTATTGAAAGCTACTGCATATTCTAAAAAAGCATTAGAAGTCTATAGAAAAATAGAACACAAAAAGAGTGTAGTAGAAATTGAACATAACTTAGGTAAATTATTTTATGAATTAGATAATTTAGAAGAGTCGTTTAAGCATTATGAAATATCTAAAAAGGTAATTAATCAAAATGAATTTGAAAATGAAGTAGATGTTTTAATAGACATATGTAAATCACATCTAAAACTTAAAAATATAGAAGAATGCAGAAAAATAGTAGAACAAATGGATAAAGTTATAGACCCAAATGATTTTAGTAGATTAATAGAATGTAAATTAATACAATATATAATTTTTAATATATCAGAAGAATATGAAAATGCTGAAAAAATGATCATGGAAGCATATGCTAAAGCTAAAGAAAGCAAAGATTTATTAAAAGCAGGCGAAATAGCTATGAAAATAGGTAAGCATTTTATGGATAAAAAAGATGAAAATAGAGCAAGTAATTATTTAAATGAAGGAATTAAATTTTTTGAAGAGTTAGGATTAATAAAATAAAATTAATTCATATTATATAATGAATCAATAAATATAAATGGGTGATGTAAGTGGAAATATTATCTACAGGGGAAAAAATAAAAAGGGCTAGAATTTTTAAAGGTATTACATTAAAAGACTTATGTGGAACTAAAATTTCAATTTCTAAAATGAGTTGTATAGAAAATGGAAAAGTTAAGGCTGATAAAGAACTATTAGAATATATATCAGAGAAAATAGGAATTGAACTAAATTATTTAATACAAGATGTATATGATCAAATATTAAATAACTTAGAATTAATAAAAAAGACATTGTCTTCGGATTCAGAGTGTGAAAATAAGCTGAAATATAATTTAGAATATGCTTTGAAATATAAATATAATGATTTAGCTTTTGAATTAATACATATACTATTTACTTATTATGTTGAACAAAGTAAAGTTGAAAATATTCAATTAATAGTTTCTCAATATTATGATTTGTATCAAAAAAATAATAATGTTGAAAATACATTAGTATATTTTAAAGATATGGCTAGATACTTATATGAAAATAAAGAGTATTTAGAATCAATAGCTTATTATAATAAATTAAGAGAAATTTTAAATCAAGAAAATAAAAAAATAGATCGGGAAGAGTACTGCTTAATCTTATATAATGAAGCTATTTGTTATCAAAGATTAAATAAATATGAAGAAGCATATGAACTTTTATCAATAGTAATTAAAGATATTGATAAAATAAATAGTGACTTAAATAAGGGAAAAATATATCATGCATATGCGACTTTGTGTATTAAGTTAAATAAAGATTATGCTGAAGACTTTAAAATTAAAGCTTTTGAATATCAAAAACATAATCCTATAAATTTAGCATTATCTAGAGGTGATTATGGTAAATATTATTTTCAAATAAATGATAGAGAGAAAGCCATAAAAGAAATAGAAGAGGGAATAAAGACATTCCCACATCATAATAAAGAAAAATATGTAGAGTTTTTAAATTCTTGTACTAAAATTTTAGTAAAGAATTCAGAATTTGAAATTGCATCTAAAATAGCAGATGAATCTTTAAATATTGCAATTTCTACTGATAATATATCTTTATTAAAGAAATCATATTATTTAAAGGGTACAATACTTCAGAAATTAGGAGATTATGTACAAGCTGAAAAATATATGAATATAGCATTAGATGCTTTATTTAAATCAGGTACTAAAGAAGAACGTAAGGAAAGATATATAGATATGGGAAATATGTATTATAAACTAGGATCTGTATCTGATTCGTTAAAATATTTTAATTTAGCTTTTTTTGTGGATAAAAGAATATAAAAAAATTAAGGGGTATCTTTCACTGCCGTTAAATATTAAGCTAAATTTAATACACTATGAATACTAAATTTATAGATAAAATTATGTCTTTATAACACACTTATGTTAAATAACATAAATGTGTTATTTTTACATATATAATAATTTTGATAATGTGAATTAAAAGTTAAATATCTTCATAGATATAGATTAAGAAAGATAATTTTAAAGGAGCGGTTTAATGAAATTTATTTCTGTTTACCCTTCATCTATATCTGTGATTAGTAGAAGATTTAATGAAGAAAATTTTTATGAAAATAAGTATTTACCAGTAGGAAATGTAGTAGGAACTGATGGTAACGTTTTTAGGACACTAATGATGTTTGATATAAAGGATAAAATATTAAACACCTATAAGATAAAATCTGCAACATTGAATTTATGTGTAGAAAAAAATATATATAATTTTAGACAGGTTTCTGGAAATAAAGTTTTCTTAAATAATAATACTGAAGAATATAATCCTTTAGCAGTTAATTGGAATAACGCACCTAGTTATGAATACACAGGTAATTTCTTAATTATTGAAGGAAATAAAGATGAGCATTTTCTAAGTGTAGATGTTTCTGAAATGGTAAACAAGTGGTTTAATTATTATGAAGAAAATTTTGGATTAACATTAACAGGAATGGAAGATGTAGAGAATTGTATAAGTATATTTTCTTATTCCAGAAATAGAAATAAGCCTTATTTATCATTGGAAGTTGAGGCGTAAAAAAATAATGTCATTAAAAAGTTCTATTAAAAATCCAATTTAATAGAACTTTTTTTATTTTTTAAATATACTTTGACTTTCTTTGACCTTTGTATTATTATATATTTAAAGAAGAAAATATATAGTGAAAATAAATAGGGGAGGCAAGAAGAATGAATATAGAAAAAATGACATTAAGAGTACAACAAGCTTTAAGTGATGCCAATATTATAGCAGTTAAATATAATCACCAACAAATAGATGTAATTCATGTTTTTTCTGCTCTGGTTAATCAAGAAGATGGTTTAGTACCTAATATTTTTACTAAGATGGGTATTCAAGTAAAATCTTTAAAAGATAATTTAAATAAAATAATTGATTCAATGCCTAAAGTTTTAGGTGAAGGTGCATCAAATTCGGGAGTATATATCACAAGAAAAGTAGATGAAATTTTAATTAAAGCAGAAGAAATATCAAAAAAATTCGAAGATTCTTATATAAGTGTTGAACATTTAATGTTATCTATAATGGATATTGATAAAAATGGAGAAGTGGCTAAATTATTAAATAAATATAACATTACTAAGGATAAATTTTTAAAAGTTTTATCAGAAGTTAGAGGAAGTCAAAGAGTTGATACTCAAGACCCAGAGGGAACTTATGATGCATTAGCTAAATATGGAACTAATTTAGTAGAGTTAGCTAAAAAGCATAAATTAGATCCTGTTATAGGTAGAGATGAAGAAATAAGAAGAGCTATAAGAATTCTATCAAGAAGAACAAAAAATAATCCTGTTCTTATAGGTGAACCAGGTGTGGGTAAAACAGCAATAGTTGAAGGGCTAGCTGAAAGAATAGTTAGAGGTGATGTACCAGAGGGTCTAAAAGAAAAGATTATATTTTCTTTAGATATGGGATCATTAATAGCAGGGGCCAAATATAGAGGTGAATTTGAAGAAAGATTAAAAGCTGTTTTAAAGGAAGTTCAAAATAGTGAAGGTAGAATAATTTTATTTATAGATGAAATTCATACTATTGTTGGTGCAGGTAAAACTGATGGAGCTATGGATGCAGGTAACTTAATTAAGCCATTACTTGCAAGAGGAGAACTTCATTGTATAGGTGCAACAACATTTGATGAATATAGACAATATATTGAAAAAGATAAGGCTCTAGAAAGAAGATTTCAACCAGTAATAATAGAAGAACCTACTGTTGAAGACACAATTTCAATATTAAGAGGATTAAAAGAAAGGTTTGAAATACATCATGGTATAAGAATACATGATTCGGCAATAGTATCAGCTGCAAAATTATCAGATAGATATATTCAAGACAGATATTTACCAGATAAAGCTATTGATTTGATTGATGAAGCAGGTGCCATGATAAGATCAGAAATAGATTCTCTACCAACAGAGTTAGATGTAATAAGAAGAAAAATATTTAAACTTGAAATTGAAAAAGAAGCATTATCAAAAGAAAAAGATGAAGGGTCTAAAAATAGATTAACAGATTTAGAAAAAGAATTAGCTGGATTAAAAGAAGAAAATGATGAGATGACAGCTAAATATGAAAAAGAAAAAGCGCATATAGTTGTTTTAAAAAATATTAAAGAAGAACTAGATGAAGCTAGAGGAGAATTAGAAGCTGCTCAAAGAAATTATGAATACAACAAGGTAGCTGAAATTCAATACAGTAAAATTCCTGCATTAGAAGAAAAGCTTAAAAATGTAGAATTAGAAGTTAAAGAAAATTATGAAGGTGCTCTTTTAAAAGAAGAAGTTACAGAAGAGGAAGTTTCACAAATTTTATCTAAATGGACTGGAATACCTGTAAGTAATATTCTTGAAGGTGAAAGAGAAAAACTTTTAAGATTAGAAGACGAGATGAGCAAAAGAGTAATAGGTCAAGACGAAGCTATTGAGTCTGTTACAAATGCAATTCTTAGAGCTAGAGCAGGGCTTAAAGATATTAATAGACCAATAGGATCATTTATCTTTTTAGGACCAACAGGAGTAGGTAAAACAGAACTTGCAAAAACTTTAGCTAGAAATTTATTTGATTCAGAAGAAAATATTATTCGTATCGATATGTCAGAATACATGGAAAAACATTCAGTATCAAGATTAGTTGGAGCGCCTCCAGGATATGTAGGTTATGATGAAGGCGGACAACTAACAGAATCAGTAAGAAGAAATCCATATAGTGTAGTACTTTTTGATGAAATAGAAAAAGCACATGATGATGTATTTAATATATTCCTTCAAATTTTAGATGATGGTAGATTAACTGATAATAAAGGAAAAACAGTAGATTTTAAAAATACTATAATTATAATGACTTCTAATATAGGTAGTAATTATTTATTAGAGAATAAAAGTGAGAATTATATTGAACCAAGTATAAAAGAAGATGTAATAAATCAATTAAAATTAAGATTTAAACCGGAATTCTTAAATAGAGTTGATGATATAATTATGTTTAAACCACTATCTGAAAATGGAATAAAGAAAATTATAAATATATTTTTAAATGAAGTTAAGAACAGATTAAAAGATAAGAATATAGAACTAGAAGTTACTGATTCAGCTAAATCAATAATGGCTAAAGAAGGATATGACCCAATATACGGGGCAAGACCTCTTAAAAGATATATTCAAAATACTTTAGAAAATAGTCTTGCAAGAATGATAATTAAAGGAGATTTAATTTATGGATCTAAAGTAGTAGTTGATGGAGCCAATGAAGAAATAATATTGAAACCTGTAAATAATTAAGTTTTATTTATTAAAAATATTTTAATAATATAATTCGTGAAGTTAGAATTTCTTATTTAAATTATCTTTACAAACTTTATAATAGGCTCTGTTTTAAATAAGTGTTGATATATGCAATAGGTAAAAGTGGCATTTGTACAATTTTACTTATGCATATATCAACACTTTGCTAAAATTAAAACACAGCCTTATAATAATAAAATGTAAAAGGAGATAGAATACTCCTTTTATGTTTAATAAATTATTTTATATATGATTTATTTTAAATGAGAATTTGTTTTATCTGAAAAATTTCAGTTTTTCATAATCCTATATTTAAAATGAAAAGTCATATATTAATTTATTAATATTAGAGTATATCTATCTCCTCTTTTGGTACACAGTCAGAATACTATTTTATGCCAGATTCGTATTGTTGTACCATTCTCTTAACCATTTCTCCACCAACGCTTCCACATTGCTTAGAAGAAAGGTTACCATTGTAATCAGTAAATGGAACACCCATTTCATTTGCTACTTCATTTTTGAATTTTGCTAACCCGTTTTTTGCTTCTGGTACTAATGAATTTGCCATAATATATTCCTCCTTTAATCTAATTATAAAATAATTTTATTTGCTAAGCTTTTCTGCTTTGCAGTATTATTTTGTGCCATATCAAAAAATATACTCTATGTAATGAGAGGAATATTAGTAAAAATTAATTATAAAATCCAAAAAACTACATACGTTAATAAAATTCGATAATAATGTTAAATTTATCTATTTATATCTTGAAAACTAGGTACTCCAAATAATGATTTTGCAGATTTAACACCTCTTAGAATAGCTTCTTGCATTACTTTAGCGCCTATCATCCCAACAGTAGTAACATCAGATTTAACTTTATTTGTTGACATTGTAAATATTGTATCTCCATCAAACATAGTGTGAGCTGGATACATTGTTCTAGCATAGCCATTGTGAGCCATAGAAGCGACTTTATTTGCTTCTGCTTTAGTAAAGTTTGCATTAGTAACAATTATTCCAATAGTGGTATTCCCTTTAAATGGATTAATAGGATTATATAAGCTAGACAATAATAAATTTTCTGTATTTAAAAAATTATTATTTTTGCGATCATATGCACCAGAAATTATATTTAAATTTTGTGGATCAATTACATCACCAAGACAATTGACAGCTACAATTGCACCAACTTCTAAAGGTCCAATTTTAACAGCATATGTACCTAGACCACCTTTCATTGAAAAATCTGGTCCTAAAAACTTTCCTACGGTTGCACCAAATCCAGCACCTATATTACCGTTTATATCATCATAGTATTCTTCTGAATTTAAGCAAGCTTTAATTCCCATTTCTTTATTTGGACGTATTTTAGAATCACCAAATGCTAAATCAAATAAAACTGCTTGACACACTATTGGAACTTTAGCAACAGTTACATCAAAGCCAATATTTTTATTTTCTAAATATTCCATTACACCACTAGAAGCATCCAGGCCAAAAGCACTTCCGCCAGATAGCACAACAGCATGAATTTTATCTACCATTTCCATTGGATTTAATAAATCGGTTTCTCTTGTACCAGGTGAACCGCCACGAACATCAACTCCACCAGTTGCACCATTTTCACAGATGACAACAGAACACCCAGTTCCACCTTCTTTATTTTCAGCATGTCCTAGCTTTATACCATCTATATCACAAAATTTAATTTCTTCCATAAAAAATACCTCCTCTAGATTTTAATTACATGTCCAGCTTTACTTATGCATATGCCGCACCATTATTCCTTCACTGCGTTTGGAAAGGGTGCATGGCTAAAAAAATCCACGGCTCTAAAGTCGCCTTGGCGATTTTGTTCTAATAAACAAAAAAACAATGATAGTAAAAAGATATAGTTATTTTACACCATTGTTTTTTTATTTAATATTGAAATTAATTATTCCTATTTATTTTTAATATTGTCATTATTACTGGAACTGAAATCAAAGCACTTACAATAGCTTCTATAGAACCATTAAGTGTAATAACACTACCAATTCCTATAGTAGCAGCTTGTCTACTAATTCCTAATGCATGAGCGTATTTTTCTAAATAAATAATATATGTTAAGCCCATAACACCAATTGTATTAGTTAGCGTTCCTAGTATAGCAGCAGTACCAATACTAATACTTTTATTTTTAATTTTATTTTTTAAGAATGTATAAACATAGTATGATACTATCCCAATTAGAACTCTAGGTAATATTGCAATTATAGGATTCCAAAATATAAATGATGTTGGCATTGGAGCTGTAAACGCTTGGTACATTGAAAATAATCCAAACACTCCACCAACTAAAGCACCAACAACAGGTCCTTCAATAATTGCACCTATGATAACAGGTATATGCATGATAGTAGCTTTAACAGGTGGTATTGGAATAAATCCTAATCCTGTTAAGCCTAAAAAAATAGAGATAGCAGATAGCATACCTACCATAGCCATTTTTCTAGTTGAAAATTTTGTTTTTACATTAATTCTTTCCATAAAATGCCTCCGTTCTTATTCCCATATTTAATAAGGATATAATTCAGAAAAATTTAATTATTAGTTTTTCTGTTCAGTTTCTTTATTAAGAATACCGACAATGTAATTTTATCATGTTTCCAAAAATATTCAATAAGAAATTGTTAAAAATTTATCTAAGTTTAAACTTTTACATAAAAATTAAAAGGTTATTAAGAAAATAATCATCAAAATTAGTATAGTTTCATCCTAATAATGCAAAAATTATACTAATTGTAGTAATTTTCATTGTTAATTAAATAATGAATAATGTTAAAAATTTGTTGATTAATTAGTCGATAATTATAAAGGTTTGTAAAAATAATTATTTTTAAATTTATATAAATGATGTTATAATTACTATGAAAAAATGAGGTGTATATTATGAATAGTATAGCAGGTAAAGGTTGTCCGACTATTATACCGGATGAAGAAAAAAAGCCATTAAAAGATATTGAAAGAAGTATAGTAAAAACATATAGAAAACATGTTTGGTCTAAGTTTGTAAAAGCAATTAAGAATTACGAACTTATTCAAGAAGGAGATAAAATTGGAGTAGCCATATCAGGAGGAAAAGATAGTATTCTTATGGCAAAATTATTTCAAGAACTTCAAAAACATGGTCAAATGAATTTTGAAGTAGAATTTATAGCTATGGATCCAGGATATCATCCACATATAAGACAATTGTTATTAGATAACTGTGAATATTTAAATATTCCAATAACTATTTATGAATCAGGAATTTTTGATGTAGTTGATAAAATGGCTAAGGATTACCCATGTTATTTATGCGCTAGAATGAGAAGGGGTTCTCTTTATAATAAAGCTCAAGAGCTTGGATGCAATAAGTTAGCATTAGGACATCATTATAATGATGTTATAGAAACAACTTTATTAAATATATTATATGGTGGTAATTTCAAAACAATGCTACCAAAGCTTAAATCAGCAAATTTTGAAAATTTAGAATTAATAAGACCAATGTATTATATTGAAGAAGAATACATAAAGAAATTTATTAAAAGTACTGGAATTGCTCCGTTAAATTGTGCATGTATGGTAGCAGCAGAAAGAACAGGCAATAAGAGATATGAAATAAAGGATCTAATTGCACAATTAAAACAAAATTTTGATGGTGTAGATAAGTCTATATTTAAATCTGCTGAAAATGTTAGTATGGATTCAATACTAGGATGGCAAAAAGGAAATAAAAAATATTCATTTTTAGATGTATATGACGAAGAATAAATAGAGGTTGTCTTAATTTTGACAACCTTTTTAATATAGGATCTGTTTTAGCAGGGTGTTGATATATGCATAAGCAAAGTGGGCGGAGTAATTGAAAGTAATTATATAAAATAATAGAATAAAAAGTATATTATAAATAAAAATAAAATATCTATAAAGGAATGATGAAGATGAATAGAGAAGATGTAATAAGTATGGATGCTAATTTATTGGTTAGTATTATGAATATGAAATTAAGAGATAATTATGATTCATTACAATCACTTTGTTATGATTTGGATTTAAAAGAAGAAGATATAGTACATAGATGTAAAAGCATCGGATATGAATATAATAAATTACATAATCAATTTAAAGCATTTTAGTTAAAAATTAGGTATAATAAAATAAAAAGAGTAGGAGGAAAGAATGATGAACTTAAAAAAATACGGAAAAATTATGGGTGTTCTTGCAGCTACTACAGCTTTAGTTTTATCTTTAGTAAATGATAAAAAAGACAGCAGGGCAGATGATGACAAGTAATTAAAATAATTATTTGATGAGGGAATGTTAATTATGAATATAGAAAAATTAAATTTTAATTACAAGGATTTATTTAATCACTTAGATATTAATGGAATAACTATGTTCTGGAATCCATTAAAGGATGAATTGACATTTGACTATAAAATAGTTGATTTTTTAGAGGATTATGAAATAGACAATAAGAAAATTAATCAATTTTTAAATTATATATATCTAGAAGATTTAAATAAAATAAAAGATATATTCAAAGAAGACTTAAAAAAAATTTATGATTCTAAAAAGCATCTAGTAACTCATTATAGAATAAAAAATAATAATAATATTCTATATTTCATCTTTGTGGGGAAGGTAGTTAAGAAATATGATGGGTATACTTTAATGGGAATACATTATTGTTTTGAAAATTTGGATTCTAATTATTGGATTTCCGAGATAGACCTTTTATATAAAGAATTATCTGAAGAGTATTTCATTAATCAAAAAATAACATCATTAATTGAATGTGATAGAACAACAGAACTTCCTAATTGTTATTATTTTAAACGAACTGTAATGGGATTTTTAAAAGAATGTAAAGAAGAACAAGTTCAATGTGCTATGTTAATGCTTAACTTAGATAATTTTAAATATGTAAACGAATCTTTTGGACATGAATTTGGAGATGTAGCATTAAAAGTAGCTGCTAATAAAATATTATCTTTGGTTTCAGAACGTGATCTAGTATGTAGATATAGTGGAGATACTTTTTTAATATTTATTCCAGACATTATTGATTTAAATGAAATAAGTATTTTATGTAGAAAAATAGTTAAGTCTTTTGATGAATCTATAATAATAGATGAGAAAGAGGTATATGTTAGTGTGAGTATAGGAGCATCTTTGTATCCATATAATGGTGTGGATTTTGATACACTATTAAAAAATTCAGATGCTGCTATGTATGTAGCAAAAGGAAATGGAAAAAATGAATATAATTTTTTTAATGATAAAATATCACTTGAATTAAATAGAGTATATTCATTACAAAAGGGATTAAGATATGCATTAGATAATAAAGAGATATTTATAGTATTTCAACCTAAGGTTACTTTGGATGATTTTTTAGTACGAAGTTTTGAGGCTTTGGTAAGATGGAATAGTAATGATATGGGAGTTGTTAGTCCAGATGAATTTATACCAATAGCAGAAAATACTAAAATGATTATTCCAATTGGAAGTTTTGTATTAGAAGAAGTTTTTAAAAAGGTAAGAATATTAATAAATGAAGGTTACTTAAATTTTAAGATGGCAGTAAATTTATCAGAAATGCAGCTAAGAGAAGATAGTATTGTATTAGATTTAAAGAAATTTATATATAAATATAGAGTTAATCCTAATTATATTCAAGTGGAAATTACTGAAAGTATGCTAATGAAATCATTTGATAAAAATATAAAAATTCTTAATGAAATTAGAGATTTGGGAATAAGTATAGCATTAGATGATTTTGGAACAGGATATTCATCTCTTAATTATTTAACTAAACTTCCCATAGATGCATTAAAAATAGATAGAACTTTTGTGGTTGACTTAGAAAAGAATTCAAAAAATAAGTGCATAATAGAAAATATTATTAATTTATCACATCAATTAGGAATAGAAGTAATAGCAGAAGGCGTAGAATCAAAACAACAAGTAGATTATTTGAAGGGAATTTCTTGTGATGTGGTACAAGGATACTATTATAGTAAGCCAGAAAGATTTGAAAAAATTAAAAATATGATATGCAAAGAAATTTCTAAATAAAATTGACAAATGTGTAAAAAGGGGATAATATATATATTAATAATACAAATCCTAAGAAGAGGGATAGTAATCAGGTGCTAAGTTTAAGAGAGCTGAAGATGGTGAAATTTCAGTACTAATGCTAATGATGAATGGGCCTTTGAGGAGCAATATGAAATCTTTTAGAGAGTAGTTGAGCCGTAAGTCGCACGTTATAGCGAATGAGATATGTTAGTATCAAAAAAAGAGAGGCATTTTTATTTATGCAATTTAGGTGGCAACGCGGATAATATCCGTCCTATATATATTTATATATAGGACGGTTTTTTTTTATTTATTTGAATGTGACTTATAGATACTAGCTACTTAAAAATTAAATTGTATGGGGTGTGGTAGTTATGTTGTGAAAGGAATTGTATTTAAAGACTTTGAATATTAATTGATATAAAAAATGGGGGAATTAAAATGAATACAAAAAGAATGATTACAAATGCAATTTTAATAGCAATAGGAGTAATTTTACATCAACTTACACCAGCACTAGGGTTACCAATGCAACCAGATTTTGCATTAGCTATGTTATTTATAATAATTGTTTATAATAAAGATTATAAAACTACAATAATTTGTGGCCTTATAGTAGGAATATTTACAGCTTTAACCAGTAAAACACCAGGAGGTCAATTGCCTAATATTGCAGATAAATTTATTACATGTAATATTATGTATTTAGTGCTAATTCCTTTAAGAGAAAGGGTTAAAAAGAATATACAAATAATAATATTGCTATCTGTTGGAACTTTAGTGAGTGGAACAATATTTTTAACAGTATTAATGTTGACAGCGGGTTTACCAGGAGGAGCTTCATTTGGGATACTATTTATGGCAGTAGTATTACCGACAACAGCTTTGAATGCATTTGCTGGATATGTAATGTATAAAATAGTTGCAAGAACTGTATCAACAACTAAAGCATATGCTTAAATTATAGTAAATAAAAAAACATCTATATTATTGATTGATTTTTCAATAATATAGATGTTTTTAATTTTGATTTAGTTAAACTTAAAAATTCCTATTTAATAATGTGATATTCTTCAGGAGTATCTTCTGTAATAGCTTTGAATTCATACCCATTATTTTTATAATATTTAATCACTTCTGGTAAAGCTTTAACTGAATTTTTACTAATATATCCGCAATGCATTAATAAAACTACTTGCTCTTTATCACTTCTAGAGTTCTTTATAAATGTACTAGGAGCAGCTGAATGGTTAGCACCATCACCACTATCGACATTCCAATCATATATTTTCAAGTTATTTTCATGAAGTAAATCAATCATGGATTTACACAACTTATAACTATTATTGTTACATCCAAATGGAAATCTTAGAATATTAGGTTTTATTCCAACAATAGAATTTATTAATTCTTGAGTTTCTAACATTTCTTTTAAAAAATGTTCATTAGAAGAATATAAATTATTTTTTTTATGAGTCATACTATGCAGACCTAGAGAGTGTCCCTCATCATAAATTCTTTTTACTAAATCTTCTTGACCCTTAACTTGTTCTCCTATTAAAAAAAATGTTGCATGTATTTTTTCTTCCTTTAAAATATCTAGAACATCTTCTGTAACTTTACTGGCTGGTCCATCATCGAAAGTTAAGTATATAACTTTATTAGTTTTCGATTCATCTTCTGCATAAGCTACTTTACTATTTAAATTAGTTATCAGAATAAATGTTAATAATAAAATAAATAATCTGTTAAATTTGTTAAATTTCATAAAATCACCTTCAATACATATTCACAATAATATTATTTACCTAATATATTAAAAATATTTATATAATATTAAATATATGTTTTTTGTTGAATTGTATTTAGGTAAATGATAAAATTACAGGTATATGGAATATATGTATAAATTTGGTGAGATATATTTGATTTTGCTTATTAGATAAGACTATTTATAGAAGGGAAAGTTCTCATTTTATAAATAGTCTTTTAAGATAAATATAAATAATGTTTATTTCTTATATTCACACATTAAATGAAAAATAAAATTATAAAATTAAATATATAGTTTTATATGTAAAAACAGTAAAGAGGTGAACTTACTTGAAGACTTTAAATAAAAAATATTCTATTAATAGATCTATAGATGTTAATGAAAATTTTTATATATATAAGGTTATCAATATACGTAATAATAAAATATATAATTTATATATTTTTCAAGATAATGTTGAATATGAAAATTGCAGAGAATATTTATTAAGTAAGTTTAAGACAATAAAAAATTTAAACTTTAAAAATGTGGTTAATATATTAGATATAGAAGTAATAAAAAACATAGATGGGATAAATTTAGATAAATTAAACTATGGATATGTAACAGAATATATAGATACGCAAATAGATACTGAAGTTTATTTAAATAAATGTTCATTTAATGAAAAACTAGATATTTTTATGGAATTATGTGCAGCGGTTAATACATTAAATATTAAAGGGTATATATTTGATGACTTAAGCATGAAGGATATAATTATAGTTTCAAATGATGATAATAAAGTAAGCATAAAGATAAAAAATTTATTACAATATGAAATAAGTAAATTTAGAGAAAATAATCTATTAGGAGTGAAATCATTACCTTATCCTTATAACATTGATAAGTTAGAAGATCAATCAAGTCAAAAGGATAATATAAAGGACATATTATATTTGTTTAAAAACTTATTTAATGATGTTGAGTTAAAGAGATATTTTAAAGGAAACAATTCTATAGATAAAATATTATCATTCAATAAAGCTCCTAAAATAACTGATTTTATTAAATGTATAAATAAAAAACTAAATAAGAACTATAGTATATTTATATTTGAAGCATTAGATAAAGTTCAAACAGATTTAGATATAATTGGAATGGAGGATGAGATAAAGAAGATAGAATTAGGATTTAAGCATATATCTGAAAATAAACTTAAATATAAAATAATATGTTTTAAAGGGGAACAAGGCAATGGTAAGACTACAACTTTAAAGGAAATTAAACGAAAGATATCTAGTAAATATATTGGTAATAAGAGAGAAAATTCATACTTAATAATAGATAATATATGTTCTAGCACTAATTTTATTGTTACTATTAAAAATATATACAACAATTTAGATAAATATTTAAAGGATAAATATGGAACGTATTTAGAAAAATTTATAGATATGCTTTTGGAAGATAAAGTAATTAATGATGAAAATACGCTTAAAATTATCAATAGAGTTTGTACTCTTTTACATGAATATACTTTAAATAATATGTTAATTATTTTAATAGATGATATTGAAAAAACTAGTGAAGTATTTAAATTATTCTTTAAATATATGTGCTTATTAAGAAAGAAATTAGAAAATATAATGATTATAATGTCTACTAATGAAGAAGATTTTGATTGTGAAATGATAGAATATATGAAGTTTATTAGATCACTGCCAAATTATGAAGAAGTTGCAGTAAATTATTTTAATAATTATAATACTAGCAAAATGGTAAAGAATATGTTGAATTATCACAAGAGTATAGGTGAACTTTGTATGAAGATATATTCTGAAACCTTAGGAAAGCCACAATTTATTAGCAAAACCATAGAAGAGTTATATAAAGATGGAATTATATATTTATCTAGAGATGATGGAAGATGGAGAAGCAAGATTGATGTAAATAATATTGTTATTCCTAAAGGCGTAGAAAAAATATTAGAAAATAAAATATTAAATTTAAATAATGAAGAACTTGAAATATTGGAAAGGTTATCAATATTTCAAATGCCATTATCTGAAACTTTGATATTTTCATATGTAATTTTAGATAATAAAAGAAAAAATATATATTATAAATTAAAGAAAAATAGATTATTAATTGATAAAATAAGTGATTCTGGGGTTAGAGTAGATTTTTATAATGATTTAGTGAAAAAAATAATTTATTCTAAGATGCCTAAAGAAAAAAGTTTAACAATGCATACTGATTCTTGCTATTTTTTAGAAAAAATATTAAAGAATACCCAAGAATATTTGGATGAATATTTAAATCAACTAGAAAAATCTAATCAAAAAGAAAAATTGATAGAATATAGTTTAAAATGTGGAAAAAAGTTTGATGATTATGGAGATACGTTTAAATCTATATATTATTATAAAAAGGCATTAAGCTGTGCGGAATGCAATGAAAAAACAAGAATTGCAATAAGTATTGGAAAGTTAAATGAAAAAGTAGGAAAAGATAAAGAGGCATATAATTATTTCAATAAAGCGAATATAGATGCTATGAATAATGATCAAAAAGAGCTACAAGCGTATGTACTTCTTAGGATGATAATAATAACTTCAAAAGAATACAAGCCTATAGATTTAACGTATCCATTAAAAGTAGTAAGAAATCTTTTAAATAACATAGATTATTCTAAAGGTGAAGCATATTATTATTATGCACTTGCATTAGTAGCTAAAATAGAGAGCAAAAAAGCTTTATCGGTGAAATATATAGAGAAAGTTTTTGAGATTTGTAAAAATAGCAATATTACAGTAGGGGTATATGCTTGTGCAAAATTATTACTAAGCAGTATATTTATTTCAGAAGGAAAGTATAGTGAAGCTAAAAAGTTATTGAATGAATCTATGAATGTATTTGAAATGGAAAATAATTATGCAGGATTATTAACTACTAAAATAAATTGTGAAGTTATTAATAATGAAATTGGAAAAAATATAGATGATATTTTAAAAAGTCTTATAGATATTAGAAAATTAAGTACTAAATATAAGGTTTATAAAAAAGAAGTTTCAAGTTTAATACACATAGCTAAAATGAACATAGAAATATTCAAATATAATAAAGCTAGTGAAAATTTGCTAATAGCATTAGAAATTGCCAGAGAAAATGGATTGGATAGATATATTCTTAGAATTTGTACTCTACTATGTTGGGTATATTGTAGATTAGGAAAAACAAAATTAGCATCTAATTACTATGAATTAATTTCTGAGTTGAAAAAAGGAATACAAGTATCAGAATTAGATATGCTTACTATTAAATCTACAGAAGCCTTGTATAATTGTAGAATATATAATTTTAAACATGCATTTAAAGAATTAAGTGCAATTAATAAAATAATAAATGATTACAAAGGGACGGAGTTTAGTAAAATAAAGAGCCAATACTACCAATTATGCATTATTAATTGTAAAAATGAAAATGACGTAAAAAGAACTTTTCAATTATTAAAGGATGAATTGATTAGTTTAACAAATCCTGTTACTAAAGAAGGAATGTTAATAGGCAGTGTAGTAAGTATATTATTTTTAGGATATAAAGAATTAGCAAGAGAATTATTTCTTAATATAAAAGAATGCCCAAAGGAATATGATAATCAATTAGGATATATTTTTTTAGCATTATACTTATCAAAAGATAATGATTATAATAATTTAATTAAGGATGCTTTAAAAGTAATTAAGTTTAGTAGAAATCAAGAAGTAAAAGCAATGGTATATTGCTCAATAGCTGAAAAATATAAAAGTAAAGGATTTCAAGAGCTGGCAATAAATTATTATTATGAATCTATTAATATATTCATAAATATAATAAATTCATTACCTGAAAAATATAAGATACAATATATTAATAATAGTATGTTTTTAGTTGTTTATAATAAATTTAGAAAAATATTAGTGGAAAACATGGGGATAAAACTAAATTTAAATAAACTAAATTGTATAGATGTTGATTTTAAAATAAATGAATTATTAGATGAATTAAAAATTAGTAAATTGTTATTAAACAAAGAATTTTTTGATATTATGCAAAAGCACTATAGTAATTATTATTGCAATTTTGAAAGTAATATATATGAAATACTAAGTAATTTTTCAAATAATATAGTAAAAAATTTAGAAAATTTATTAAAATATATTGCAAGAATAACACTATCAGATAAGGCATTACTTACAATTGAAAATAATTTTGGAGAAAATGAAGTTATATGTGAATATAGAATAGAAGATAAAAAAGAAATTTTAAAATATTTTTCATTAAAAGTAAATCCTAACAAAGAAATAGTGATTATATCTAATGATTGTAATAATAAAAGTAAAATGAATTACGAAATGCTTAGAGATGGAATTCAAGCATGTATGTATATAAAGTTTAGAAATAAAAGAAAATTTATTACTAACAATGAATGTATTAATGGAAAACTTATTTTAATATCAAATAATGCTATAAATAATATAAATTCTAATTCAAAAATTAAGGTTAAAAATTTAATGCCTTTTGTAATGTTTTTATTAGATCAATATAAGTTAATGATAAGTTCTACATTGGATAAACTTACAGGAGTGTATAATAGAAAATATCTTGAAAAAGCTTTTTGTGATTTAATAGATGACTCTTATTCAAAAGGAAAGGAATTTTCATTAATTATTTTTGATATAGATGATTTTAAAGGAGTAAATGACAGATATGGTCATCAAACAGGAGATGAAGTTTTAATAAAACTAACACAGGAAGTTAAAAAATGCTTATCTAAAGAAGATGTATTTGTAAGATATGGAGGAGAAGAATTTATTATACTTTTACCTGAAAAAAGTGAAGAGGATGCATATTTGTTTTCAGAAAGAATAAGAAATAAAGTTGAGTGTGCTAAGATTTTAGGTGAAAAAAGAAAAGTGACTATTAGTTTAGGAATATCAGTTTATTTAAAACATTCTTCAAATTCAGAAGATTTAATAAAAATGGCGGATCAAGCATTATATACATCTAAAGCTCAAGGAAAAAATAAAACAACTATATGGAATGATAATATAGAAGTATTAAGTAATAATATAAATATATCTAAGGGTATATTACCATTTAAGTATAATAACGATAATAAGTTAGTTCCACTAATAAAAGATATACTTGAATTATTAACCAATAAAAGTAGTAAAGAAGATAAAATATATAAATTTCTTTCAAAGATAATTCAAATAACTGGTTCGGAATTTGCTACAGCATTTATTGTAAAGAATAAGAAAATAGCAAAGATTTATAACGAGAAAATTAAAGAAGATAAAATTAATGATAGAGAAAAGCTTAATATGACTTTAATAGAGGAAGCTATTAATAATGCTAAGGGGTATTATTTAATTGATTGGGATAACTCATATGTAGATAAATGTTTTGGAATACATGATTGGAAATCATTGTGTATAACACCAATAATATATAATGGAGAAGTAATAGGAATTATATATGTCTCTATTTCAGTGAATAAGAGGGAATATACACAAGAGGACTTATCTTTAATAAATTATTTAGGTCAACTTATGATACCATTGTTTTGTTAGTATAAGAACAATAATTATTTAATAAGTAAATTTCTTAAAATCTAAATATCCGAAGTCATTAGCACATAAAATATTTTTGAATCATATTCTAGTATTGTATAGAAATAAGAAAGGAAAGTTTTTATGGCTAATGATACGAATAACATGCATATAAATTTATCAGCGTCAGGTGAAAAAATAAAGTATTATGAATCTGATGATGATATATGTATATTTGAAATTTCAGATGAAGATCCTGATTTTTCTAATATAGATATGGATTGTGATTTAGTAGAAGAGAAAAATCATACAGTGAAAGGTAATTACAATTTTACAGGAGATAACGAGGATTTACTAAAAATTAATTATGATTTAACAGAAGATGAAATGGATTCAATAAAAAACAATTATAATTCTCAAGAAAATGATTACGAGTTAACAGAAAACAACAATATTGATAGTAGAAATTTTTCTTATGAAAATTGTGAGTCGGATATACAAAAACATGATACATTAAATGATTCAGAACTTAATGGATTTAGTTATTACAATAATCAATGTCCAAAAGTCAGAGGAGAAATAGTAGTTATATCATCTATAAACTGTGGCGGTAAAAATGAATATTTAGAGGGTGCTAAAATAAATTTGTATAAGCTTAATGGTGTATGTCCAGTATTTATTGAATCTTGTTTAACTAATAAACAAGGAAAAGTAGTATTCGAGAATTTACCAGAAGGATGTTATAGAATAATAGAGATTGTTAATAAAAATTATTTTGAAAAACCTAAGTATGTTAATTGGAATGAAGTAAATATAAATAGAGAAAATACTAATGCTAAAATTTTAGTTATGAATAATTTAAAAAAGAATTGTAGATATAGATAATTTCTATATTTTAAAAGATTGATAAGATTGTTTAACTTATCAATCTTTTGCTATTTATATAATTATATTTTATAATCATATAAGCAAAGACAATCCGTATAGCTTATGCTACACGAGATATTTTAAGTAGGTGATTATATGGAAAGGTACATATTAAAAATAAAGAAAATTAATGAAAAAGCAATAGTGCCTAATTATGCTCATGAGGGAGATGCAGGATTAGATTTATATTCAGTAGAGAAATTATTATTAGAACCAGGAGAGAGGGGCTTAATTCATACAGGAATACAAATAGAGCTTCCTACAAATACAGAGGCTCAAATTAGACCAAGAAGTGGATTAGCATTAAAACATGGAATTACTACTTTAAATTCACCAGGAACTATAGATGAAGGTTATAGAGGTGAAATTGGTGTTATTTTGATAAACCATAGCAAAGAAAGTTTTAAAATAGAAGAGGGCATGAAAATTGCTCAAATGGTTATAAAACCTGTACTTAATGTTCAAATAGAAGAAGTTAATGAATTAAGTGATTCTGAAAGAAAAGCAAATGGATTTGGATCTTCAGGATTAAGATAGTATAGTAACTACAGCCTTAGAAGGCTGTAGTTACTATATCATTTCTGAAATATATAGTTTTAAGAAATCTATGTTTTAATATGTTTTGGTATATGCATATTTAAAACATAGTCCTTTTTAGTTTGATTCATTTAATTCTTCCCATTGTGCATAAAGTTCTTCAATTAAGCTTTCTTTGGCTTTAATCTCTTTATTAACTCTCTCACTTTCAGATGGAACTGAGTAAATTTCTTCTTTACACAATTCTTCCTGAAGCATTAATAAATCTTCTTCATTTTTATTTATAGTTTCTTCAAGAGATTTTATTTTATTTTGAAGGGCCTTGGCCTCTTTATCTAAAGCCTTTTTTTTCTTTTTTTCTGTATTTAATTGAGTCTTTGTTTTTGATGAATCCTGTTCATCATAATTTTCAAATCTCAAAGGATTTTTTTTCTTTTCTGTATAATAGCTATAATTACCTAAATAATTTATAACTCCATTTTCAGTTAGTTCTAATATTCTATTTATAACTTTATTTAAAAAGTATCTATCATGAGATATTACTAGTAATGAACCATCATAGCTTAAAATAGCATCTTCTAGGGCTTCTCTAGATGGTATGTCTAAGTGGTTAGTAGGTTCATCTAATAATAATAAATTAGCTTTAGATAACATAAGTTTTAATAAATTAATTCTACACTTTTCTCCACCGCTTAGTTTATCAATTTTCTTAAAAACATCATCTCCAGTAAACAAAAAAGAAGCGAGAACATTTCTAATTTGTGTAGTAGTTAATTCAGGAAAGTCGTCCCAAAGCTCATCTATTATTGTTTTATCAAGATTAAGATTTGATTGTTCTTGATCATAATACCCAATATTAACATTTGCACCTAAAACTTTAACGCCACTATCACTTTTCACTTTATCCATTATTATGTTAAATAAAGTTGTTTTACCTCGACCATTTTCACCTATTAAAGCAATTTTTTCTCCACGTTTTAAATCAATAGAAAGATTAGAAAATAATTTTTTTTCTCCATAAGATTTAGATAGATCTTCAATATGTAATACATCAAATCCACTTTTTACAGAGGTTTCAAAGTTTATTTTAGAAGCAGATTTTTCAACATCAGGAGCATTCAATAAGTCAATTCTATCAAGAGCTTTTTCTCTACTTTCAGCAGCCTTAATACTCTTTTCTCTATTGAATGATCTGAATTTTTCT
The DNA here is from genome assembly GCF_023845855.1 of Clostridium sp. ZBS2. Taxonomy (NCBI): domain Bacteria; kingdom Bacillati; phylum Bacillota; class Clostridia; order Eubacteriales; family Clostridiaceae; genus Clostridium; species Clostridium sp. ZBS2. Next base: position 325,965 of record NZ_JAMQIF010000006.1, read on the forward strand.
ATAATAGCTTCTTGTCTTTTAATTTCAGCTTGTTGAAGATTATAAGCTTTTAATTTACTTTCATAATCTTTTTCTTTTAATTCTAAGTATTTAGTATATGACGCATTATAGCAATTAACATGACCATTTATAACTTGAAAAGTTATATTAGTAACAGAATCTAAGAAATATCTATCATGTGAGATTATAAGAACAGTTCCTTTGTAGCTTTTTAAGTATTCTTCAAGCCATTCAATTGCATCCAAATCTAAATGATTAGTAGGTTCATCTAGTAGCAATATATCAGGTTTTAAAAGCAATAGCTTACATAAAGCTACTCTAGTCTTCTGTCCACCACTAAGTGTTGAAATAACTTTATCAAAATCATTTTCATTAAATCCTAAACCTTTAACTATACGAGATATTTCACCCTTATATGTATATCCACCTCTGTTTTCATATAAATCTTGAGCAGTCGTATAGTCTTTTATTATTTTTTCGTGATAAGCAGCATTTTTCTCGTCATAAGGTTCACCCATTTTTATTTGTAAATTAGAAATTTTATTTTCTAGTTGTATAAGCTCATTAAATACTGTCAACATTTCATCATAAAGAGTAAATTCAGAATTTAAGTTTAAATGTTGAGATAAATAGCCTATAGATTTATTTTTATCTATATAAATATCACCTGTATCTTGAAGGATTTCTTTAGAAAGTATTTTGAATAGAGTAGATTTACCTTCTCCATTTGATCCAATTATACCAACCTTATCTCCATCATTAACAGAAAAAGTTACTTCCTTTAGAATATCATCTATTCCATAACTTTTACTTATATCTTTACAACTTAAGACAATCATTATTTATCCTCCAATGTTTTATTGTTATAATTAAATGTATATTATATAATTATACTATTTTATAATAGGTATATCAATTTAAGGAATAATCTTTGGAGGAATTATAAATGAACTTATATGACGAAAAGATTGATAAGGTTAGTGCAAAGAAGCAATTGAAGGAAAAGCAGTTATTTGATTCAGCATATGAACTGTTTTTAACACAAGGAATTGAGAAGACTTCTATAAGTGATATTGTAAATAAAGCTGGAATAGCAAAAGGTACATTTTATTTATATTTTAATGATAAACATGATCTTTTAAATAAACTTATATTAAAAAAGAGCAACAAGTTATTAAAAGAGGCTATGAATGAGACCACTAATGAAAAAATAGATGATTTTTCAGAAAGAGTTTTATTTTTTATAGATTATATAATAGAAAATTTAAAACATAATAAGTTACTTCTTAAAATTATAAATAAAAATATTTCTTGGGGATTATATAGAAAAAATATATTAAAACCAGAGGAATATTACAATGTAAATAAAGTGGTAGATAGTTTTATAAAAAATCTAGTTAATTCTGGCATGTCAAAAGAAGAAGCTGAAATGACTTTGTTTATGATAATAGAATTGGTAGGAAGTGTATGCTTTACAACGATAATATTTAAAGAACCTACTGATATAGATACTATCAAGCCTATTTTATTTAAGAAAATTTTAGCTATGATAAAGGTTTAAAAGTTAAGCTCCATTTCACTTTGCTTATGCATATATTAAAACTTTGCTAAAACAGAACCTAAATTTAAAATACCTATCTTAAAATATAGATTAAATATATTAAGATAGGTATTATTTATAAAATTACTTTTGTCTATAAGCATCTTTAGTGAGGATATATCCTATTCTAGGCGTGTCATTAAAAATTCCAACTATATAAATTGTTATGAACATATTTTTTTCTAAATTAATATTACTTATAAATTTACTAAAATTATTTTTATCTGATACAACAAAATTATATATTCCAGGAGATACAGGATAGTAATCTGTTGTCTCTAAGTAAGGAATTTCATCAAATAAAAGTGGTCCATCTGGTAATGATAAAGAAATACCAGATAAGTTTGGTGAAAGATTAATAAATCTTACATATGATAGTAACGGATTAGCTTCAAATTCACCATCATCTAATTTAAAAAATGCTACTTCTTTATTTTCATAAGTTATATTTATAGTTGAATACGAGAGTGGTAATATTTCTATAGTTTTAGATATAAGGGGAGTGTCATAAGTATAGGCCTTATATAATTTAATATCATATTTACCGGGAGCTATATTTATATAATTTGAAACTTCTCCAAATGAGATATTAGAATATAGTGGTTTATCATTTGCATAAATATCAACACTTAAAGATTCAGGAATAGCATGTATAAACCTTACATTAGATTCTATATCAGGTAAGGAATTTCTAAATAAAAACATATAATTTCACCTACCTTTTTTCACAATATTGTAGTGACAATGTTATTATTCTTTTAATAATCATCCTAGCCATTGGATAAGGAATACCATAACGTAAAAGTGTATTCAATATATTAGGATTATTTTTTTCAATTCTTAAATAAATTCTATTTACATCATTATCGGGCTTAGCACGCTCTAAATCTTCATTTTCATTTAAATCTAAATCAAAACCTCTTAATATTTTATCAGGAGTCAATTCAGAGGGATTTTCTTCTTTTATAGCATGATTTTTTGTGTGACAATTTTCATTTAATTCATTAACATAACAGTATAGCTCAGATTCAACAGTTTCATCTGGAAATAAGTCTGAAGAATTAATATCACCTCTAAAATTATGATCAGGTTCATTATCGAAGAGAGAATTATTAACCTTAAAAAGGGGTGTTAATGATGAATGATTACAGCGAAAATTAAAAATGTTTTGTAGTGGCATAAAATCGTAATCAAAGTCATTATTACATTTAATATTCATATATTTTTTATCAGGTTTCATTTTTTTACAATACCTCCATATATTATCTTAATAACTATATGACTATAAAAGACTATTTGTTACACTTTATAATATGAATTTATATACATATATATTACTTAAATTAACTACATTCCTTGGTGACACAATAAAAGCTACATTTGAATAGGATATATTGGAGGAGATGTATATGAGGATAAAAAATGAGGAGAACGTTAGAGATTTATTTCTTGGAATAGATGAAAAAGTTTATGATTATAGAGGTCATGGCATAAATTCAATAAATTTTGATAATGCAGCAACTACACCTACTTTTAAATCTAATTTTTCATATATGAAAAAACTCAGTAAAACTTACGCATCTATAGGCAGAGGTACAGGTCAAAAAGCGGAAATAACTACTGAGTTATATTATGAATCAAAAAAATTTTTAATGGATTTTTTTAATATAAAAAATAGAGATAAATATGTTGTAATCTATGTTAATAATACAACAGAAGCTTTAAATAAACTTGCTAAAACATTAATTAAAAAAGATGATGAAATTGTTCTTATATCAAGAATGGAGCATCATTCAAATGATTTGCCTTGGAGAAATAGAGGAAAAGTTGATTATATAGAAGTTAATAAAGAAGGAAGATTAAAAATTGAAGAGTTAGAAGAAAAGTTAAAAAGTAATCTTGGAAAAATAAAATATGTATCCCTAACTGGTGCATCTAATGTAACTGGATATATAAACAATATTCATGAAATAGCCAAAATAGTTCATCAATATGGTGCTAAATTAATAGTAGATGCAGCTCAACTTGTAGCTCATAAAAAAATTAGTATTAGCGGAAATTCAAAAGAAGAGGATATAGACTTTTTAGTATTTTCTTCTCATAAAATATATTCTCCATTTGGAATAGGTGTAATAATAGGTTTAAAAGAAGATTTTATAAATTCTCTTCCAGACTATTCAGGTGGAGGAACAGTGGAGCTGGTTTTAGATAATGAAGTAACTTATCTTAAGCCACCAGAAAAAAATGAAGCAGGGACTCCAAATTTTTTAGGAGTAATGTCTTTAATAAATTCATTAAGAGAATTAAGGGATATAGGATATCAATTTATTGAAGAACATGAGAAAGTTCTTTTAAAAAGAATGTTGCAAGGCCTTGAAAGCATTCCACAAATAATTAATTACGGTGATACTTTTAATATTTATGATAGGCTTGGAATAGCTGTTTTTAATATAAATGAATTTTATGACAAAGAAGTAGCTGAAATATTAGCTAAGAGGCGTGGAATAGCAGTAAGGCATGGATGGTTTTGTGCACATCCTTATTGTAGAAGGCTTATGGGAATAAGCGAAGAAGAAGCAAGTTCTTTTTTAAATGACGAAACAAAAAGAATGCCAGGAATGATTAGAGTAAGTTTTGCAGTATATAATACAGAAAAGGAAATAGATTTCTTTTTAAATACAGTAGAAGATATTGCAAGAGGAAATTTAACTTTATAAATAATGAACTTTTAGATATATTCTAAAAGTTCATTATTTAGATAATATGAAATCTTGGTTATATTAGATTTTTATAGTAAGAGAGTTATTAGTTTGAGTTTAATAACTCTTTTACTCAGTTAAACATAATTAGACATTAAAAACTTTATATTGTGGTAAGTTATTTTCTAGTTTTAAATTAGGAATATTTTTTACTAATGGTGAAAAATACTCACAAGCTTCTTCTTTTAAAAAGTTTCCATCCTCATTAATCCATTCAGAAGGGAAGTACCTAACATTATTAGCTACTTTATCAGCATCTACTAAGAAATAAGATGATTTATAGTCTTTAGAATCTTCACGTTTTATAGCAACCATTTTACCACTTTCATTATTTGCTGCACTTTGTAAAGCTACATAACCAACATTATAAGCTTCATTTAAATCAGAATCAGATGCAAAGTGCATAGCACAACGTTGTAAAATTCCTAGTTCTAAAGCCTTTACTCTTTTAGTTATACCAGCATCAAGAAGTAAACTTCTTAGATACTTACTAACACCACCTAATTGGGCATGTCCAAAATTATCATTAGAAACACATTGGAATTCAGATATAAATTTACCAGTTTCATCTTTAATACCTTCTGATACAACAATATAAACTTTATTTTGTTTTTTAAATCTTTCTCTAACATCATTTATAAATTGGTATTTATCAAAAACAGCTTCAGGAAGATAAATGAAATCAGCAACAGGTTTGTTATCTATTTTTGCTATGCAAGCTGAAGCTGCTAGCCAACCTGTGTCTCGTCCCATAGTCTCTAATATAAATATACCATTATTTATATAAACTGAAGAATCTAGATAAGTTTCTAATACTGATGTTGTAATGAACTTTGCTGCGCTACCAAAACCAGGTGTATGATCTGTAAACATTAAATCATTATCAATGGTTTTAGGAATTCCTATAAATTTTATATCAATATTATTTTTTTTAGAATAAGCAGAAAGTTTGGCAATTGTATCCATTGAATCATTTCCACCTACATAAAAAAATGAAGTTATATCATATTCTTTTAATATTTTTATTAAATTTTCATATTCATCACAAGAATTATCGGGATTTTGTAATTTATATCTACAAGATCCTAACCCAGAAGATGGTGTATATCTAAAAGTTTGTAATTCATCTTCATTAATTAAGGTAAGATCAATTATATTTTTATTTAAAATTCCTTCAATACCATTTAAGCCACCATAGACCTTATCAAAAACTTTAAGTGACTTGTTAGCGTGTATTAATCCTACTACACTAGAATTAATAACAGAAGTTGGACCACCAGATTGTGCAATAATACAATTAGACATAAAAACGCTCCTTTTTAAAACATAATAGTATAAATGTGATATACTATTTACTTATTAGTAATACTCTATTTAATAATATACAACAAAAAGTACATTAAATAAATAGTTTTTTTGATAAATATTAAATTAATTAATTATTTTTGCATATATTTTCAGTTTCATAATAATAATTATTATTATAGATAGTAATTTTAATAGATATAAGGAAAGTGATTATTATGGGTTTAAGCGAAGTTATATTAATAGGAATTATATTAGCTATGGATGCGTTTGGCGTAACACTGAGTATAGGATTAAATTCTATACTTACTTACAGAAATAAAATAAAATTTATACTGTCATTTGCTTTTTTTCAGTTTTTGTTTACTTATGTTGGAGGTACTATAGGATATTTATTTGATCTCTATATTGTAAATATATCTTCTTTGGCAGGTGGTATAATACTTTTTATTATAGGTATACTTATGATGTTTGATGGATTGAATAATGAGAAAAATGATGTATTAGAGAAGAGTAGTACTTGTATAATACTAGGAGTATCTGTAAGCATAGATGCGTTAGTTGTTGGATTTACTACTCTTCATAATTTAAACAATAGTTTACTTCTTATATTAGATTCTTTGCTTATAGGGCTTATAACATTGATAATATGTTTAAGTGGATTATTTTTATGTAAATATATAAGAAAGATTAGTTTTATAAGTAAATATGCTGATTTTTTAGCAGGAGTTATATTAATATTATTTGGATTAAAAATGGTATTCTTTTAGTATAGTTCTTTAATAATCATGTGTTATAATAAACTTAAGAATGTTTATTAGGGGATAGACTAATGGATTTAAAAGAATTTTTAAAAAATAAGAATATAAAAGTAACCAAAGGAAGAATTGAGATATTAGAAATATTAAGAATTTCTAATAATAGTTTGAGTGCAGAAAAAATATATCAAATATGTAGATGTGATAATATAAATATTAATTTAAGTACTATTTATAGAACATTAGAGTTATTTGAGGAAAAAGATATAATTGATAAAATTGTTCTTGAAGATGGAGTATTTTCTTATAAATTAAAGAAAAAGACTCATATGCATTTTTTAAAATGTGACATTTGTCATAAAGAAGTTGAGATTCCATGTCCTATGATTCAAATACAAGAACTTGTAGAAAACAAAACTGGTTTTACATTAACAGAGCATAATCTTATTCTTAAAGGTGTATGTCAAGAATGCAAAAAAAATAAGTAAAGTATATATAAAGTTCTTAACTTCAAATTGAGTTTATAAAGTATTGAGAATTAAAAAAATCGTTATTTTAAAAGCGTTTTGCCATTATTAAAATTATAGATGATATCTATGTGGGATAAAGGATAAGATTTTGCTTTAAGAATATTAAATTATTGATAATACTAATAAAACAGAACTAAATAAAAAATGCTACATAAGAATTTATTTTTTAAATAAATGTTTATGTAGCATTTTTTATTACCAATGTTTTAATGATTTTTGTTAGAAGTAAAAATTAAAGTTAATATTAGCATTATTACTGAAGTTAGAGCAATGGTTCCTCCAGGAGCGCTATTAAGATAATATGATAAAACTAAACCTAATATAACATCTATTAACCCAAAGATTATAGAAAAAATTAGTGTTTTATTAAACCCCTTTTTTAATTGCATAGCAGTTGCTACAGGAACTACCATTATTGATGAAACAACTAAAATTCCCATTATTTGAATAGAAAGAGATATGGTTGCACCAACTAATAATGTAAATATGTAATTTATAAGTTTAACATTTATTCCAACAGTTTTAGCACCACTTTCATCAAATGTTACATATATTAATTTATTATAAATTATAAGTAAAAGTATTATACAAACAGCACCAATCAATGCAATTAGTAAAATATCTGCTCTTGTTACAGTTAATATACTACCAAATAAAAAAGAATCTACTTTAGCAACAGCTTTACCGCTACTTACTAATATAATTGCAATACCTAAACTTAAGGTCAATACAATAGACATAACTAATTCAGAATATTTTTTATAATAATCTCTTAGAAATTCTATTATTATTGCACAAAGTGATGTAAATAAAAAAGCAGTAATTATTGGATTTGTTCCTATTACGAGGCCAATAGCTACTCCAGCAAAGGATGAGTGTGATAATGTATCTCCGATCATAGAATTTCTTCTAAGAACAATAAATAGACCAATAAATGGACAAAGTATTGCTACTATAATTCCAGCCATAAAGGCATTTTGCATAAAACTTAATTCAAACATATATAATTACCTTTCTAAAATTAATAAAATATTTACATTGCGCAAGACTTATGATGTTCACATTCAAGATAATTAATAAATTCTTTTTTAGTATATAAAGTAAGAATACCACTATTAACTTTTAAAATATGAGTAGAATACTTAAGTGCAACATCTGTATTATGTTCAACAGATATAATTGTTTTGTTTAAATCTTCATTTAAACTTTTTAATAAAGGATAGATTTCATTCTGACTTTTTTCATCAACTCCAGTTGATGGTTCATCTAATATTATTAAATCAGGATTCCCTATAAGGGCTTTTGCAATAAATATTCTTTGTTGTTGCCCTCCAGATAAATTTCCAATTAATGAATTTTTGAAGTTTTTCATATTAACTTTATTTAATACGTCATCTATTTCAGTAGTTTTTTTAATTCCCATGGTTTTTGCATGCATTGTTAACAGTTCTTTTACTGTTATAGGAAATTGAGAATTAAAATTATCTAATCTTTGAGGTACATAAGAAATTTTATTAAAATCTAAAGTTATTGAACCTGATGTTGGTTTTAATAATCCAAGTACCAATTTTATAAATGTACTTTTACAACTACCATTTTCACCTAGTATTGATAAGTAAACACCACCAGGTATATCAAGTGTAATATTCTCTAATAAAAGTTCAGATTTGTTTGTATATGAAAATGATAAATCTTTTATTTTTATCAAAAAGTAATCAACTCCTTAAAAATAATATATTTAGACATTATATTATATAACGCCTAAATATATTATATACTTAGTTGCAAATTGTTTGCAACTATTACTAATTATATACTTCATCTAGTACCCAAAAATTACTTTTATCTTTTTTAAAATTTCCTTTTAAAATTGTTTTTTTATGAGGTTCTTCTTTTGATAATCCGGAAGCTTCTACAAGAGCATTTTCTCCATCAGAATAAATTAATGACATTTCTTGAACTCTAAGAAGCTTATCCTTTTTATCAAAGCCGTTAGTAAAATAATGTTCAACAGAATAAGCTAAATCAGCACATCTTTTTTGAATATATATTTCTTTTGTAATAATAAAAGAAGAAAGAACTAAAGTAATTAAAATTAAAAATGTGCAGATATAACGTTTTAAAATAGTTCTTTTTTGTTTTTTCTTTACCTTTTGTTTCTTATATCGATTTAAATCAATTGTATTATTTTTTTTTATATTTCTACTATAAAACTCCTGCCTCTCCATAAACACCTCCTGTAATGTTTTTAATATGTTTTGGAAATTAAAAAAAATTCTAATAATACAAAACTAAAGGTTAACATAATATAAAATGTTGTAAGAAAATATTACCATATATTTACAAATATTTAAATGTTTTTTATACATAAAATGGAAAAAAATAATAAATAAAAGCAATTCTATTGCTTATTAAGATAAAATATACTTATAATGTATTTAGGCACAATCAAAAAAATAACAAGTCCATTTGCCAGCCTATTTTTCATCGTGCTGCGTCGTCAAATTGACCTAATAGGCACGCTAGGAGGTCAATTCATCTTCTTGCTTGATGAAAAATATTCATTGCAACTTTGAACTTATTATTTATTTTCATGTGCCTTATTATAAATGAACAAATATTTAAAAGGATGGTGCTGAATTATGGAATTTTCAAGTTTAGTTTTAATAGAGAAAGATAGTGAAACAGGATTTATAAAGAAAGAGTTAGGAAGTTTTGAAGTAAGTGAAGGTGGATTATTTGTTAAAAAGTTTTATGTATTAGATGGAATCGTACATATGTATTTTGATACTAATAAAAATGTAGAAGAATGGGAATATTCAGCTATATATGATTTATTTAATACAGAAAGATTCACTGAAAAAGGATATGAAATAGAAGAGGATTTAGATGAATATGATCCAACATATGTTATAAAATTTAAATATGAAGATGATTTTGATTTTATTAAAGAAAAAATACACGAATGCATAACATTAATACAAGAAGAAATGAATAATGTGTGGGAAAATATCAAAGATAAGAAAGAAGAATATATTTAAAATCTCAAAGTATTTACTATTGTAATTTAAATAGGAGGTAAATTAATGGAAGAATTGAAAAAGAGAGAAGAAATTGAATCCAAATTTAAATGGAAAGTAGAAAAAATATATGAAAATATTGATGAGTGGGAAAAAGAATTTAATGATTTAAAAAATGAAGCTCATAGCTTAAAAGATTTTTCAGGTAAATTAAATTGTGGAGAAAGTATATTAGAGTATTTAAAGTTAAGTGAAGAAATATCAAGAAAAGCAGAAAAGTTATATATATATGCTCATTTAAAGTCTGATGAAGATACTTCAAATGCAACATATCAAAGTTTAATGAGCAAAATTGATATATATATGGCTGAGTTTGCAAGTTATACAGCTTATTTTGTTCCAGAAATATTGAGTTTAGAAGATGGTTTTATAGAAAAAGAAATAGAAAGATTAGATGAATTAAAACCATATAAATTTTTATTTGAAGACATATTAAAAGAAAAACCACATGTATTGTCAAAAGAAATGGAGGAGCTTTTAGCACAAGCTTCTGATTGCTTAGATGCACCATCAGCTATCCATAATATTTTAACTAATGCAGATATGACATTTGGAAAAATAAAAAATGAAGATGGAAAAGATATAGAATTAACAGAGGGCAATTATTCTTCTTTTATAAGAAGTAAAAATAGGGAACTTAGAAAAAGAGCATTTGAACAGTTATTTGGTGAATATGAGAAACTTCAAAATACATTAGCCACTTCTTTAACTTGCTCAATTAAAAACTTTAATTTTAGCAGCAAAATAAGAAAATATAATTGTGCCTTAGAAGCGTCACTTAAACCTAACAATATACCTTTAGAAGTATATAAAAATGCTGTAAAAGTTATAAATGATAATTTAGATTCTCTTCACAGATATGTAAAAGTGAAAAAGAAACTTTTAGGCTTAGATGAAATTCATATGTATGACTTATATGTTCCAGTTATTGAAACTCCAAAAGAAAAGATAGAGTTTAATGATGGTGTAGATATAGTATTGGATGCACTAAAGCCATTAGGTGATGAATATTTAAGTATATTTAAGAGTGGTATAGAGGATGGTTGGATAGATATATATGAAAATAAAGGTAAAAAAGGTGGAGCATATTCATGGGGTGGATATGATACAATGCCTTATGTATTATTAAATTATAATAATGAACTTGGTGATGTATCTACATTAGCACATGAAATGGGCCATTCAATTCATTCATATTATTCAAGAAAAGAACAACCATACTATTATGCAGGATATACTTTATTCTGTGCAGAAGTTGCATCTACTACAAATGAATCAATACTTATTCATTATTTAATAGATAAAGAAAAAGATGAAAATAAAAAGCTTTATTTGATAAATCAAGAATTAGAGCAAATAAGAACTACAGTATTTAGACAGTTAATGTTTGCAGAGTTTGAATTATATACCCATGAGACTTTAGAAAAAGGAATACCTTTAACTTCTGAAGATTACAATACTAAATGGCATGAATTAAATGTAAAATATTTTGGACCAGATATGGTTGTAGATAAAGAAATAGATATTGAATGGTCAAGAATACCTCATTTCTATTCAGATTTTTATGTTTATCAATATGCTACAGGTTATGCAGCAGCTTCAGCATTTTCTAAAGCTATTTTAGAGAAAAAGGAAAATGCGGTTGAAAAATATAAAGGCTTCTTAAAATCTGGAGGAAGTGATTATCCAATAGATATACTAAGAAATGCAGGTGTTGACATGACGACTGATGAACCTTTAGAAGCAACGATAAAAAGATTTAATGAATTATTAGATATGATTGATTTTTAAAGAATAAGGATATGTTTAAGCAATGTGTTGATATATCTAAAACATAGCTAATAAAAATATATTATATAATGCTGTCTTAATTTTTAAGGCAGCATTTGTATTACTTATGTGATAAAAAATCATAGGAATATATGTTTTAAAAGATGGTTATTTTAATATGTGTTGATATATACAATAGGTAAAGTCTAATTACTCTGTCCAATTTACTTATGTATATATCAACACTTTTATAAAATATAGCCTGAAAAATATAAATAGATAATAAAAAGGGATGGACTTAAGAATGAAATATTTAGAACAAAAATTATTTAATTTCTTAATAAAAAATGATAATTTTTATATTAAAGAATATTATAGTAAGTTTTATGATAAATTAAATTATATTGCAATAAAGGAATTACCATATGGTAGCTATTGTGTACTAGTTACAAGTGAAGAACATGAAGACATAAACGTAGATGAAGCTGTAACATATTTAAAAACATTAGGAAAAAATTTTGCTTTAAATATAGTGGTATTTTCAAATGGAGAATATTTAGGAAGTAAACAGGAAAATATAAATAAATTAGTTATAAATAAAAAAAATAATAACATAGTTTTATGTGATAAATCATGTGAACCTTTGAAAAATATAATTATTAATATAAATAAAAGCTCTGAATTTAAGTTAAATAAATTTTCAAGAAATAAGAAGAGCACTTTAATTTTAATTGCAATAAATGTGATTATATTCTTATTAACAGTATTTGAATCTAAAAGCATATTATACATAGATATAAATGTATTAATAGATTTTGGAGCTAAATATAATTATTTAATATATCAAGGTGAGATTTGGAGATTAATAACTTGTGCATTTTTACATGGAGGTATAACTCATCTGTTATCTAATATGTATGCATTATATATTTTAGGACCACAAGTAGAAAGAATTTTTGGTGTTAACAAATATTTATGTATATATTTTACATCAGCTATAACTTCAAGTTTATTAAGCATATTATTGAATGAAAATTCAGTATCGGTAGGAGCATCTGGAGCTATATTTGGCTTACTTGGAGCAATACTAGTATTTAGTATAAAAGAAAGACATAGATTAAAAAAGGGGTATATATTAAATTTAGTAGGAATAATAATTTTAACTTTAATGTCTGGATTTACCATTAAGGGTATAGATAATTTAGGGCATATAGGAGGTTTTATTGGTGGTGCAATTATTACTCGCATTTTAATGATTAGAAAAATATAGAGGCTTTAATTTTAAAACAAATTACAGTTAATATTGTTTTAAAAAGTATAGTTTAAGAAGATATATAAATTGAGGAGGAATAAATTTTGAGAAGAAAATTAACATATGATGAAATAATAACAATAATAGTGAGTGCAATATTAGTAATTCACTTACTATTTAATATATTATTTCAGTCAGGTGATAATGTCTTTAGAATTGTATTACTTATTATTACTATTTTTATTGCAAAGTTTGTTTTTTCTGTTACTTTTATTAAACATTGTAAAATGATTTACTTGTTAATTTTAACTTTCATAATTATGGCAATGTATGTAGGCAATGTATTTGATATATATACATATATATATTGTTATGATAAAATACTTCATTTTGTATCTGGAATCATAATTAGTGTTATAGGATTTTCTATATATGTGAATTATACACATAAAGTTAGTGATAAATTAAATCCACTATTTTCACTAATTTTTATATTAAGTTTTTCAATAGCAATGGCTGGCGTTTGGGAGATATGGGAGTTTTCTACGGATAGATTATTTGGTTTAAATTCTCAAAATAATAGTTTGATTGATACTATGCTAGATATAATAATAGGAACATTGGGATCTCTAACAATGTCATCTATGGAATATAGTTGCATTAAAGGCAAAAATATACGATTTTTTAAAAGATTAATTAGTGAAATTATAAAATAATCCTAAAATTATAATTGGTAAATTAATAATAAATAGCGACTTTATATGATATAATGTGAATTTTTATATTATTTTAATAATATTATAGCAAAATAATACCTCAAGGTGTATTATATAAACAAAATCATTTAAACTAAAATAATTGATTGTAAAATTTTAAGGAGATGAGTTTAATGGAAGCAAAAGCAATGGAATATGTTGATGGGGTATTAAAAAGGGTTAAAGAGGTTAATAAGGAAGAAACAGAATTTATAGATGCGGTTACTGAAGTATTAAATTCTTTAGTACCAGTATTTGCAAAGCATCCAGAATTTATAGATGCAGCTTTACTTGAGAGAATAGTTGAGCCAGATAGACAAATCATCTTTAGAGTACCTTGGGTAAATGATAATGGGGAAGTAAAGGTAAATAGAGGATTTAGGGTACAATTTAATAATGCCATAGGACCATATAAGGGTGGATTAAGATTTCATCCATCAGTAAATTTAAGTATAATAAAATTCTTGGGTTTTGAACAAATATTTAAAAATTCTTTAACTGGATTACCAATTGGTGGGGGAAAAGGTGGTTCAGATTTTGATCCAAAAGGAAAATCAAATAATGAAATAATGAGGTTCTGTCAAAGTTTTATGGCTGAATTATACAAACACATTGGACCTAATATAGATGTTCCAGCAGGAGACATTGGTGTAGGTGGAAGAGAAATTGGATATCTTTATGGTTACTATAAAAAATTAAGAAATGCTAGTGAACAAGGGGTTTTAACTGGAAAAGGATTAACTTTTGGAGGTAGCTTAGCTAGAACAGAAGCTACTGGATATGGTTTAGTATACTTTACAAATGAAATGTTAAAAGATAATAATATGACATTTGAAGGTAAAAGAGTAGTTATTTCTGGATCCGGAAATGTAGCTATTTATGCTACTCAAAAGGCACAAGAATTAGGTGCAACAGTTGTAGCTTTAAGTGATTCTAATGGATATATATATGATGAAAATGGAATAGATTTAAAAGTTATAAAAGAAATTAAAGAAGTAAAGAGAGGCAGAATAAAGGATTATTTAATTTATGTACCAAGTGCTAAGTATGAAGATGGATGCAATGGTATTTGGAAAATTAAATGTGATATAGCATTACCTTGTGCAACTCAAGGAGAAATTGACTCGGAAAGTGCAAAAATATTAGTGAATAATGGAGTTCAAGCAGTAGCAGAGGGTGCTAATATGCCATCAACTTTAGATGCAATAGATATATTCCAAAATAATAATGTGTTATTTGGACCAGCAAAAGCGGCTAATGCTGGAGGCGTTGCTTGTTCGGCTCTTGAAATGTCACAAAATAGTTTGAGATTATCATGGACATTTGAAGAAGTAGATGAAAAACTTAAAGATATAATGAAAAATATATATAACAACTCTAAAAATGCAGCAGGAGAATATGGTAATTCAGGAAATATTGTAGCTGGAGCTAACATAGCTGGATTTATGAAAGTAGCAGAAGCTATGATAAGTCAGGGAATTATATAATTTTTTTACTTTTATATCAATAAAACATTTATAAATTTATAAAAATTAACTTTAGGTAAATGGAAATAAGTAACAAGTCCAAAGTTGCAATTGATATTTTTCATCAGGCAAGAAGATGAATTGAACTCATAGCGTTCCTATTAGGTCAATCTGACGACGTAGCATGATGAAAAATAGACTGGTAAATGGACTTGTTATTTTTATAGAAAAAATTTATTTTAATTTTAGGTTTTTGAAAAAATAAAATTAAGATAAAAAGGATTTTTTAATTACAAAAATTACATTAATAAATATTCGAATATATGCAAATTATAAAGATATAGAATTAAAGTATGATTTATAATATTTATTAATTTACCAAAAAGAAATAAGCATTATTAAATAAATGATAAAGAAACTAAGAAAACTCATGGTAAATGATTACAAAAAACGCAAATAAAACAATCTTAATTTTATCTTAAGAAAAACATACTTGATTTTTTATTTATATTGAAATATATTAAATAAAGGTGTAATTAAAATGTGTAGATAAAATAATAAGTGAAGAATTAGCTTCATTTAACATTAGGAGTGAATGTAATGGGAAAAAATATTTTTACCATAACAACAACGATATTTCAAATATTTGTAATTATATTAACTTTATATTATATGGTGTTAGGTTTTTTTGGTCTTATTAGGAAAAAGGAAAAGAAAAATTATACTCCTAATAAGAAATTTGCGTTATTAATTGCAGCACATAATGAAGAAGTAGTTATTGGTAAATTAATTGAAAGTATGTTAAATCTTAATTATCCCAAAGATATGTATGATGTTTTTGTTATAGCAGATAATTGTACTGACAATACTGCTAAAATATCAAAAAAATATGGTGTTAATGTCTGTGAAAGATTTAATAAAGATAAACGTGGCAAAGGTTATGCTTTAGAATGGATGTTTGATAATTTATCTAAAATGAAAAAACAATATGATGCAGTAGCTATATTTGATGCTGACAATCTAGTTCATAAGGATTTTTTACAAGAAATTAATTCTAAAATGAATGATGGATATAAAGTTGTACAAGGCTATATTGATAGTAAAAATCCTGAAGATTCATGGATAGCAACTTCATATTCAATAGCTTTTTGGACTCAAAATAGGATGTTCCAATTAGCTAGAGAAAATGTAGGATTTTCTAATCAAATAGGTGGAACAGGTTTTGCAATAGAAACTGAAACTTTAAAAGAATTAGGTTGGGGAGCAACTTGCTTGACTGAGGACTTAGAATTTACATGTAAGCTTGTGCTAAATGGAGAAAAAGTAGGATGGGCTCATGATGCTATAATTTATGATGAGAAACCACTAAAATTATCTCAATCATGGACTCAAAGAAAAAGATGGATGCAGGGATTTACAGATGTAGCATCAAGATATTTTTGGAAGTTAACTAAAAAGTCAATTAAAGAAAGAAAATGGTATATATTTGATTGTGCATTATATGTATTACAACCATTCATTACTTTGATGTTAGCTGCATCAGCAATTTTAACAATAATACAATTAGATACATCAGGACATGATATATTTGTTTTGAGTCAAGTATTCCAAGGAAATGTGTGGGTTGGTATAGGAATTAAGGTATTTGCTTTAATACAATTTATAATTACTCCATTAATATTGGCAGTTGAAAAAAAGATATCTAGGGGTTTCTTTGTAATGACAGCGTTGTATTCAACTAACATATTTTTTATTCCTTACATTTTAGATATAGTAAAAAATTATGGATTAGATGCAACAAAAAATTATGGTGTAGCATTAGGAATTACTTTGGGATTTAATGTATTATTCTTATTAGCAGTCTTCTTATTATTAGGAAAGAGTAATTTAGTATTATTTTTCAGATTCTTATTATATGGATTATATACTATAACTTGGGTTCCTATTACTATTCAAGGAATATGGAATAAAAATAATAAAGAGTGGAATCATACTAAACACATTAGAAATATTGAAATATGTGATGTTTAAATTTGTTATATAGAATTAGATTTAAAGAGTGCTTAAAAGGTGTAATAAAGCTTAAAATTTTTATTACATAACTAAATAAAGCACTCTTCTTTCGCGTATGGGATATATGGAATATGGTAAATTAAAATTAAATATTTTATTTTTTGACATGAGATGTAAAATA
Source organism: Clostridium sp. ZBS2 (assembly GCF_023845855.1). Classification (NCBI taxonomy): domain Bacteria; kingdom Bacillati; phylum Bacillota; class Clostridia; order Eubacteriales; family Clostridiaceae; genus Clostridium; species Clostridium sp. ZBS2. The sequence goes on from NZ_JAMQIF010000006.1 coordinate 343,434, forward strand.
AAGTATATTTTTATAGTATAATAGTACATAAGTTCGCATGTCTGTACTAAAAGTAAATTTACTATAAATAATAGCTATAGTAAACAGTGGAAATATAATATAGAATAGTGAGAGTTAAAATATTAGTACTTACTTAAAAATATAATAGATTTAAGTATAGTTTTAGGAGGGCCTTATGGAATTAAAAAATAATAATTATGATGTTACTGATTTAACATCTTTAGAGAAGTTGGAACCAGTAAGAATTAGACCTGGTATGTATATAGGGTCTACAGGAACTAAGGGATTACATCATTGTATATGGGAAATATTAGACAATGCTATAGATGAGATTACAAATGGATATGGAGATAAGGTAACTATTATTTTAAATGAAGATAAAAGTGCTACAATTTATGATAATGGTAGAGGAATACCAACAGGAATACATCCTTTAAAGAAAAAATCAGGTGTTGAAATGGTATTTACAGAACTTCATACTGGAGGTAAGTTTGATAATAAAAATTATAAAACTTCTGGAGGACTTCATGGAGTTGGAGCAGCTGTAGTGAATGCTTTATCAAAATGGGTTGAAGTAGAAGTGTATCAAAACAGTAATATTTATAGACAAAGATTTGAATATGCTTTTGATAAGGAGTTAAAAAGATCTATGCCAGGTACACCTGTGAGTAAGTTACAGGTAATTGGAAAGACTGATAAAACAGGAACGAAAGTCACTTTTAAACCTGATTCAGAGGTATTTTCTTCTACAGATTTTAAATTTGATGTTATAGATAGTAGATTGCAAGAGCTAGCATTCCAAAACAAAGGAATAAGATTAGAACTTATAGATAGAAGAAAAGATGAGGAGATTCAAAAAGAATATTACTCAGAAAATGGTCTTTTAGATTTTATTAATTACTTAAATGAAAGCAAAACAGTTATTCATGACAATCCTATTATTTTTGAGGGAGAAAGAACAGTAAATAATCTTCAAGTGCAAGGTGAAATCTGTATACAATTCACAGATTCATCAACAGAGTATATAGCAAGTTATGTGAATAATATACCAACTACTGAAGCTGGAACTCATGAAACTGGATTTAAGACTGGTATGACGAGAGCTTTTAAAGAGGGTGCTAAGAGGCTTAACTTAATAAAAGAAAAGGATAAAGAGTTTGAAGGTAATGATTTAAGAGAAGGTATGACTGCAATACTTAGAATTAAAATTACCAATCCGATTTTTGAAGGACAAACCAAAACTAAACTAGGAAATAATGAAGCGTATACTATGATGAATGATTTAGTATATACTAAATTATTAGAATGGATAGAAGATAATAAGGAGTTAGCAACAACTTTAATTAGTAATGCATTAGAATCTGCAAAGAGAAGAGAAAAAATTAAAAAGATAAATGATGCTGAAAAGAAAAAGGTTGGAGTTGGAACAGCACCTTTAGCAGGTAAAATTGCAGTGTGTACATTAAAAGATAAAAGTGTTAATGAATTTATAGTTGTTGAGGGAGACTCAGCAGGAGGTTCTGCAAAACAAGCAAGAGATAGAAGATTCCAAACTATAATGCCATCTAAAGGTAAAATAATGAACACTGAAAAACAAAAGCTTGAGAATGTTTTAGCTTCAGAAGAGTTAAGAATATTTAATGCGGCAATTGGAACAGGGACATTAGAAAATTATAAACAAGATGATATGAAATATGATAAAGTTATAATAATGAGTGATGCTGATGTAGACGGATATCACATAAGAACATTATGGATGACTTATATTTATAGATATATGAGATCGTTAATTGCAAATGGGCATCTATATTTAGCACAACCACCTTTATACAAAGTATACAAGGTTAATAAAGGTTCTGAGACTGTAAAGTATGCATATAGTGATGAAGAGCTAGAAAAGGCTAAAAAAGAAATTGGGAAAGGTGCATTGATTCAAAGATATAAAGGACTTGGAGAAATGAATCCAGAACAATTATGGGAAACTACTTTAAATCCAGAAACAAGAACTCTTATACAAGTTACAATAGAGGATGCAGCAAAAGCAGAAAAAATGATATCTCTACTTATGGGCGATGTAGTAGAGCCGAGAAAAAATTATATGTATAAATACGGAGAATTCAATTAAGTTAAGAATGGAGAAATATTATGGCAAAAAAAGTTCAAAGTATACCAAGAGATAATAATATAATTAAAGTACCATTAGAGGAAGCTATGCCTGAAAATTATTTGCCTTATGCTATTGAAGTAGCCAAAGAAAGAGCACTTCCAGATGTAAGAGATGGACTAAAACCAGTGCACAGAAGAATACTTTATGGAGCATATCTTCTAAAGGCTTTTCCAGATAGACCTTATTATAAGTCGGCAAGAATAGTAGGAGATATATTAGGTAAATTTCATCCACATGGAGATTCATCAGTGTATGATGCTATGACTATTTTGGCACAGAATTTTTCAACAAGAGCTCCACTAATAGATGGTCATGGAAACTGGGGATCAATTGATGGAGATAGTGCGGCAGCCATGCGTTATACAGAAGCTAGACTTGCACCTATTTCCATGGAAATGTTGAGAGATATAGATAAGGATACTGTTGACATGGTTCCAAACTATTCAGATAGTGAATTTGAACCTAAGGTATTACCAAGTAGATATCCTAACCTTTTAGTTAATGGATCATTTGGAATTGCAGTAGGTCTTGCAACTAACATTCCTCCACATAACTTAAAAGAAGTAACAGATGGAGTATTAGCATATATAGATAATAATGAAATAGATATTAAAGAATTAATGGAACATATTAAAGGACCAGATTTGCCAACAGGTGGAATATTAATAGGAAAAAATTCACTTAGATCAGCCTATGAAAGTGGTGTTGGTAAAGTAGCGTATAGAGCGAAAACTAATATCGAAAAGCTAGACAGTGGTAGAATTGGAATAGCTATTACAGAGTTCCCTTATAGAAGGAATAAAGCAAAATTACTTCAAACTATTTCTGAGATGACAGGAGATAGAAGGCACTCAAAGGCATTAGAGCTTATATCTGACATTAGAGATGAGTCTGATAGAAATGGTATACGAGCAGTAATAGAATTAAAGAAATCTGCTGATGAGGATAGTGCAAATAAGATATTAAAATACTTATTTAAAAAGACAGAACTTCAATGTAATATAAGTTTTAATATGGTTGCTTTAGCTGATGGAAAGCCTGAAACCATGAGCCTTAAAGATATGATAAGGCATTATGTAAATCATCAAAAAGAAATAGTAACAAGAAGAAGTGAAAAAGAACTTGAGGTAGCACAAAAGAGATTCCATATAGTGGAAGGATTTATTAAAGCTATAGATGTACTAGATGAAGTTATTGCAACTATAAGAAGCTCAAAATCTAAAAAAGATGCATCTAATAATTTAATTGAAAAATTTGCTTTTACAGCAGAACAAGCTCAAGCTATATTAGAATTAATGCTATATAGATTAACAGGTCTTGAAATAAAAGTTTTTGAAAAAGAATACAAAGAACTTGAAAAAATAATAAAAAGACTTGAAAAGATATTATCAAATGAAAAAGAATTATTAAAAGTTATAAAATTTGAATTAAAAGAAATAAGTGATAAATATGGGGACGAAAGAAAAACTCAAATTATAGAAGATGATGCCAAGAGTAAAATAGATATTGAAGAACTTATAATAGTTGAAGAGGTTATGATAACTTTATCTAAAGATGGATTTATAAAAAGAATACCAGTTAAAAATTATATTAGATCCAATTCTAATCCTGAGGATATAGAATATAGAGAAGGGGATAAGTTAGAATATCTAATAAGTTCAAATACTAGAGATAGTCTTCTTATCTTTACGGATAAGGGGTTTATGTATCAAGCTAAAGGAATAAATATTCCAGAATTAAAATGGAAAGAAAAAGGTGAAAGACTTGATACTATAATAAAATCTCTAAATTTAGAAGATGAAAAAATAGTTGAAGTTATATCAGTAGATAACTTTAATCCAAATAAAATTTTTAGATTTATAACTAAAAGTGGTGGAATAAAAGAAAGTTCACTAGATAAATTTGAAACATCTTATGGAAAGCTTCAAGCATTAAAATTAAGAGATCAGGATGCATTACTGAATGTTAAATTAAGAGATAGAGAAGAAAATAATGATTATTTAAATATAAAAACTAAATTAGATTTAGAGTTTACAATAGAAGTACCAGAACTTGAAAATGTACCAAGAAATATTTTACCTATTCAATTATTTAATTTATCTGTAGATGATGAAATTATTGAAGTGAATGAAAGTAAAGAAGAAGAATATTTTGAATTTAACATAGGGATTAACGATAAAAATATACTTAAGTCTTATAAGACATCAAAAGTAGATTCGAATAGAGCAAAAATAAATTCATTAAAAACCTTATTGCTATTTAGTAATAAGGGGTATATGTATAAAATACCTGGATTCTTATTGAAAAATATAATGAATGAAGATATTAAATTAGAAGTATTTACTGGAGAATTAGAAAAGAAAGAAAAGATAATAAGAATAAGTTCAATTTCTTCTTACGATAATAATTTAGCACTTTATTCTTTTAGTAAAAAGGGATTAGTAAAGAAAACTTTATTAAATGAGTTTAAAGTAAATACTCAAAAGCAATTTTTCTATAAACTTAAGACAGAAGATGATGAGGTTATATCTGTAGATATAAATAATATAACTTTAGGAAATTTAATAATGATAACTAAGAAGGGTATGGCAATAAGATTCCCAGTTGAGAATGTTAATTCTATGGGAAAGGTTGCATCTGGAGTTACTGGTATTAGTTTAAGAGAAGAAGATGAGGTTATATTTGGAGCATATGTTTCTAAATACTTAGAGGTTAATGGAAATATGGTTATAATATCACCTAGATCACAAGAAATTTCACTTACTTCAAAGGCAAATGAGAAATTAAATATAACTGTTGAAGATATAAAGCTTCAAAATCGTGCTGGAAGAGGAACGAATGTTATGTTAATGATTGATGATGAATTGAAAGATGTTATGATTGTATAATAGTAGGAGGAGAATTTTATGAAAAAGGCATGTGTATTATTAGCAGAAGGTTTCGAAGAGGTTGAGGCATTAACTATATCTGATATTATAAGAAGAGCGGATATAGTTTGTGATTTAGTTTCGATGAATAAAGAATGTGTAACTTCTTCTCATGGAGTTACAATAAAAGCAGATAAGATCTTTAAGTCTGATATGGAATATGATCTAGTAGCACTTCCGGGTGGGATGCCTGGAGCAAAAAACTTAAGAGATGATGAAAGAGTTATAGAGTTTGTTAACAAGCATGATAAACAAGGTAAAATAATAGGTGCTATCTGTGCAGCTCCTATAGTACTTGGAAAAGCAGGATTAACAAATGAAAGAAATATAACTTCATATCCTGGATTTGAAGATGAACTTATAAATTGCAACTACAAAGAAGATAATGTTGTTGTTGATGGTAATATAATAACTAGTAGAGGTCCAGCAACAGCTATAGAATTTGCTTATAAGTTAATAGAAAAGCTGGGATACGATAAGGTAGAAGAATTAGCTAAGTCTATGTTATATAAATAATATATCAGTGTATAGATTTAAATATAAGGCTCTGTTTTAAATGCGTGTTGATATATGCAATAGGTAAAGTGGCATTGTAATTGGACTTTGAGAATCCTTAATGAGTATTGTCATATTTACTGCTTGTC
>NZ_JAMQIF010000006.1:349201-424439 GCF_023845855.1 Clostridium sp. ZBS2
GCATATATCAACACTCTGCTAAAACATAGCCAAATATAAACAATCCACAATTTTATCCACTTTTTAACATGAAGTTTAAGTGAAGTTGTGGATTGTTTGTTATTATTTGTAAAAGGTGAGGGGATAAAATGAAAGAAAGATGGTTTGTAAAAAATATTAAAGCCGATTATAAGAATATATCTAAAAAATATGGTATTAGTGAATTAATAACTCGATTAATGATAAATAGAAATATTGTAGAAGAGGATACGATAAAAAATTATATAAATCCTATTTATAGTAACTTTCACGATCCATATAAGATGAAGGATATAGAAAAGGCTACTAAAATATTAAAAGAAAAAATAGATTCTAAAGAGAAAATTAGAATAATTGGTGATTATGATGTTGATGGAGTAATAAGTGTTTATATATTATATACAGCGCTTAAAAAATGTGGTGCCAATGTTGATTATGAAATACCTGACAGAATAAAAGATGGTTATGGTATAAATAAAAAAATAATACTTGAAGCTAAGAATGATGAAGTAGATACTTTATTAACATGCGATAATGGGATTTCTGCAATAGAACAGATAAAATATGCTAAAAAGTTAGGTATGACAGTGATAGTAACAGATCATCATGACATTCCTTTTGTTGAAGATGAAAAAGGAGATAGAACTTTTATATCATCAGAAGCAGATTCAATAATTAATCCTAAACAAATTGAGTGTGGATATAAATTTGATAAAATATGTGGTGCTGGTGTGGCATTTAAACTAATTGAAGTTTTATATGAAAAAATTAATATTTCTAAGGAAGAACTTTATAAGCTAATAGAATTTGTTGCCATAGCAACTGTGTGTGATGTTGTAGATTTAATTGATGAAAATAGGATATTTGTTAAAAATGGATTAAAGATGATAAACAATACTACCAATTTAGGATTAAAATATTTAATGAAAGAAACTAAGATGGATGGTAAGGAAATTTCAACTTATCATTTGGGTTTTGTTATAGGACCATGTATAAATGCATCAGGAAGATTAGATTCAGCTAAAAAGGGATTACGATTATTATTATGTGAAAATGAAGAGGAAGCTTTGAGTTTAGCAAAAGAGTTAGTTGAATTAAATGATGAAAGAAAAAGCATGACTAGCGATGGTGTGGAAAGGGCTGTAGAAATTATAGAAGGCAGTACTATGAAAGATGATAAGGTATTTGTTATATATATTCCTGAAGTTCATGAAAGTTTAGCAGGAATAATAGCAGGAAGAATAAGAGAAAGATATAATGTTCCTACAATAATTCTTACAAAAGCGGAAGATGATGTAAAAGGTTCTGGAAGATCAATAGAAGAATATAATATGTTTGAAGAATTGTTAAAATGTAAGGACTTATTAAATAAGTTTGGGGGGCATCCAATGGCTGCTGGGCTGTCTTTAGAAGAAAGTAATATAGACTTACTTAGAAAAGGACTTAATAGAAATACTAAATTAACAGAAGAAGAACTTATTCCTAAAGTAACAATTGATGTACCTTTGAGATTAGAAAATATTAATTATGATATGATAAATGATTTGGAGATTTTAGAGCCTTTTGGAAAGGGAAATTCTAAACCATTGTTTGGAGCAAAAAATATCAATGCGGTAAAAGCTATGGTACTTGGACAAAATAAAAACGTATTAAAAATAAAATTGAAAACTTCCAATGGAAGAGCAATAGAATCAATTTACTTTGGGGATATTGAAGAGTTTGAAGAATATATAACTAAGAAATATAATTATGAAGAACTGCAAAAATTATATGATGGGGAATTTAATTCAATAAATTTAGATCTAATATTTTATCCAAGCATAAATGAATACAATGGAAATATAAACATTCAAATAGTTATACAAAATTATAGATAAATTTTTATTATAAAAATATAAGTGAGTAGTTTTAAGATTAGCAATATTTAAAACACAGCTATTTTACAATTGAAAATGGATAAGTAGAAAAATACATTCCTACTTATCCATCTTTATAATAAAACTAATCACCTATTACCTGACAAACATTTTCTATAAGTGACTCTGTATAAGTGTCATATAAAAAATCTATATAGCTACCATTATCAGAATATTCACTTGTTTGGAAAATTTGATATTGAATATTATTAACTTTGTCGTTAATAGAATCCAATTTGCTTAGGATTTCCTTTAATTTACTTTTATCATCCATAATTAGCACTTCCTTTACCAAATTTTATTCTACCAAATTCTATTCTTAACAGCTTCCTTCTTAAGTTCTTGTCTAAAGTCAGGGTGAGCTATAGCGATTAAGCTATCAACTCTTTCTCTAATGCTTTTTCCACGAAGGTTAGCAACTCCATATTCAGTAACAACATATTGAACATCATTTCTAGAATATGTAATAGCTGCACCCATATAATGACTAGGTACAATACTAGAAATAGTACCATTCTTAGCAGTAGAGTATAGAGCGATTATAGATTTTCCACCAGGACTCATTTGTGCACCAATTCCTGTGTCAGTTTGTCCACCAGTTCCACTGTATTGTTTAAAGCCTAAGCTTTCAGAAGCACATTGACCAGTTAAATCTACAGAAAGAGATGTGTTTATAGATGTCATCTTATTGTTTTTAGCTAAAGTATAAGGATTATTTACATAAGAGCATCTCTTCATTTCAATACAAGGATTATCATCTAAAAAGTCATATAATCTTTGAGAACCGAATGCGAAAGCACCTATGATTTTATTTTTATGAAGAGTTTTCTTACTATTATTAACAACTCCAGCTTCAAATAAATCAACTACACCTTCAGTAATCATTTCAGTGTGTATTCCTAAGTCTTTCTTTGTCATTAATGATTTAGCAACAGCATTTGGAATTCCGCCAATTCCAAGTTGAATAGTAGCACCGTCATCTACTAAGTCTGCGATATATTGACCTATTATAAAATCCTTTTCAGAAGGTTCCTTAGGAGATAATTCTGGTATTTTTTCATTACTTTCATATAAGTAATCTACTTGGCTTATATGAACTGAAGTATCTCCAAATATTCTAGGTAAATTTTTGTTTACTTCGAATATAACTACATCTGCTTTTTCTAAAGAATCTCTTTCATATACAGTAGAAAGTGATAATGAGAAGAAACCATGCTTGTCCATTGGTGTAACAGCACCAACGAATATATTAGGTGTTTTATAATCAAGTCTATTGATACCAGCATATCTAAGATGAGTTGGTATATATGAAACTAAACCTGTTGAATGAGCTTTTCTAGCTGGTCCAGCAAAAAATGTAGATTCATTTACAAAGTGTCCAGCCATACTTGGGTCTGTATGATATTTATAATCTAAAGCACTAAGCATACTAACTACACTTACATTTTCTACTCTGTCTCTTATTTCATGAAGCTTTGACATGAACAATGTTGCTTCACAAGGTCCTAATGAAGTAACTATTTCATCGTTTGATTTTACAAGTGATAAAGCTTTTTCTACAGTTATAGTTTTGTTTTTTAATTGTTCTGAATAATTCATAAAAGTATCCTCCTAGCTAATGAATGTTATTTTATTAACAAATAAATTTATAAAAAAACGTTTGCTTTTGTAGTGTAAAAGTTATCAATATCTTATATAATATTCTTATATTATATTGTTGAATACTATATAATATAAATTTAATAATAACTAATTTTCTAGTAAATATATGATATTGATTAATATATGTTATTTATATGCTTATATTGTCATAAATAATACAGTTTTTATATTGATAATATAAAAATATAAACCTATAAACAGCAATTAAAGTTTTTATTTAACTTTATAGGTATAATATACTACATTGTTAAATAAAAAACAATACTATTTTCAGAATATTTTCAGAATTTATTTAATATTTAGATATGTTTATGAAATTTTCTGGTTTCTAATAGGAATACTAATCTTTATAAAACTCCATAATGAAAGGCACAAAAGAAAATATATAATTTTTAAACTTTAAAAAATTGAGATAAATAAAAATGACATAGAAATTAGTTGATAATTGAAAGCTAGGAGTAGAGAGTAAAAGAAAAAATCTTTGATAAAATTCTAAAATATATATTTTTAGAAAATTTTTAGATTTCAAACGAAACTCTGAACTCTCAACTTTCAATTTTCAACTAACAAATGTGGTCTAGACACTTTTTTATAGGAGTGTTAAATAGTTATAGATTATTTTCATATTGTTTTACCATTCTTTTAACCATTTCTCCACCAACGCTTCCGCATTGTTTTGAACTTAGGTCTCCATTATATTCTTTAAATGGTACACCCATTTCATTAGCAACTTCATTTTTGAATTGTGCTAACTTCCCTTTAGCTTCTGGAACTATAGGATTATTATATCCGCTGTTATTATTCATATTTATCACCTCCTTTATGTCTATAGCTTGTGTAAAAAATCCGATTTTATAATATATAAATTACGGTAAATAAGGATTTGATTAGTACATATAAATAAAAAGATAGAAGATGAAATATTTTATTTAAAGGCTCTATTTTAAATGAATATATCAGCACTCTGCTAAAACATAGGCTATTTAAAAGAATTAATTTAAAATATTTCTGATGAATTATAAACAATAAGTGTATTTTTATGGTGACTAATAGGAATTAATAGTTATAATGTATAAGTAGAATTATTATAATTAAAAAGTATTATATAGAATAATGTGATTTTAAAAAGATCATGTAATATAGATTAGAAAGAACTTCAACAAACAAATTGTGGCTTAGCTACTTTTGTTCTTAGTAATAATGAAAGGATGAGTTTTGGTGTATAAATATAAAGTAATAATGACAGGTGGAGGTACTGCGGGGCATGTAACACCTAATTTAGCTTTAGTACCAGCACTTAAAGAAAATGGATTTGAAGTTAAATATATTGGAAGTAAAAATGGGATAGAAAAAGAAATAATTAAAAATAATAATATTCCATATTTTCAGATATCATCAGGAAAGTTAAGACGATATTTTGATTTAAAAAACTTTACTGATCCTTTTAAAGTGTTAAAAGGAATTAAAGATGCAAACAAAATATTAAAGAAGGAAAAGCCAGATGTAGTATTTTCAAAAGGTGGCTTTGTAGCTGTTCCAGTTGTTATAGCTGCACATTTAAGAAAAATACCAGTTGTAGCACATGAATCTGACATGACTCCAGGTCTTGCTAACAAATTAAGTGCACCTTTTTGCAGCAAACTATGTGTAACTTTTAGAGAAAGTCTTAAATTTATAAAAGATAATAAAGGAGTACTTACAGGAAGTCCTATAAGAAATGAAATCTTACATGGAAGTAGAGAAGAAGGTCTAAAGATTTGTGGATTTAAACAAGAAAAAGAAGTGCTTTTAATAATGGGTGGAAGTTTAGGATCTAAAATAATCAATGATCAAATAAGAGGCAATTTAGATTTATTGTTGAGGGATTTTAATATTATTCATATTTGTGGAAATGGGAATTTAGATAATAATTTTCTAAATAAATCTGGTTATAAACAATTTGAATACGTATCAGAAGAATTACCACATTTAATGAATACAGCTGATTATATAATATCTAGAGCTGGAGCAAATTCAATATTTGAATTTTTAACGTTAAGAAAACCAATGCTTTTAGTACCGCTTTCTAAAAAAGCTAGCAGAGGTGATCAAATCTTAAATGCAAATTCATTTAAAAAAGAGGGATATGCTTTAGTGTTAAATGAAGAAGAACTTATAAATGATACATTATGTAATAAGATTCTAGAATTAAAATCTAATAAAAAAACTATAATTAATGCAATGAATAATATGAATGGAAAAAATAGTATTGATTTAATTATAGAAGTGATATTAAAAAGTATTAAAGGATAAAAATATTAATAGACGTAAATATTTTAATGAATAAATTGGATAATTAATCAACTTTAGATAATCAAAACTTGCAAAAAAAATTATGTGATATATAATAAAGTGTGTAAGTTAATTTATAGTACAATTATAATGTACTATAATAATGACTATTTATTGTGTGTTGGAAGGAATGGTGCTATTTATGAAAAAAGTGTCAATCATTTACTGGAGTTGTGGTGGTAGTGTAGAAATACTTGCGAATATGATTGCGGATAGCGCTGAGGAATCTGGAGCAAAGGTAACTTTAAAACATGTTGCTGATGCGACTATTAATGATGTTTTAGAAGCAGATTCTGTAGCATTTGGAAGTCCTGCAATGGACCAAGATAATATAGAAGAACAGGAAATGCAACCATTTATTGATAGTTTAAAGGGTTTATCTATTGATAATAAAAAATGTATTTTGTTTGGGAGTCATGGATGGACAAATGATATGTTTATTAAATTATGGTCTAATACAATGAAATCATATGGATTTAATTGCATTGGAGAATTGGTTGTAAAAGAATTCCCAACAAAAGAAAATTTAGAAAATGCACAATTGCTAGGTAAAAAACTTGCTAAATAATAGTGTTTATTAAGTAAGTCATCAAGACTTACTTTTATAATATAATACATTGTTAAATTTTTAATTTAACATTTTTTTAATAATAGAAAGAAGGGGTCACGCGATGAGAAAAATGAAAACTATGGATGGTAATACTGCAGCAGCTCACGTATCTTATGCGTTCACAGAAGTAACTGCAATATATCCAATAACACCATCATCACCAATGGCAGAACATGTTGATGAATGGGTTGCACAAGGAAGAAAGAATATATTTGGACAAACTGTTAAAGTAATGGAAATGCAATCAGAAGCAGGTGCTGCTGGAGCAGTTCACGGTTCTTTACAAGCTGGAGCATTAACAACTACTTACACAGCTTCACAAGGTTTATTATTAATGATACCAAATATGTACAAGATATCAGGTGAAATGTTACCAGGAGTATTCCACGTTTCAGCTAGAGCTCTAGCTACATCTTCATTAAACATATTTGGAGATCACCAAGACGTTATGGCAGCAAGACAAACTGGATTTGCAATGCTTGCTGAAGGATCAGTTCAAGAAGTTATGGATTTATCAGCAGTAGCACATTTAACTGCTATAAAATCTAGAATTCCATTCTTAAACTTCTTTGATGGTTTTAGAACTTCTCACGAAATTCAAAAAATCGAAGTATTAGAATATGATGAGTTAGCTAAATTAGTTGACATGGATTCTGTTAAAGCTTTCAGAGCAAGAGCTTTAAATCCAGATCATCCTGTAACTAGAGGTACAGCTCAAAATGCTGATATTTACTTCCAAGAAAGAGAATCAGTAAATAAATTCTACAATGAGTTACCAGATATGGTTGAAAGCTATATGGCTGAAATCACTAAAATAACTGGTAGAGAATATCATTGTTTCGACTACTATGGTGCTAAAGATGCAGACAGAGTAGTTATAGCAATGGGTTCAGTAACAGATGTAGCTGAAGAAACTGTAGATTACTTAAATGCACATGGACAAAAAGTTGGTCTTGTTAAAGTAAGACTTTACAGACCATTCTCAGTTGAAAAATTAATAGCTGCTATTCCAAGCACTGTTAAGAAAATCGCTGTTTTAGATAAGACTAAAGAACCAGGTGCTGATGGAGAACCATTATACTTAGACATTAGAAATGCATTCTACGGAAAAGAAAATGCTCCTGTTATAATTGGCGGAAGATTTGGTTTAGGATCAAAAGATCCAAATCCAGCTCATATTGCTGCTGTTTATGATAACTTAGCAAAAGCTGAACCAAAGAATGGATTCACTATAGGAATCGTTGATGATATTACAAATACTTCATTAGAAGTAACTGAAGATATAGATGCTACTCCAGAAGGAACTACAGCTTGTAAGTTCTGGGGATTAGGATCAGATGGTACTGTTGGAGCAAACAAGAGTGCTATAAAGATCATTGGAGACCATACAGACATGTATGCTCAAGGATACTTCTTCTATGATTCAAAGAAATCAGGCGGAATTACAGTATCTCACTTAAGATTTGGTAAGAAGGCAATTAAGTCTCCATACTTAATCAACAAAGCAGATTTTGTATCTTGTTCTAATCAATCATACGTTCATAAATATAACGTATTAGAAGGATTAAAACCAGGAGCAACTTTCTTATTAAATACTATCTGGACTCCAGAAGAATTAGAAGAAAAGTTACCTGCTGCATATAAGAGATTTATGGCAAACAACAATATTAAGTTCTATACTTTAAATGCTGTTGCTATAGCTCAAGAAATAGGTCTTGGCGGAAGAATCAACATGATAATGCAATCAGCTTTCTTCAAGTTAGCTAACATTATCCCAGTTGAAGATGCTGTTAAATACTTAAAAGACTCAGTTGTAACTTCTTATGGTAAGAAGGGTGAAAAAGTTGTTAATATGAACAACGCAGCAATCGATAAGGGTGTTGAATCTATCGTTGAAATCAAGATTCCAGAAGCTTGGAAGACTGTTAAAGACGAAGAAGTAGCTCCACTTAAGAATGCTTCAGAATTCGTTAAGAATATAGTTGTTCCAATGAACAGACAAGAAGGAGATTCTCTTCCAGTTTCTGCTTTCGTTGGAATGGAAGATGGTACATTTGAAGCAGGTACTGCAGCATTCGAAAAGAGAGGAATTGCAGTTAATGTTCCTGTATGGGATGCTGAAAAATGTATTCAATGTAACCAATGTTCATTAGTATGTCCACATGCTTCTATAAGACCAATATTATTAAATGAAGCAGAAAAGAATGCTGCACCTGCTGATGCAACAATAGTTGATGCTAAAGCTCTTAAGAGTGAAGAAAAATTATTCTACACTATGGGTGTTGCACCACTAGATTGTTCTGGTTGTGGAAACTGTGCTCAAATTTGTCCTGCTCCAGGAAAAGCATTAGTTATGAAACCACAAGAAAGCCAACACAATCAAATCGAAGTTTGGGATTACTTAGTAGATGAAGTATCAGCTAAAAAGAACCCAATGAACAAAAATACAGTAAAGGGTAGCCAATTTGAGCAACCATTACTTGAATTCTCAGGAGCTTGTGCTGGTTGTGGAGAAACTCCATACGCTAAGCTTATAACTCAATTATTTGGAGATAGAATGATGATCGCTAATGCAACTGGATGTTCATCAATCTGGGGTGGATCTGCACCTTCAACTCCATATACTAAGAATAAAGAAGGACATGGTCCAGCTTGGGCTAACTCATTATTCGAAGATAATGCTGAATATGGATTAGGTATGTTCTTAGGAGTTAGAGCTATAAGAGAAAGAATCCAAGAAAGAGCAGAAGCTGCTATAGCTGCCAATGATCCAGCTAAAGCTGAATTACAAGATTGGTTAGATAACATGAACGAAGGTGCTGGAACTAGAGATAGAGCTACTAAATTAGTTGCTGCTTTAGAAAAATCTGGTACAGAAGCTGCTAAAGAAATTTTAGCTGAAAAAGACTACTTCGTTAAGAGATCTCAATGGATCTTCGGAGGAGACGGTTGGGCTTACGACATCGGATACGGTGGAGTTGACCACGTACTTGCTTCAGGAGAAGATGTAAATGTATTTGTATTTGATACAGAAGTTTACTCAAACACAGGTGGACAATCTTCTAAATCTACACCAACAGCTGCAATAGCTAAATTTGCTGCTGCAGGTAAGAGAACTAAGAAGAAAGACCTTGGAATGATGGCTATGACTTACGGTTACGTATATGTAGCTCAAATCAATATGGGAGCTGATAGAAATCAAGTTCTTAAAGCTATTGCAGAAGCAGAAGCTTACAAGGGACCATCATTAATCATAGCTTACGCTCCATGTATAAACCATGGAATTAAGCTTGGTATGAGTAACAGCCAATTAGAAGCTAAGAGAGCAACTGAATGTGGATACTGGGCAATGTACAGATTCAACCCAGAATTAAAGGGAACTAAGAACCCATTCACATTAGATTCTAAAGCTCCAACTGCTGACTTTAAAGAATTCTTAATGGGTGAAGTAAGATACGCTTCACTTGCTAAAGCATTCCCAGAAGCTGCAGAAGCATTATTTGAAAAGACTTACACTGATGCAATGGAAAGATTAGAAGGATACAAGAAATTAGCTGAACAATAGAATTATGTTTAGTAAGTTTTAATAAAAAAGGGTGACCATAAGAAGTGGTCATCCTTTTTTTGTGTTTACCCCTGGGGTGTAAAATTTTACAGGTACAAGTTTAAATTGTGCTTAATAATAAAAAATAGCTAAAAAATAAATAATTTTTATTTGGGGTTTTAATTTTAGTCATTTAAGGGTAGAATTAGTATGGAAGAAAGCAACAGTTGTTAGCAAGGAGGATAATTAAATTATGGATAAAGATTTAGAAAAATGTGGATGTGGAGAACACGACACTTGTGGATGCGGTGGACACGATCATGATCATGAAGGTTGTGGATGTGGAGACCATGATCATGAAGGCTGTGGATGCGGATGTGGAGAAGAAGAATCTTTCGTTGTAGATTTAGAAGACGATAACGGAAATGTAGTTTCATGTCCAATCGTTGATGCATTCGAAGTTGAAGGAAAAGAATACGTATTAGCTGAAAATGCTGAAGATGGTTCAATGTATCTTTTTAGAGTTGATGGAGAAGAACTTGTAGTTCCTGACGAAGAAGAATTCGACAGAGTATCAGCTTATTATCAAGAATCAGTAGGATCAGAAGAATAAGTCACATTTAAAAAAATAATACCTCAGTATACGTGTATATTTGATCTATTATTTTCTTATATGTTCCTATAATATTTTTATAGACTTTAGTAACATTACTAAAGTCTATTTTATTATTTAGAGAATTAATATTACATGCACTGCGTTTAGAAAGGGTGTATGGCTAAAAGAACCGACGAATCTAAAGTCGCTTTGACGATTTTTTTAATTTACAACTCAAAGTATTAATGTTATATTTTATTGTATATAATATTAATACTAATGCATAATATGTAATAAATGGGGGAAAGAAAAATGGAACTATCTAAAAAAGCAGAAAATATTAGTCCATCAATTACTTTGGAAATTACAGCAAAAGCAAAGGCATTAAAAAATGAGGGCGTAGATGTGGTTAGTTTTGGAGCAGGAGAACCTGATTTCAATACACCACAAAATATTATCAATGCTGCTATAAAAGCTATGGAGGAAGGTAAAACAAAGTATACTCCAGCAGGTGGAATATTAGAATTAAAAGAAGTTATTTGTGAAAAGTTTAAGAAAGATAATAATTTAGAATATAAACCAAGTCAAATAACTATATCTACAGGTGCAAAACAATGTTTAGCTAATGTATTTATGGCAATTTTAAATCCTGGAGACGAAGTGCTTATTCCTGTACCTTATTGGGTAAGCTATCCTGAACTTGTTAAATTAGCAGATGGAGTCCCCGTTTTTGTAGAGACTATAAAAGAAAACAATTATAAATATACAATAGAAGATTTAGAAAAATGTGTTACTAGTAAGACAAAAGCAATATTATTAAATAGTCCTAATAATCCAACAGGAACTATTTATCATGAAGAAGAACTTAAAGAAATTGCGGATTTTGCTAAAAGACATGATTTATTTATAATTTCAGATGAAATATATGAAAAATTAATATATGATAATGAAGAACATATAAGTATAGCAAGTTTAAATGAAGATTCATATAAAAGAACAATAGTTATAAATGGAGTATCAAAAACATATGCTATGACAGGTTGGAGACTAGGATATGTTGCTGCTGATGAAAAAATAACTAAACTTATGACTAGTATTCAAAGTCATATGACATCAAATGTTAACTCTATAACTCAATATGCTTCAATAGAAGCTCTTACTGGTTCTGAAGAAGAAGTAGATAAGATGGTGAAGGAGTTTGAGAGTAGAAGAAACTTTATGCTAGATAAATTAAGCAAAATAGATGAGCTTTCAATTTTAAGACCGAATGGTGCATTTTATATAATGGTTAATATAGAAAAATATTTAAATACCACTTTTAAAGGGCATAATATAATTAATTCAGTTGAATTTTCAAAGGTACTTTTAGAAGAAGAAAAAGTGGCTGTTATACCAGGTAGTGGATTTGGATTAGAAAATTATATAAGACTATCATATGCAACATCAATGGATATAATAGAAAAGGGGATAGATAGATTATCTATATTCTTAAGTAAAATAAAGTAGATAGATTTTAATATAGTAATATTTAAAAAAACCTCTTGTTGAAAACATGGGGTTTTTTTGAAGAAAATTATTATATAGAATCTTTCTAGGCTAAAGGGGTGATAAAATCTAAGATTATAGAGGGGTGGAATTAAGAGGTGAGAACTATCAACTCTTAGCTCTTAACTTTAAACTAACAAAGCGTGTTTTATAGCAATTATAATTAAGGAGAAAGAATTTGGATATGAAAAAAATTGCAATTTTTGATATAGATTATACAATTACAAAAAAAGAAACACTTATGGAGTTTTTTAAGTATTATATAAAGAAAGATATAAAGGCTATTAGATTTTTACCAAGAGCACTATACTGTGGAATAATGTATTTATTGAAATTTTATGATGAAAAAATGGTGAAAGAGAAGTTCTTAAAGTTTATAGATGGAATAAGTGAAGATGAATTAGATAAAGTTGTTGAAAGTTTTTATACAGAAAAACTAAGCAATCTTTTATATAGTGATGCTATGGATATGATGAAAAAACTTAAATCTGAAGGGTATGATATATATTTAATATCAGCATCACCTGAATTTTATATAAATAAATTTTATAGTGTTAAAGAAGTGGATAGAGTAATAGGAACTAAATTTAAATTTAGTGATGGAAAGTTCTTAAGGCAAATGGATGGATTTAACTGTAAAGGTGAAGAAAAGGTAAGAAGATTAAAAGAGGTACTTAAAGAAGAAAAAATAGATGTGGATTTTAAAGAGTCATATATGTTTTCAGATTCATTATCAGATAAACCACTTTTAGATTTGGTTGGAAAGCCATATCTGATTAATTATAAGAAAAATCATGATATAGAAATATTAAGGTGGAAATAATTTCCGGTATAGAAGGGGCATGTAGTATGGAAGCAATTAATAAATTTTTTGTTGAAAACTCTAAGATAAAAGGAATAAATAGTTTAAAAGATATTGAAACATCAGGAAAAGTGATATATGAAGTTCTAAGAATAATCCATGGAAAGCCATTATTTTTAGAAAATCATTTATTGAGAATGGAGAACTCATTTAAACTTATAAATGTTGATTGTTGTTTAGAAAATTTTAAAATAAGAAAAGATATAGAAAATTTAGTTAGAGAAAATGAGAAATTAGAGGGGAATGTAAAAATCACCTATAATGTAAATGAAAAAGTAATGAGAATATTCTTTATTAATCATTCATATCCAAATGAAAAAATGTATCAAAATGGAGTAAAAACTATTTTATATTTTGGTGAAAGAGATAATCCAAATGCAAAAATAGTTAATTTAAGCTTTAGAGAAAAAGTAAATATTAAAATAAAAGAAAGTAATGCGTATGAGGCTATATTAGTCGACAGAAATGGATATATAACTGAAGGCAGTAAATCAAATATATTTATGATAAAGGATGATGTTTTATTAACATCACCAGTTAAAGCAGTGTTACCTGGAGTAACTAGAGGAGAAATAATAGATATAGCTATTGAAAATGGCATAAAGGTAGAAGAGGTGAGTTATAAATACTCTGATATAAAAAAGTTAGATGGTATGTTTATATCAGGAACATCTCCAAAAATATTGCCAATAAATCAAGTTGATTCAATAAAGATAAAAAATAATGAAATTATTAACAAGCTGATTAAATATTATAATAATAAGATTATTAGTTACATTAAAAGTAATTAATTACAGTGTATTATATATAAAATTATTTTCCTATATGATATACTAAAAAAAAGATTATTTTTTATAGGGGTTGAATTTTATGAGTTTAATATTTTCAGCTACAACATTAGAAGGATGTCTTGAAAAAGCATCAAATGAATTAAAAGTACCAAAAGAGTGCTTAGAATATACTATTATTGCTCAAAAAAATATTTTTTTTAAGAAAAAAGTAAAAATAGAAGTTTCTAAAGTTAATGAAATTAATAAAATTAATAAAATTAATGACTTAACAGTAGATGAAAAATTGAGTAATAAAGAAAATGAAACTCATAAAGGGATAAAAGTAGAAAATGGGGAAATAATAATTGAAAACTTAGACTATGAATCTAATGAAACTGTAATGATACATCCATGTAATGGAATTAAACTTTTAATAAATGGAGAAGAATGTACATCAAAAACAGCAGTTACTGCTTTAGATAATATAGAAGTTAAATATGTGACAAAAGAAAGTAGTAGAAAAATAGATATAACTACTTCAGAAGAGAAAATGGAAGCATATATAACAATAAATTATTTTCCTGAATATTCCTTTGAGTTAGTCGATAAATCATGTTGTAGAGATCTTAAATTAGAAACAAAAAAGAAAAAAGGTGAATATCCACCTAAATATACCTATGATGAACTATTAACAATTTTAAAAGAGAATAATATTGTTTATGGATTACTAAATGATAGAATAAAGGAAATAAGTAAAGATGATTGCGTTAGCAATGAATTAATTGCTCAAGGTGATAAAGTTGTAGAAGATATTCCTGATACAGTTAAAGTATTTTTTGAAAGTGATAAAAAGAAAATTTTAAAAGATGAAAATGCAAAGATAGATTATAGAAATATGTATTCAATATCTAATATAAGCGCTGGACAGATACTAGCAGAAAAAGTAGAAGGGATACAAGGTAAAGATGGAAAGAATATCTTTGGAAAAGAAATCAAGAGAAAAACAACGAAAAAAATAAATATAAAAATTGGTTCTGGATGTAAGCTAGAGGAGAACAAAGTTATTTCAACAATAGAAGGAAGACCATCATGTAAATCTGGAGTTTACAGTGTCAATAAAATATATGAATTAAAAGATGTAGATATAAAAACTGGGAACATAGATTTTATTGGAGATGTTGAAATAAGTGGAAGCATAAAGAGTGGAACGCAAGTAAAAGCAGGAAATTCAGTAACAGTAAGAAAAAATGTAGAAGAAGCGACTATCATAGCAAGTGGACAAGTTAACATATATGCCAATATACTGAATTCAAAAGTAAGTGCAGGCGCAAATGATATTGATAAAAAAAAGCATTTAGAAATATTAAAACAGTACGATAGTATAATAGAGTCTTTAATTAGTTACACAAAACAAATAAAAGATAAGAATATTTTAGATAATAATCAATCAGATGGAGAAATTATTAAAATATTAATAGAAAGCAAATTTAAAAATATTCCTAGATTATCAATGCTTATAGTAAGTTTTGAGAAAAATAATAGCTCAACTGATAATGATATGATAGCTTTTA
Organism: Clostridium sp. ZBS2; assembly: GCF_023845855.1. Lineage (NCBI taxonomy): Bacteria > Bacillati > Bacillota > Clostridia > Eubacteriales > Clostridiaceae > Clostridium > Clostridium sp. ZBS2. The sequence continues at coordinate 364,626 of NZ_JAMQIF010000006.1, forward strand.
TTAGAAAAAAAATTCTAGGATTAGGTCCTATAAAAATAAAAAAATATTCTGAGCTTTATGAGCTGAAAGATATGATAGTAAATGAAATAGAAGTATTAGAAGAAGAAATAGTTATTCCGGTAGATGTGTATATGGACTATGCTCAAGACTCTACAATAGAAGCATCTGGTAGTATATTTATAACTGGAAAAGGACAATATGTATCGAAAATAACATCTTTAAACAGTATTGAATTTACACAAGCTGGAGCAGTGTGTAGGGGTGGAATACTACATGCCAAAGATGAAATTAAGTTAAAGACTGTTGGAAGTATAGCTGGCGTACTTACTAGGTTAGAAGTATCTAAAAAAGGAGTTATAACAGCAGATATAGCATATCAAAATACAGTTTTTTGTTTTGGTGAAAAACAATTTACATTAGATGTAGCATCAAAAAATGTAAAAGCGTATTTAGGAAAAGATGGAATGATAGTAGTAGATAAATTTCTATTGTAGGAGGTCAAGGTATAATGTCAATGAATGAAATGAAGATATTAATATTTGGTTTGAATAATGAATATTATGCTTCTGATATAAAAGATATAGAAAGAATTTTAGGATATGAAGAACCAACAATTCTTCCAGATTCACCTAGATTTGTAAAAGGGGTTATTAATTATCAAGAAAGCATATTACCTATAATAAGCTTATCAACAAAGTTTAATCTAGGAAATGATGAACAATCAGAAGAAAAAAAAATAATAGTTGTAAAAAAAGACAATAACAAGTTTGGAATAATTGTAGAAAATGTTTATGAAGTAAAAGATATTGATAGTAAATTAATAGAGGTTTCTCCTGAAATAACAACTACATTATCAAGAAGTTATATTAATGGTTTGATAAGATTAGATAAGAATATAGTAATACTTTTAGATGTAGATAAAATTTTATCTATAGAGGAAGAACAAAGTATATTTTAGGGGGTAAAATGGAGAATACAGACGTTAAAGTTGGAATAGCAGATTTAAATCTAGTATCTTCACCAGGTAAAATAATGACAATAGGCTTAGGCTCATGCATAGGGATAGCATTATATGATAGAAGAAGCAAGCTAGCAGGATTATCTCATATAATGCTTCCTGATAGCACACAATTTAAAAATGTGACAAATCCAATGAAATTTGCTGATTTAGCAATTCCGTTGTTAATAAAAAAAATGGAAGCAAAAGGTTGTCAAAAGAGGAATTTAATAGCTAAAATAGCTGGTGGAGCTTCTATGTTTAGTTTTTCAGACAAAAGTATGGTTGGTGACATAGGAAAGAGAAATATACAAGCTGTAAAGAAATCATTAAGTGAAGAAAGAATTCAAATAATTGCCGAAGATGTAGGCGGAAACAAAGGAAGAACCATGATTTTAGATGCTTTAGATGGCAAAGTTACACTAAAAATAGTGGGGATAGGAATTGTGGAATTATAAAGAGGTGAATACATTGAGTAAAATAAAAGTTATAGTTGTTGATGACTCTGCTTTCATGAGAAAAATGATATCAGAAATAATAGAAGAAGACAATGAAATAGAAGTTGTAGCTAAATTAAGAAACGGAAAAGAACTTATTGAAAAAGTTGATAAGTTTAATCCAGATATTATAACATTGGATTTAGAAATGCCTGAAATGGATGGATTAGAAACATTAAAAGAATTACATAAAAAAAATAAGAACTATTCAATAATAATGTTAAGTAGTTTGACAACAAAAGGTTCAGAAAAAACAATGGAATGTTTAGAAAATGGAGCAATTGATTTTGTTACTAAACCATCAGGAAGTATATCTTTAGACATAAGAAAAGTTCAAGAAAATCTTATTGAAAAAATTAAGAGTATATCTAAAAGAGGTATAAGAATTAGAACAAGCAATAAATCAATAGATACTTCTAAGACTATAATAAAAAATACTAATTTGTATAACGACACAAAAGTAAAAGATTTTAAAAAATCTGAACATATAAATATGGTTACAATTAAAAATAAGAGAATTGATGCTATTGTTATTGGTGCATCTACTGGTGGTCCTAAGGCACTTCAACAATTATTAACTAAGTTTGAAGCAAATATTGGAGTACCAATATTTGTTGTTCAACATATGCCACAAGGATTCACAAAAGCTTTTTCTGAGAGATTAGATAAGATATGTAATCTTAAAGTCGTAGAGGGTGAAGAAGGCTTAAAAATAGAAAGTAATGTGATATATATTGCTAAGGGTGGTTATCATATGACCGTTGGTACAGATGGGAAAATTCATCTTAATGAGGAAGATCCAATATGGGGAGTTAGACCAGCTGTAGATAAACTTTTTGATTCAGCTATAAAAGCATACAGAGGTAATTTAATATCTGTAGTTTTAACAGGAATGGGTAGAGATGGAGCTAAAGGTACAAGCAATATAAAAGATTATGGTGGAATTACAATATCAGAAGATGAATCAACTTGTACTATTTACGGAATGCCTAAAGCTGCATTTGAAACAGGTAAAGTAGATTTAGTTTTACCACTTAATAATATATGTGATGAAGTAACTAAAATTGTAAAAAAACGTTAGGAGGAAAGTATGGATTTTAATGGTTTTCATAAATGGGTTCATAAAGAATTAGGTATAAATTTATCAGCATATAAACCAGATCAACTTAATAGAAGAATTGATAGTTTGATGAGTAGAGTTGGAATTAAATCTTTGGATGAATACACTAAAGTTATAAAAAGTGATCCAGTTCAAAGACAAAAGTTTTTAGATTTTATAACAATAAATGTTACAGAGTTTTTTAGAAATCCAGAATTATTTGATGATTTAGAAAATAGAATAACAAAAGATTTATTACCTAATAATCCTAATTTAAAAATTTGGAGTGCTGCATGTTCAATTGGTTGTGAACCTTATACTATCTCAATGATGTTAGATAAAATAGCGCCAAGAGGGAGACACAACATAATTGCTACAGATATAGATAATACAATTTTATCTAAAGCTAAAATAGGTGAATATACTAATAATGAAATAAAAAACATTAAAAATCAGGATTTAAGTAAATATTTTGAGAATAAGGGCGATAAATACTATATAAGTAATAAAATCAAATCAATGGTTACTTTTAAGAAGCATGATTTGATTTTAGATAGATATGATACTAACTTTGATTTAATAATCTGTAGAAATGTTGTTATTTATTTTAATAATGATACTAAAGAGAATATTTATAGAAGATTTAGTAATTCATTAAAAAAAGGTGGACTTTTATTTGTTGGTGCTACTGAAAGCATTTATAATTATAAAGAATATGGTTTTGAAAAAGCATCTACCTTTATTTATAAAAAGATATAAGGAGGGATAATATGGATACATCTCAATATATGACTATGTTTTTAGAAGAATCTTTAGATAATCTTCAAACTTTGAATGAATCACTTTTAGATTTAGAACAAAATCCAGAAGACAATGATAAGGTTAATGAAATATTTAGAGTAGCACATACAATTAAAGGTATGGCTGCCACTATGGGATTTAATGATGTTGCAGAGTTAACTCATAAAATGGAAGATGTATTAGCTAAATTTAGAGATGGAGAGTTAAATGTAACTCAACAAGTTGTAACTGTGCTATTTGATTGCTTAGATACATTAGAAAGAATGATAGATAATATTCAAAGTTCTTCAGAAGAAAGTGTAGATATAGAAGATATTATAAAAGCACTAGAAAATATATCAATTAAAAAAGAAACTGAAAATGTAGAAATTTCAACAGAAGTTGAAATTAAAGATATTGTTGATAAGGACTCTTCGTTTGAATTAAATGAATATGATTTATCAGTAATTAAACAAGCAAAAGAAAAAGAATTCAATGTAATGGAAGTAAAAATCAAGATAAATGAACATACACTACTTAAATCAGCAAGAGCTTTTTTAATTGTAAAAGATCTTGAAGATCATGGTGAAATCTTAAAATCTAAGCCTTCAACTGAGGAAATAGAAAATGAAGACTTTGATTTAGATTTAAGCTTTATCTTAGTAACACATAATACAATTGAAGAAATAACTAACATAGTAACTAATATATCAGAAGTTGAAAAAGTTGAAGTTTCTATGGTGGAAATCAATAATGAGATTTTAGCTAAAGAAATAGAAGAAAATGAACAAAAAAAATCTGAACCTATAACTCAAGAAGTTAAGGAAAATAAGCCAGCACCTAAAGCTGAAAGTAGAGCAAAGAAAACAAATTCAGTTAAAAAAGATTCTAAAAAAGCTCATCAATCAGTAAGAGTTGATCTAGTAAGAATTGATAACTTAATGAATATGGTTTCAGAGCTTGTTATTTATAGGACAAGGCTTGAACAAATAGTAATGGATCATAAATCACCAGAATTAAATGAGACATTAGAACAAGTGGGAAGAACAACTTCTGATCTTCAAGATTTAGTTATGAAAATTAGAATGCTTCCATTAGATACTGTATTTAATAGATTCCCAAGAATGATAAGAGATGTCTCAATAGAATTAGATAAGGAGATAAACTTTATCATAGAGGGTGCTGAAACTGAATTAGATAGAACTGTTATAGATGAAATTGGTGAACCATTAATACATTTATTAAGAAATGCTGCAGATCATGGTGTTGAATCTAAAGAAGATAGAATTGCAGCAGGAAAAAATCCAGTTGGTACAGTTAAATTAGTTGCGTATCAAGAAGGAACTAAAGCACTTATAAAAGTAGTAGATGACGGTGCTGGAATAAATGTTGAAAGAGTAAAAGCTAAAGCAGAAGAAAAGGGAATAAATACTGAAGGATTGTCAGACAATGATATTAAGAATTTAATCTTTGCTCAAGGGTTTAGTACTAATGAAGTTGTTACAGATATATCTGGAAGAGGAGTTGGAATGGATGTTGTTAAAACAAAGATTTCATCTCTAGGTGGTACAGTAGATGTATTTAGTAAAGAGGGTGAAGGCTCAACATTTGTAATAAAACTTCCGTTAACATTACAAATAATACAAGCTTTACTTGTAAAGATAGGGGAAGAAACTCTTGCCATATCTTTAGGATTTATTGATAGGGTAATAGATTATAAAGAAGAAAATATAAAGACAAGTAATGGAAGAGAAGTTATAATTTATAGAGAAAATGTAATTCCGTTAGTAAGACTTAATGAAACATTAGATATTGAGGCTGGTGAAACTGAAAAGAAATTTGTTATAATAGTAAACGTTGGTGATAAAACTATAGGTTTACTAGTAGACTCATTACTTGGTCAACAAGAAATCGTAATTAAGCCTCTTGGTGAAACATTAAAGGGATTAGATCAGTACATTGGAGCAACTATATTAGGTAATGGCCTAGTTACTTTAATATTAGATGTGGGAGCATTATTATAGTATAATTTTATAGGAGGTATGAAATGGAATATGCCAACTTCAATAGTATGCAATTAGATGCACTAAAAGAAGTATCTAATATTGGTGCTGGAAATGCTGCAACTGCTCTTTCGGTAATGATATCTGAAAAAATAGATATGACAGTACCATCAGTAAATATAGTAAAACTTGAAGATATTATTGAATTGAATAGTGAAGAAGAAGTTGCAGGGATTGTTATTAGAGTACTTGGAGATATTTCAGGGAATATTCTTTTAATTTTTAATGCCAATAGAGCTAAAACTATGATTGAAAGATTAGCAGGTTGTGAGGAAGAAATTACTAGTGAACTAGGAAAATCAGTTTTATGTGAAATAACTAACATAATTACAGGGTCATACATGAATGCAATAGCTGAGTTCACTAATCTTAAGATAATTCCATCAGTTCCTGCAGTTGCATATGATATGATTAGTGCAATTTTAACAACAACATTCATAGAATCTTGTCAATATGAAGAAAATATACTTGACATAGAGACAGTTTTCTTAGATGATACTCAAGAGGAGATTGGAGCACATTTTTATTATGTTCCAATGCCGGGCTCATTAGAGAAAATATTAAAATCAATTGGAGTAAATTAATTTTGGAGGGAGATTTAAATGGCTAAAGTTTTAATAGTAGACGATGCAGCGTTTATGAGAATGATGATAAAGGATATATTAGAAAAGAATGATTTCGAAATAGTTGGAGAAGCAAGTAACGGTGCAGTAGCAGTAGAAATGTATAAGAAAGAGAAACCAGATGTTGTAACAATGGATATAACAATGCCTGATGTTGATGGTATTGAAGCAGTTAAACAAATAAAAGAATTTGATCCAAGTGCAAAAATAATAATGTGTTCTGCAATGGGGCAACAATCTATGGTTATGGAGGCAATAAGAGCAGGAGCAAAAGATTTTATAGTAAAACCATTCCAAGCTGATAGAGTATTAGAAGCAATAAAAAAAGTACTTGGTTAAAATGCAAGTATGGGGGTGTATTAAATGCAGATAGTAGTATTTAAACTAGGAAATGAATATTTTGCTGTTGAAACAGAACGTGTTCAAAGTATAAATGATATGATGGGTATAACTAGAGTGCCAAAAGCACCTAGTTATATCAAAGGATTAATAAACTTAAGAGGAAGTATAAAATCACTTGTTGATATAAATCTGTTATTAAATGTTGACTCAAGTGCCAAACAAAATAACATAATAATATTGACTGTTAAGGAAGAAGAAATCGGAATATCAGTTGATGAAGTTGACGAAGTGTTAGATATAGAAGAAAAAGATATACAAAGATTAGATGAAAATAATGGACCAGATTATGTAAAAGGAATTGTAGATTATAACGACAAACTTCTAACAATAATAAACATTGATAAGTTATTAAATTAGTAATGAAATGAGGGATAAAAAAATGGCAGATGTTTTATCACAAAGTGAAATAGATGCCTTGTTATCTGCTTTATCTACAGGTGAGTTAGAACCAGAGACCGTACCTAAGGACGAGGAAAAACATAAAATAAAGTTATATGATTTTAAAAGTCCGCAAAAATTCTCTAAAGATCACATAAGAACTTTAGAACTAATTCATGATAACTTTGCAAGAATAACTTCAAATTATTTAACAGGACAAATAAGGAAGAATGTTAAAGTCAAAATAGAAACTGTAGAACAGATAACCTATGAGGAATTTATACATTCCGTACAAAATCCTACTATCATCACTATATTTAAAATGCCCCCTTTAACAGGATCAATTATATTTGAAACAAACCCTAAATTGTCATTTCAAATAATAGATATTTTACTTGGGGGAAGTGGAGATAGGAAAATAGGTAATAAAGAATTTTCAGACATAGATAAGAATATAATAAGACAAGTTACTACTGGAATGATCAGTAATCTAAAATTAGCATGGGAAGATATTTTAAATGTAAGTCCTGAGGTAGAAGGAATAGAAACAAATCCAGCAATAAATCAAACATTAGCGCCAAATGAACCAGTAGCCCTTATTACATTTTCTGTAGAATTTGGAGAACACAGTACATTTATGAATATGTGTATTCCATATTTAAGTATAGAGAAAGTATTAGACAAATTAGTAGTACAATATTGGTTCCAAAACGATGATGAAACATTAATTGCGGAATCAAGAGTTAAAATGGAAGAAGGAATCCAAAAGGTTGATATTGAAGTATTTGCAGAACTTGGCAATACAAGTATCATAGTAGATGATTTCTTGAAATTAACTAAGGGCGATATTATTAAGCTTGACAATAAGAGCTCTTCACCTATAAAGGTATATGTAGGAAATGAAGAATGTTACTACGCTAAACCTGGTGTATCAGGGAAAAATATGGGTGTTGCTATTTTAGATATAATAGATAAGGAAGTGAAAGAGTATGAGTAATAGTTTTCTATCGCAAGAAGAAATAAATGCGCTTCTAGCAGGAGAACTTGGTAATGAAGAAACGCAAGAAGTTCCTCAAGATAATGGGAATACAGAAAAATTGACTGATATTGAAAAAGACCTGTTAGGGGAAATAGGAAATATATCCATGGGATCAGCTTCTACAGCTCTTTATCAAATTATTAATCAAAACGTAAATATAACAACACCTATAGTTTCCTTAACAACATTAGAAGATATGAAGGCTTCTTTTGAAACTCCTAACATAGTTTTAGATGTTGAATACACAGAGGGAATAATAGGAAGAAATATATTGGTTATGAAGACAGATGATGCAGCTGTAATAGCAAATCTGATGATGGGTGGAGATGGTAAGGTTGCCGAAAATCCTGAATTATCAGAAATAGAAGTTAGTGCTGTTCAAGAAGCAATGAATCAAATGATAGGTTCAGCAGCAACTTCCATGGCAACAATGTTTTCACGTAGAGTAGATATATCTCCTCCAAAATCAAAGTTGTGGAAAGAAAAAGAGGAACCTATTACAGACACTTTATCAGAAGATGAGGAAATAGTAAGAGTTTCATTTAGATTAATAATAGGAGATCTTGTTGATAGTAATATAATGCAAATATTACCATTGAATACGGCTAAAAAGATAGTTTCTATAATGATGGGTCAAGAAGATAATAATAGTAAAGTTAGTGAGCCAGCAAAGGTTGTAGAAGAAAAACCAGTAGTTCAAGCAACTACGCAAAAGACAGCTACTCCTCAGCCAGCACCACAACCAATCCAAGCGAAACCTATAGTAGAACAACCAAGGGTGCAACAACAATCAGTAGAAGTGCATGAAGCAGCTTTTGAAACACTAGTTCCAGGAGATACTTCACAAACACCTAAGAATATAGACTTAATTTTAGATGTTCCATTAGATATATCTGTTGTTTTAGGTAGAACCAAAAAGAGCATAAAAGATATATTAAACTTAAGTACTGGATCTTTAGTTGAATTAGATAAATTAGCAGAAGAACCAGTCGAAATATTAGTTAATGGAAAGAAAATAGCTTATGGTGAAGTTGTTGTTGTTGATGAAAATTTTGGTGTAAGAATAACAAGTATAGTAAGTAATGCTGAAAGAATAAGATCTCTTAGATAATTAAGAGTAATTGAAAATATATGGAGATATAATTAATAGTATATAATTTTGGTATCAAAAGTTATATAAATTAATTATATCTCTATTTTCAGTGTAACTTTGGAATTGTTATTTATTTTCATATGCCTTAAATAAAATTAGTAGTATAATTTTAATATCAGAAAAATTAAGAAACGTAGTGTCTTAATAAAATTATTTTATTATTAAATATTTGTAAAAAAGATTTCACATTTGTAAATGAGAGAAATACTTATATTATTAAGGTATTAATTTGTTAAAAATAACTAAACTTAATATATAAGAGTACGATAATAAAAGAAGAAAGATGAGAAAGATAAGATTGTGGAGGTAAAAGAAATATGAGTATTAATAGAATTAATGCACATTCTGCAGTGAATATATATAATTCTAATAAAAACATTAATAAAGTTGAAAAAGCTAATAAAGTTGAAACAAGAGATAGAATAGAGATTTCAGCACTTGGAAAATCTATAAAAGATTACTCTTTGGAAAATAATATAGATAATGCTAAAAAAGTAGCAGAAATTAAAGAAAAGATACAAAATGGTACTTATAAAATAGATTCTAAATTAACTGCAAAGAGTATATTAGAAGCTATAAAGGAGAATAAAAAATAGATAATGATAAACAAACTAACAGAGATAATAGAAAATGAAGAAAATGCATTAAGAGAATTATTGGGTCTGTTTGAAGTACAATATAAAATGATAATGGAAAAAGATGTGTTTGGATTAGAAGGATTAGTTGACAAGTTGAATGAATGTAATAAAAAAATAGCTGGTGAAGAAGTAAAAAGAAGACAACTAATCGGAAAACAAAGTATCAAAGATATATTAAACACAGCTAATGATGAAAAATTGTATAAATCATATGATAAAATTCAAAAAACATTGAAAGATTTAACATTTCAAAAAGAAACTAATGAAATGCTATTAAAACAACAAATAATGTTTAATAATCAAATGTTAAACATTATGAACCCTAATAGGGAAATGAAGACTTATAACTCTTATGGTAATTTGAGAAGATAATACTCAAAAGAGTGTAAGTCTTTTTAATTATAGCTTATATTTTAGTAAGATGTTTATATATGCCACTTTACATATGGGATATATAAACATATATTCAAAATATAGATAATTAAAAACATGGATGGGGAATAAAAAAGACATGGATGTAGGAATTTTGAAAGGTAGGAATATGAATGGCAGGATTATTTGATACATTTAATGTGGGAAAAAGAGGGTTAAATGTACAACAAGGAGCAATAAATACAACGTCTCATAATATTGCAAATGCAAATACGGTTGGATTTTCAAGACAAAGGGCAGTAGCAACAACTACAAGACCTTTTGGAGGAATGTCTAGATTTGATACGTGTACAGTAGGACAAGTTGGTACAGGAGCAGAAATTTCATCAATAGAAAGAATAAGAGATTCTTTTATTGATTTTCAAGTAAGACATGAAAAGGGTAAGCTTGGAAATTATGATGTTCAAGATAAATTTTTATACAGCGTAGAAAACATATTTGGAGAACCTTCTGATTCAGGAATACAAGAATTATTAGGAGAATTTTTTGATTCATTCCAAGAATTATCTAAAAAGCCACATGATTCATCAACTAAAACCATAGCACTTCAAAAAGCATCATCATTATCAGATGCATTAAATAATACTTATACGCAACTTAATAAACAATTAGGTGATGCGCAAGAATTATTACAAGTTAATATTAAGGATGTAAATAATTATTTAGATCAAATAAATGAACTAAATAAGCAAATAGCAAGTGTATGTGCGGTTGGTCAAAAACCTAACGATTTAATGGATGCAAGAGACAATCTTTTAGATGAGTTAAGTTATAAATTTGGAATAACAGTTGATAGAAAAGAAAAAGAAGCTATAGATTTAAAATTAGAAGGATATCAAAATGATAAAAATCCTGTTAACAATTTAGTTAATTCAAGCCCAACAGATGAAAGATACACTAGATTTTCTTATGTTAAGAATGCCGAAGTAGAAAAGGATGCTGCTGGAAAGGTTACAGTTAAATTACAGTATCATCCACTAGGAAATTTAAATGCTAAAGAGCAAACTGTTACAATTGAGTGTGCAGACGAAACTGAAGCAAAGAAAATTGCAGAATCTTTAACTCAAAATAGAGTATTAACAGCGGATAAAGATGGAAATGTTACTGTAAGAGAAAAAGGTGCTGAAATTACCCCTCCAACTATACCACCGACATATAAATACAATACAAAAACTTTAAAAGATGGAGAAACTATAAAACAAAAAGACTTAGATATAAATACGGGGATATTACAAACTCATAAATTAGATGTTGATGTTAATACTGTAGATAATAAACATATAAAAGGTGATATAGCAGGTAATCAAGGTGTACAAGATACTATAAAGGGATATATGGCTGATTTAGATAGAATTGCTGTAGGACTTGCTTATTCTGTTAATGCAATTCAAACAGGAAGTAAAACACCAACTGACAAGTATGAACTTATCTTTACTAACAATGCAGATGTAACAGGGTTGACTGGCGTAGCTAAAAATGAGGCATTAGAAAAAAACATAAGTGCCAAAAATATAACGATTAATAAAGATGTATTAAAAAATGTATCACTATTAAATGCTTCAAGTAAAGATGAGGCTGGTGAAGGTAATGGTGATAGAGCACTTGCAATTGCGAGTCTTAGAACTGTAAAGATGAATTTATCTAATTCTAAGGATATAAAAAGTAGAGATGATTTCTTTAATAATACAAAGGTAAACTTTGATGATGGAATAAATATGATAAGTAGTGCACAAGGTTCTACAATTAATGCTTATTATAAAGAAATAATAAATACATTAGGTGTAAATGCAGAGACTGCAAGTAGAAATGTAAGTGGTCAAGGTAAAATATTAAAAGACTTAGAAATGCAAAGATTATCAACATCAGGAGTTTCATTAGATGAAGAAATGACTAATTTAATACAATTTCAACATGCATATAGTGCAAATGCTAAAATAATTTCAACAGTAGATGAGCTACTTGAGGTTGTTATAAATGGACTTAAGAGATAGTTGGGTGTATATGAATTTATAAAATTTTAAAAGTCTGATGAAAGCTAGAACTTTAGAAATTTAGTTGAGAATTGAGAGTGGAAAGTGGAGAGGTAAGGAAAAGATTCGTTATTGAAATTTTGAAATATATATTATTAGAAAGTCTTTAAGACTTTCAACCAAAACTCTCAACTCTCAATTATCCACTCTCAACTAAAACGTATGGAGTAGCTACTTTTTATATATGAACGTATTTTAAATGAAAAAAATGAAAAGAAGTATATTTATATTAAGAAATAGGAGGCGAAGATTATGAGAATAACTACAAGTATGTTAGCTTCAAATTACAAAAGTAATATGACAACAAACTTGAATCATATACAAAAAATTCAAAATCAATTATCATCAGGTAAAGAAATAAGTAGACCATCAGATAATCCATATAAAGTTTCAAGAACAATGCAAATGTATACGGAAATTGGAGCTAATAAACAATACAACGAAAATATTAAAGATATCTCAAATTGGTTAGATACAACAGATACTTCATTAAATCAAATGGGAAATGTATTTGCAAGGGTGAGAGAACTTTTAGTTACAGCTGGTAATGGTGGATATGGTCCTGATGAAAAAAAAGCCATACAAGATGAAATTAAAGAAAGAGTTAATGAAATGGGTCAAATATTAAATACTAACTTTGATGGAGTATATATATTTGGAGGAACTAAAAGTACATCTAAGCCTATAATGGTAAATTCTAATGGTGAATTATGTTATGCTGATAAGGATGGAAATGCTGTAAGTAAGACTACAGATGGAGTGAAAATAGAACTTACAAATCAAATTAAGAGTGATGACAACACAAAAGTTATTAAAAACATGGAAAAGAAAGGCGACAATATAGAAATAACAATTATAAATAATACAGATCCTGCAAATCCTAAAGAAGAACATTTAGCACCAGTTAAAATTACTGCAGCTGATGGTAAACCACTTGAAGGAAATGATTTGGAAAATGCATTTAAAGCAGTATTAGATTCAAACGGTTTTTCTTCTAATCAGAGTTTAAGTAGTGCAGTATCTATGGTGCCATCTTTTGATGCATTAGATCAAATAGGATCAGATTTAAATGTTGAAGTTTCTCAAGGTGTTTTAATTAATTATAATAAGAATGCAGTTGATATTTTAGAAGGCAATGGAACTAATGTTATGAATACATTAAATAAAATTATAACAAATCTTGGAGCTGGTGGAGATAAGTCTAAAATAACTGGTGAATGTCTTGGCGAAGTTGATGATATAATTAAAAATTTACTTCAAAATAGATCAGAAGTTGGAGCTATGCAAAATAGAATGGAATCTGCTCAAGACAAGAATGAATCAGAAAATTTAGATATGACAGATATTTTATCAAAAACTGAAGATATTGATTTTACGGAAAAAATGATACAGTATTCAATAATGCAAACAGTATATATGGCAGCACTTCAAACTAGTGCTAAAATACTTCCGGCAACGATATTAGACTATTTATAAAATAGGAGGAATAAACTATGGTATTTGTTTCTAAGGTACAAGGAAATATAGAATATGAAGAAAAAGATAAAATTACTTTAAGAAAAGGAATTTTAGGATTTGAAAATTTGAAAGAATATATTTTAGTTGATTTAAAAGAATGCGAACCTTTTAAATTACTTCAATCTTTAGAAGATGAAAATACAGGCTTTATTGTAGTGTCTCCTTTTGAATTTTTTAATGATTATGAAATTAAGTTAAGTGATGAAGAAATTAATAAATTAGATGTAAAAAATCAAAATGATATTATTTTATTAACTACTGTAACATTAAATTCTGATCCAAAAAAAATTACTACAAACTTAAAGGCACCTATAATTATAAATATTTCTAATAATTTAGGGGAACAAATAATACTAGATAACTTAGATTATAAAATAAAACATCTTTTAATAGAGGAGTGATAATATGTTGATTATTACAAGAAAAAAAGATGAGTCTTTAATGATTGGTGAGGATATTGAAATTACAGTATTAAAGCTAGAAGATGGAAGTGTTAAGCTTGGAATAAATGCACCAAAGGAAACAACTATATTAAGAAAAGAATTATATGAAGCTGTTAAAGAAGAAAATAAAAAAGCTGTGAGTATAGATGTAAATTTATTAAAAGGATTAAAGAAGTAATTTTTTTAGCTTTGTTTTAATAGCGTGTTGATATATCCATAGGTAAAGTAGAATGAATAATTGAACTTAGGAATACTAAAATGAGTATAGTCCCATTTAAGCTTGCTCCCAATATAAAANNTACTAAAAATGAGTATAGTCGAATTACAATGACACTTTATTTATTAAATATATTTAAAAGAAATTATTAAAAAATTAAATAGGTATTGAGGGTGAATAAAAATGAATATTAATCATATAGGACAAGTTAATATTATTAACAATGATATTGAAGGTGCTACATCAGAATTTAAAAATGCAAACAATGATGTACAGATAAAACAAGTAGAAAAATCTGATTCCTTAGATAATGATTACAGCAAAGAAGAATTAGATAAATCACTTAAAAAATTAAATAAATTTTTAGAAGATGATAAAGCACATGCAGAGTATTCTGTACATAAGGATTTAAAAGCGATAATGATAAAGATAGTAGATGATGCTACCAAAGAAGTGATTTTGGAAATTCCTCCAAAGAAAATACTAGATATGGTTGCAAGTATGTGCAAGCAATTTGGATTATTAGATAAGAAAGCTTAATTATCTTAGGGGGGATTGAGATGGAATTTAGGCTTAATAAGGTTGACACTGATATTAGAGATAAATTAAAAGAAGAAATTAAGACTGATAAGATACATGGAAATAATCATATAAGTATAAAGAAAGATTTAAAAGAAGACGAAAATAAAGATAAGGGTCATAAAGAAACAGAAGATAAAAATAAAAAATCCCCAAAGAAATACATTACAATTGAGGGAATAAGGTGTAATGTAAAAAACTTATATGTAAAGGTAGAAAAAGTAGAAAATTTAAATGAAACAAACTCTAAAGGTAGATTTTTAGATATAGAGAAGTAGGAGGAAAAATCAATGTATTCTAATGGATATACTGCTTATAAAACTAATAGTGTTAATTATGCATCAAAGGAGCAATTATTATTAATGTTAGTTGATGGTGCAGTTAAGTTTTCTAAAATAGCGAGACAAGCTATAATTGATAATGATGTAAAGAAATCACATGAAAATATAGTAAAAACAGAAGATATATTTACTGAACTTAGAGCATCAATTGATACAAATGCTGGGGAATGGGCAGTAAATATGTTTAATATTTATGGATTCATAAATGAAAAACTTTTTGAGGTAAACTTAAAAAAAGATGTTAAAACAATGGATGAAGTTATACCTCTTATTGAAGAAGTAAGAGACATATGGCATGAAGCTGAAAAGAAATCTAAAAGAGCATAATAAAAAAAGGAGTGAAGTGAAATGAGAATTACAGGACTTGCAACAGGCCTTGATATGGATGAAATAATCAAGAATTCCATGAAACCTTATAGAATAAAAGTAGATCAAATGACACAAAAGAAAGATGTTGTTGAGATAAAACAAAAATTATATAGGGATGTTATAAAAGACAATACAGACTTTTTTAATAAACATTTAGATATAGTTAAAAGTGATAGTTTATTAAAATCTAGTAATTATAAATCTGTAAGTTTTACATCAAGTGATGAGGGTGCTGTTACTGTAAAAGCTCAAGCTGGTGCAAAAGCTGAAAATTATAGTGTAAACATAAAGGAGTTAGCTACATCTGCTAAAGTTACATTAAAAGGCGATGATATTAAAAATGCAGATAAGATATCTTTAAAAATTACTGTTAAAGACCAAAATGGAAATCCAGTTAAGAATGAAGATGGAACAATAAAGCAAGAAGATGTTATTGTTGCTATTACAAATAAAGAACTTGATTCTAATGGAGAATTAAGTTCTAAAGCTAAAAATGAACTGGTTGAAAATTTGAATAAAGCTTTAAAAGGTAAAGGATCTGATGTTACAGCACAATATAGTGAATTTTCTAAAGGTATAGTGTTTGAAACAAAAGCTCTAGGAAGAGAAGAAAGTTTTAGTTTAGTAGCGCTTGACAGTAGTGATAATTCGCTTTTAATCACTAGTGAAAGTGGAAATAAAGTGAATGCTTTAGAGGGGAAAGGTAAGAGTGCTGAGATAGAGATAATGAACAGTAGGGGGGATATATATACTCATGAGGGAAATTCCAACACTGTGACTTTAGACAATGTAGCATTTACATTTAACAATAAGTCGCTAGATGGAAATGCAATAAGGATAACAGGAAAAACTGATGCGAAAGAATTAAAGGACAAGATTGTAGCATTTGTAAATGATTATAATAAGCTTATAGAAAAAATGAATACCACTGTCAGCACTAAACATGATAGAAGCTATAATCCTCTTACAGCAGATCAAAAGAAGGATATGTCAGAAAATGAGATTAAGCTTTGGAATGAAAAAGTTGAAAAAGGTCAATTATATAGAGATTCTGATATTACAAGAATAGCTAATTCTATGAAGGAATCTATGAGAACTTTAATGGAAGATAGTGGATTGAAACTTGAAAAAGTGGGAATAAAACCAGTTGAAGACTATTCAGGAAGTTTAAATGGAACATTTACAATAGATGAGGATGCACTTACAACAGCCTTGGAAAATAATACAGAAAATGTTATGAAGTTATTTACTACACCATCTCCAACTGAAGAAGAATTAGCAGGGTTATCATCTGAAGAGATAAGAAAAAGAAAAAATCAAACAGGTATATTATTTAAGTTAAAAGATACCATAGATGTGGAGTTTAGAAAAAGTACTAGTTCTCCTCTTTTAAAGAAGGCTGGTTTTGAAGGGACTTCTACATTTTCGACTAATGAACTTAGTAAGAACATAACAAATTATGAAAAGAAGATAAAAGATATGGAAAAGAGTTTTTCAAGAAGAGAACAAGCATTATATTCTAAATATGCTACTCTTGAAAAAATGATGAATAAACTTAATTCACAACAATCTAATTTAATGTCACAGTTGGGAATGAACTAAAAATATGAATATAGATATTTTTAATGAGTATAGAGAAATAACTTTAGAAATAATAAATTCAATAAAAAATGATAAAGAAGACATTTCTTTATTTGAAAAAAGAGATAATGCTATTAAAAAGATTTTAGCTTTAGATTTAGATAAAAGTGAAATAAAAAAAATATATTCAAAAGAGAAATTAGATGTATTAGACAAAGAGTTAGAAAATATTTTAAAAGAAAAAATGTCATCTGTTAAAGAAGAAATACAGGAAATAGCTGCTAAAAAACAAGCCAATTTAGGCTATGCTAATGTTAATAGAGGAAGCAACTTTTTTTCAAAAAGGGTTTAGTGCTAAATAAAAAATTCTGTTTAGTAACTTATTGGTGTATGCATAAGCAAAGGTGGTCAGAGTAATTAAATAAAAGAAAGGGTGAAATATTTATGGATATAGGAGCAATGTCAATTTCTATGAATCAAGGAACTTTAAAAACTGCAGTTCAATTATCTGTTTTAAAGCTTGGAATGAATTCAGAAAAACAAGTTGCTGATCAAATGACAGAAATGATGGATAATATGGCTGTTGAACCTGGAAAAGGAATAAATTTAGATAAAATAGTTTAAAAGATGTTAAGTATTATAATTTACGTGCGATATAATATGTAGTAAGATTTAGTTTGCTTTTGAAAGTGTTAAATAATTTATAAAAATATTTTATTAAAAACTATAAAGTGAATAATAGGTCAAACGATATAATAAATATAAACATTTAATAAAACAAATAAGTTTTAAATATTAAAGTCAAAAGCTTTAATTTTAAATAAATAAAAAATTAAGGACATGGATGTCCAGTTAAATTCAAGGAGGAATTTATTATGATTATTAATCACAATATGAACGCTATGAACGCTCATAGACAAATGACAGGAAACACAAGTACAGCAGGAAAATCAATGGAAAAATTAAGCTCAGGTTTAAGAATAAACAGAGCTGGAGATGATGCAGCAGGTCTTGCAATCTCTGAAAAAATGAGAGGACAAATTAGAGGATTAGATCAAGCTGGAAGAAACTCACAAGATTCTATATCAATGATTCAAACAGCTGAAGGTGCTTTAAATGAAACTCACTCAATTCTTCAAAGAATGAGAGAATTATCAGTTCAATCATCAAATGATACTAACAATGATACTGACAGAAAAGCTATTCAAGAAGAAGTTAACCAATTAGCAGATGAAATCGATAGAATC
Organism: Clostridium sp. ZBS2; assembly: GCF_023845855.1. Lineage (NCBI taxonomy): Bacteria > Bacillati > Bacillota > Clostridia > Eubacteriales > Clostridiaceae > Clostridium > Clostridium sp. ZBS2. Next base: position 383,052 of record NZ_JAMQIF010000006.1, read on the forward strand.
GGTAATACAACAGAATTCAATACTAAGAAACTTTTAAATGGTGATGTTGTTGGAGTTAATGGTAAAGTTGATGGAACAGTAACAGTTAATAATAATAGTTCTGTTGGTAATATACAAATTGGTACAGATGCTGCTACTGTGACTGCATTAAAAGATGCTACACAAATTAATGGCGCTGTAAGTATAACTAAAACAGGAGTTGGCGCTAGCGGAACTGCACAATATGAATTCCGTAATAATTCAGGAGCAAAATTAGATGCTACTAACATTACAATAGCAGCTGATGGAATCACAATAAGCGGTACTGCTGGAATAACTAGTGGAGATATTAAATTTGACGCAACAGGTATAGGAACTAATATGAAAGTTGGAGAAAGTATTACATTAGTATTCAATAAGACAGAAGCAGAAACTACTGATGGAAGTCACTCAATAACAGCTCAAATTGGTGCTAATTCAGGTCAAACTATGCAAATTGGTATTGGCGATATGAGAGCAAAAGCTTTAGGATTAAAAGCTAATGATGGAACTGCTCTTAAGGTTGATGATAAGTATTCAGCAAATGCTGCTATATCAACAGTTCAAAATGCACTTGAAAAAGTTTCATCTCAAAGATCAAAACTTGGTGCTGTTCAAAATAGACTTGAACATACAATTAATAATTTAGGAACAGCTAGTGAAAACTTACAAGCATCAGAATCAAGAATTAGAGACGTTGACATGGCTAAGGAAATGATGAATTTCTCTAAAAATAATATTCTTAGTCAAGCTGCACAAGCAATGCTTTCACAAGCTAATCAACAACCACAAGGTGTTTTACAATTATTAAGATAATTATAAAAGCCAGTAATAATATCAAAAAGCCAGCTTTTAGCTGGCTTTTTTTGAAATAACATATAATTGAAGGGATTACTGTTTATGAATAAGATTTATAAAAAAAATATGCAATATTTAAAAGAACTTAATTTAGATCTTTATAATAAAATATCCGAAGTAGACATAAATACGGTAGAAGTAATAAAAGCTAAAGATAATAGTGATACATTAATTAAAAAGAATGGAAATGGATATATATCAATACATAGTAGGTATAATACTAAAACACAAGCTAGAACTATATGTGAATATGCATTAAATGATAACAGCGATATTATATTTATAATAGGTATGGGGCTAGGTTATGAAACAAGAGAAATAGTGAAAAATAGTAATGGTAAAAGATGTTTTATCATTGAACCAGATAGTGAAATTTTTAAAGTGGCTCTAAACAGTATAGATATAAAAACTATTTTTAATAATAATAATAATATTCATTTTATGTTGGGTGATAACGGTGAAGATATAAGTAATTTTTTTTATAATCTAGTACAAAGTGAAAAGACAGTAAATGTTAAATTCGTTATTTTGCCAGCATATGAAATTTTATATAGTGAATTAATTATAAAGTTAATAAAGGATATGAGAAAAATTTTAAATCTTCATAGGGTAAATATTCACACAAAACTTAGTTCTCATAGACCATGGCTTCAAAGCTATATAATAAATTTAAAATATTTAAAGGAAACATGTCCTATAACAAAATTACATTCTAAATTTGAAAACATACCTGCTATAATAGTAGGCGCAGGTCCATCTTTAAATTACAATTTAGAACATTTAAAGAAAGTTTGTAATAAAGCAATAATTGCCCCGGTTGGAACAGGAGTAAAAGTTTTAGATAATAACAATATTAAAGGACATTTATTAGGTGCTATAGATACTTGGATTTCAGAGGAAAAATTATTTAAAAATTTAAAATTAAACAAAGACTCAGCACTTATGTATTCGACTATGGTATGTCATACTGTACCTGATTTATTTAATAGAAATAAATTTTTAATGAATACAACAGTAATGGATCAGTTTATAAGTGACAAATTGTTATGGGAAAAGTATAATTTGTTTTCAGGACCTTCCGTAGCAAATTCTATTGTTTATAATTTAGCAAGACTAGGATGTAATCCTATAATATTATTAGGACAAGATTATTGTTTTAGTAATGGCAAAAATTATGCTGATAGTGCAGATGATTTTAAAGATATGAGTAGCGAATTTGAAAAAGATGGATATATAAAAACTAAAAATGCAAAAGGCGAAGATGTATATACAGATCCTGCATTTTTAGCTACTAGACAATCAGTTGAATTTTGCATAAGACTAAATTCAAATATTAAATTTTTAAATGGAAATTCTTTAGGTTTAAATATCGAGGGAGCAGAAAATATAGATTTTAATGAGTATGTAGATAATATACTTAGTAAGAGCAAAGAATATAATATAGAAAGTATAATTGATGAGTGTTATAAAGAACATGTATTAAATACAGACAATGATTTAATAGATGAATTTATAAAAGTTGTTGGACGTGATATAGATAATGTTATAAAAATATGTAAAGATTTAATAAGAATATTAGAGAGTAGTTCAAGTGAAAAATATAAACTAGATTATTTAAAGGAAAAACAAAAAGAATTTAATGAAATTGAATTATACAAATATATAATAAGAGATGTAGTAGAGAGTGCAGAACATATATATTCTAAAAAAAATAAAATAGAAAAAGAATTAAGTATATATTGTTATACACTAGATAAACTTCTAATAATGGAAAATGCATATAGATATGAAATCCTTAAAGGAGAAAGTGATGAGTATTAATAGTGAATTAAAGACAAAAATTACTTCTGTAGTAAATAATATAGATGAATGTTGGGAAAAATTAATAACAAATCAACTTGATGAAGCAATGAAAATTTTGGATAAAATATTTATAGATTTTGATTATATTATAAATGTTTCAACTAAAGAAAATATAGCTATTGATATCCAAAAGATTTATAGTTGGTTTGTTGAAATGGAAAAATGTTTAAAAGCTAAGGATTATACATTACAAGCAGATATTTTGAGATATGAAATAAAGCCAATTATTAATAAAGTTGTAATTAGTGTTAAATAATTTAATAATGTATAATATTTATTCTAATAAAATTATTCGTAAAATGGAGATGATAGAAATGTATAAGGACAAAGGAAAAATAGTTGCTACAATAGAAGCAAGAATGACATCTTCAAGACTTCCAGGAAAAGTTCTCATGGAATATTGCGGCAAACCTAATTTACAGCATATTGTAGAAAGATTAAAAAGAAGCAAAGTGATAGATGATGTAATAGTGGCTACAACCGTTAATAAGGAAGACAATTCAATTGTAGAGCTTTGCAAAGAAATAGGATGTAAATATTATAGAGGTAGTGAAGATGATGTTCTTTTAAGAGTATTAGAAAGTGCAAAATCTGTTAATGCAGATATAATTGTTGAAATTACAGGTGACTGTCCTATGATAGATTGGAGACATGTAGATAAACTTCTTGAAATATTTTTTTCTGGAGAGTATGATTATGCATCCAATATTTTGAAAAGAACATTTCCAAGAGGTTTCGATACTCAAGTTTTTCCTGTTGGAATTTTAGAAAAGGTTAATAAACTTACTAAAAATCCAGTTGATCACGAGCACGTATCTCTTTATATTTATACGAATCCAGAAAAATTCAGGCTAATAAATTGGGAAGCAGAAGAAAAGATGAATTATCCAGAATTTGAAATTACCCTAGATACAAAAGAAGATTATGAATTTATAAAACAGATTTATGAAATATTATATACTAAAGATTCAGATTTTTCAGCACAAGATGTAGTTGAATTATTAATTAAAAATTCTGAAATGATAAAACAATTAGAAAATACGCATAGAAAAAACCCGTTTAGGGAGCAGAAAGAGTGGCAAGAAAAACATGGGGAAAAAGTATAATGTTTTAATTGTGGGAGCAGGAAATATAGGAGCATTTTTTGATAATCCATCTTCAGAAAATATACTTACACATGCACATGCTTTTTTAAAGATAGAAGGATTTAATCTTTTAGGGTTTGTGGAAACTTCAAAAAAGAAGGGCGAAGAAGCAGCGAAGTTATGGAAGGTTAATTATTTTTCAACAATTGAAGAGGCATTTAGTGAAAATGATATTGATGTAGTATCAATATGCGTACCAGATAATTATCATTATAGTATACTGAAAAAAATATCAAATTTCCCAATAAAATTAGTTTTTTGTGAAAAACCTTTAGTTAAAAATATAAATGAGGCAAACGAAATAATTAGAATATATAAAGAAAAAAATATAAGATGTTTAGTAAATTATTCAAGAAGATTTGTAGCTGAATTTAGTATATTAAAAGATAGCATTTTGGAAGGGAACTATGGAAAATTTCTATGTGGAAGTGGATATTATGGTAAAGGAGTTTTACATAATGGATCACATTTAATAGATTTACTAAGATATTTAATTGGAGAAATAAAGGATTTTAAAGTTATAAACCATAGTTATGATTTTTATGATGATGATCCAAGTGTATCTGCTGTTTTGAATTTTGAAAATGGTGGCGATTTTGTTATGCAAAATATACCATATTATAATTACACTATTTTTGAATTAGAATTATTATTTGAAAAGAAGAGAATAAAGATAATTGATTCTGGATTTAAAATTCAAGAGTATAGTGTGTCAGATAGTAAAGTTTTTAGTGGATATAAAAATTTATTTAAAGAAAAAGAATATGAAACTGAATTAAATAAGGCTATGTTAAATGCAGTTACAAATATATATAATAATTTGATATATAATGAAAAATTAAACTGTGTTTTAGAAGATGGATATAAGGATATGGAGATTTGTGAAAGATTAAAGGTGATGAATTAAGTATGAATAAGAAAGTATTGCTATTTTCAAGAGATCCAGGAGGAGCAAATACAGTAGTACCTTTATACCAAAAATTAAAAGAAGAAGGATATAATGTAAAGATATATGGTAAAGATGTAGCATTAAATCGATATGAGCAATATGGTTTGAAAGGTATAGATATTAGTGGTAGTTTAAGTTATATTTCAGAGGATGGAATATATAAATTCTTATTAGAAGAAGCTCCAGATTTTTTAATAACAGGAACAAGTGCAGATGACTTTACTGAAAAATATTTATGGAAATGTGCTGAAAGATTAAAAATACCATCTTTTGCGATATTAGATCAATGGATAAATTATGGACTAAGATTTTCAAAATTTGGTGTTAGTCAATTAAAAGAGTATGAAAAGAAAAAAGAGCATATTTATTTACCTTATAAAATTTTAGTTATGGATAATTACTCCAAAGAACAGATGATTAAAGAAGGAATACCCGAAGATAAGATACTTATTTCAGGTCAGCCGTATTTTGATTATCTTATAAGTAAAAAAGAAACAATTAGTGATAAAGTTATAAAAGATTTTAGAAAAATTATTGGATTCGATATGGAGGACTATATAATAACTTATGCATCAGAACCATTGTCAAAAACTTATGGTGAAAGTGACACTTCAGAACATTATTGGGGATATAGTGAAAGAAGTATTTTTAAAGAATTTATTAATGTATTAAATCAAGTTAGACAAAAGACTAACAGAAAAATAGGACTAATTATTAGATTACATCCTAAAGAAGATGAAAATAACTATAATGATCTTATAGATAATATAAATGATAATATTTCAATTTTAATAGATAAGAAGTTAGATGGGTTTAAGTTAATTTGCACTTCAAATTTAATTTGTGGTATGTCATCAATGTTTTTAATAGAAAGTGCAGCACTAGGAAAATCAATAATTAGTATGCAAATGGGTTTAAATCGAGATAATCCTTTTATTTTAGATAAAATTGGAGCGGTGAAGTCTATTTTATATACAAAAGAATTGGAAGAAAAAATTGAAAAATTTGTAATGAATGATAAAAATGAAGGATATGAATTTAAGATACAAAAAGGTGCTATAGATAATATAATAAATTTTATGGAGGAAATAATATGTCGATATTAGCTATAAATGGTGGTAAAAAAGTAAGGGAAAGGTTGTTTCCCGCATATAATCCAATTGGAAAAGAAGAAAAAGAGGCAGTTGAAAAAGTATTGAATAAAGGTAAACTTTCAAGATTTTTAGGAACATGGCATGAAGATTTTTATGGTGGAGAGGAAGTAAAAGCATTAGAAAAAGAATGGGCTGAAAAGTTTGGAGTAAAATATGCTATATCAGTGAATTCAGCTACATCAGCTTTATATTGTGCAGTAGGAGCAGCAGGAATAGGACCCGGTGATGAAGTTATAGTATCTCCTTATACGATGACAGCTTCAGCTTCAGCAGCGTTAGTTTATAATGCAATACCAGTATTTGCAGATATTGAAGAAAACTATTTTTGCTTAGATGTTAAATCTATAGAACAAAAAATAACAGAAAGAACTAAAGCTATAATAGTTGTAGACATTATGGGTCAGCCTTATGATGCAGATGCAATAAATGCTATTGCAAAAAAACATAATTTAATAGTAATAGAAGATGCAGCACAAGCACCAGGCGCTATATACAAAGAAAAGTATGCAGGTACCTTAGGTGATATGGGAATATATTCATTAAATTATCACAAGCATATACACTGTGGTGAAGGTGGAATAATAGTAACTGATAATGATGAATTAGCTGAGAGATTGATGCTTATAAGAAATCATGCAGAAGCCGTTGTAGAAGCTAAAGGTGTGAATAATCTTGTTAATATGATTGGATTTAATTATAGAATGACAGAGATAGAAGCTGCTATTGCAAGAGAACAGTTGAAGAAATTAGATAATTTATTAGAAGCAAGATTAAAGAATGTAGAATATATATCGGAGAAATTGTCTGAAATTCCTTGTATCGAAATTCCGGAAACTAGAGAAGGTTGTAAGCATGCTTTTTATGTTCATGCCATTAAGTTAAAAAAAGAAATTGCAGGAATAAGCAGAGAAAGATTTATTGAAGCTGTAAATGCCGAATTAACTCCTTTTGAAATGAGAGAAAATGAAGGTGTAAAACTTAGTAGTGGTTATGTTAGGCCACTATATTTACAACCAATTTATCAAAAACTTGTAGGTTATGGTGAAACAGGATGCCCATTTAAATGTCCAATGTATAAAGGACAACTAAACTATAGCAAAGGAATTTGTCCAACGTGTGAAAAAATGCATTTTGAAGATTTAATGACTCATGAATTTATAGTTCCATCCATGACTAAAGAAGACATGGATGATGTGATTAATGCATTTAGAAAAGTATGGGAAAATATAGGAGAGTTATAAAGTGGATAAATACAAATTAGTAAATAGAAATGTATATTTAAAAAATAAATATAAGAAAAGTTTTGAGAGTAATGGGTATTCTCCAGAGGCGGTTTTATGGACAAAAGAAAAACAATTTATAAGATTTGAAAATCTTATAAATTCCTTTTCTATAGAAGGAAAATCTATATTAGATATTGGATGCGGATTTGGTGACTTAAATAAATTATTAAAAGAACAAAATAATAATTACAATTACTGTGGTTTAGATATAGTAGAAGAATTTATTAATGTTGCTGAAAAAAAATATGGTAATTCACATGTTAAATTCGAATGTTGTGATTTCTTAAACAAAGATTTTGATGAAAAATATGATTACATAGTTGAATCCGGAATTTTTAATATAAAATCTAGCGAAATAGATAATTTAGAGTTAATTCATAATACTATTGAAAAGGCTATGGATATGTGTAAGGAAGCAATTGCTTTTAACTTTCTTACAGAGAGAGTAAATTTTAAAGATAAAGACTTCTATTATGTCAATCCAGAAAAAATATTAAATATTGCTTATAAATATTCAAAAAAAGTTTTATTAAAAAGCGATTATTTGCCATTTGATTATACCGTAGTAATATATAAAAATGATTCATATGATCAAACTGGCATATTTAATACATTAAGAAATAGGAGAGTTTAGTTGAAGATAAAATTTTTAAATATAGATGAATATGATAAATGGGATGATTTTTGCTACAAAAATTCTAATGGAACTTTCTTTTATACTTCAAATGTAATTGAATATAACATTAATTCAAATTTTAATATTACTGCTACGAATAAATCTTTTTTTGTATTAAATGATAATAAAGAAGTAATTGGTGTAATGGTTGTTTTTATTGAAGAATGTGAAGAAAAAAAATATTTGGCTTATGGAGGAGGTCCACTATTAGCACCATTAATAAGTGATAAATTAAATAAAAAAACTAGACAGAAAACATTAAGCTTAATAATAGAGACTATAGATAGATTAGCATTAGATGTTAATGTGGAAAAAATTGAAATGATCATTCCATATCAAAATGTTACTTATATTGAAAGCATTGATAAGCACAATTATCTTTTAAGATATAATGGTTTTCTAGATATTAGTAGACAAACTTCTATGATATCTATTTTAAAAGATAAAAAAGGTATTTTTTCTGAATTTAATAAAGGATTTAAATCATGTATTAACAAAGCAGATAGATATTTAACTTCAAAAATAATAGATTATACGAATATAAATGATGAAGATGTGCATAAGTTTATGAAATATTATTTTAACATTGCAGGGAAAGTTACAAGACCTAAAAACACATTCGAAAATATTTATAGATGGATAGTAAATAATCATGCAATACTTATAGAGACTTCTTACAATGGTGAAGTAGTTGGTTATATACTGTTTCATTACTATAAAGATGTTGCATATTATTCCATGGGTTGCAAGTCAAAGAATTATAAAGAGTTTGATTTTGAAATATCTCATATTATGATATGGGAAGCAATAAAATATTTAAAATCACTAAATATAAAATATATAGATTTAGGAATACAGGATTATAATGATACTATAGGATATTTTCCAACCCAAAAGGATAAAAGTATTAGCGATTTTAAAAGAGGATTTGGAGGATTTACCATACCTGTATTTATAGCTGAAAAATTTTATATAAAAGAAAGTTTTTTTGATAGTTATTATAAAAGGATTAAAGAATATGAAAAAAGAAATTTTATAAACGACTAGTAATTGGAGGGTTAAAATTGATAAATAATAAAAATATATTGATAACAGGTGGAACAGGATCATTTGGTAAAAAATTTGCAGAAAGAATATTAACTGAATATAATCCTCAAAAAATAATTATATATTCAAGAGATGAATTTAAGCAGGATTTGATGAAAAAGGATTTTACTACAAAATTTCCAGATAAGGTGAATAAACTAAGGTTTTTTATAGGAGATGTTAGAGACAAAGATAGATTATATAGAGCATTTAAGGATGTTGACTATGTTATTCATGCAGCAGCTATGAAGCAAGTTCCAGCTTGTGAATATAATCCATTTGAAGCTATCAAGACTAATATTCATGGAGCGCAAAATATAGTTGATGCTTGTATTGACAAAGGAGTTAAGAAATGTGTAGCTTTATCAACAGATAAGGCAGTTAACCCAATAAATCTTTATGGTGGAACAAAGCTTGTTTCAGATAAGTTGTTTATTTCAGGAAATGCATATTCGGGTGGAGATGGAACTATATTTTCTGTAGTTAGATATGGTAATGTTGCAGGAAGCAGAGGGTCAGTGATTCCATTTTTTAATCAATTGTTAGATAAAGGGGAGAGAGTTTTACCTATAACTGATTTTAGAATGACAAGATTTTGGATTACTTTAGATCAAGGTGTAGATTTAGTATTTAAGGCATTAAATGAATCGAAAGGTGGAGAAACATATATTTCTAAGATACCGTCATTTAAAATAACAGATTTAGCGCAAGCTATGTGTAAGGAAATTGATATTAAAGAAGTTGGAATAAGAGAAGGGGAAAAACTTCATGAAGTTATGATAACTAGTGACGATTCTAGAATGACTTATGAATATGACAAACATTACATAATTTACCCTAATTTTGATTGGTGGAATTCAAAACTATTTATGACTGCAGGTGGCAAAAAAATAGAAGATGGATTTGAATATAACTCATCAAATAATAATAAATGGCTTAGTATAGAGCAATTAAGAAAAGAAGTGGAATTGTTAGGTTTTATAGTTAAATAATTAAATAAGTTAAGGTAGGGAGTTTAAGTGAAAGTAGTATGTATAGTGCAAGCTAGAGTTGGTTCTACAAGATTACCAGGCAAGGTTCTTAAAGAAATATGCGGGAAAACAGTACTTGAGCATGATGTGAATAGGTTAAAATTAGTACCTAATATTGATGAGATAGTTATTGCGACAACTGTAGAATCTCAAGATGATAGAATTTTATATGAAGCTAATAGGCTTGGAGTTAAATATTTTAGAGGATCAGAAAACGATGTTCTTTCTAGATATTATTTTGCTGCTAAAGAAAACAATGCTGATATAGTTATAAGAGTAACAAGTGATTGTCCTTGTTTAGATTATAAAATATTAAAGGATATGATTGATATGTATTTAGATAAGAGTAATGATATTGATTATATAAGTAATACAATAGATAGAACTTATCCAAGGGGGTATGATGTAGAAATTTTTTCATTTGACGCATTAGAAAAAGTATATAATAATGCCAAAAAAGATTATGAAAGAGAACATGTAACACCATATTTATATGATTTAAATAATAAGTTTAGAATTTTATCATATAAGAATTCTAAGGATTATTCAAAATATAGAGTAACGCTAGATACAGAAGAGGATCTTCAAGTTATAAAAGCTATATATGAAGCTTTGTTTGAGGAAAATGGATATTTTTTATTAGAAGACGTAGTAAATTTTTTAAATAAAAATCCTCAAATAGTAAGTATTAATGAAAATATAGAACAAAAAAAATTATATTAAGGAGAATATTGTGAAAAAAATTTTATTTTGTGGATTTGGTAAATTAGGAGTAGAATGTATTGAAAAATTATTAGATAATGATTATGAGATAAGTTATCTGCTTACACATAAGGAACTTAGAGAGGAAAGTTTAGATACATTTGCAATTAAAAATAATATAGATTACTCATATAAAGATACTAGAAAGAATACTGATGAATTTTTAAAACAATTTCGCAATATGAATTTAGATTATTTAATAAGCATAAATTATAGATATATTATTCCTAAAAAAATCTTTACTATTCCTAAATATGCAATAAATATACATGGTTCATTATTACCAAGGTATAGAGGAAGAACTCCGCATGTTTGGAGTATAATAAATGGAGAAGAGTATTCGGGCATTACATCTCATTTTATAGAAGAAAGCGTAGATACAGGAAATATAATAGAACAAAAAAAAATAACGATTGAAAATTATGAAACTGGATATGATTTATTAAAAAAGTTTGAAAAAGAATATCCTGAATTGTTAATACAAACAATAAAAAAAATAGATAATAACTATAAGGGAACAGAGCAAGATGAGGATAATGCAAGTTATTATGGAAAAAGAATACCTGAAATGGGCTATATAGATTTTCTTAAAGACTCAAATCAAATAATTAATTTTGTTAGAGCTCAATCATATCCTTATCCAGGCGCATATTCTTATTTGAAAGATGGTAGAAAAATAATTATTAATAAAATTAAAATTGCGAGTGAAAAAATTTCATTAAGTTTAATAGGAGTTATTGAAGTTATCGATAATAAGTACTTTGTTAAGTGTATTGATAAAGTGTTGGAGTTAGTTGATTTTGATATTTTAAATTAATAATATAGTTTATATATTTAGCATAATTATTGGAAAAATAAGAATTATAAAAAGGTGAATAAGTATGAAAAGCATAAAGATAAAAAATAAGATAATATCAAATGACCATAGGTCATTTATCATAGCAGAAATTTCTGCAAATCATAACCATGATATAGAGATTGCAAAAAAAATGATAAGAGAAGCTAAAAAAGCTGGTGCAGACGCAGTTAAATTGCAAACATATACTGCTGATACAATAACTCTTGATTGTGACAATGAATATTTTCAAATTAAACAAGGAACTATATGGGATGGAACTACTCTACATAAGCTTTATAAAGAAGCATATACTCCATGGGAGTGGCATAAAGAATTAATGGAGGTTGCAGACGAAGAAGAAATTATATGTTTTTCTTCACCTTTTGATAAATCAGCTGTTGATTTTTTAGAAGAATTAAATGTTCCAGCATATAAAATTGCATCATTTGAAATTACGGATATACCATTAATTGAATATATAGCTAAAAAAGGAAAGCCGGTTATAATATCAACTGGAATAGCAACTATTCAAGAAATACAAGATGCAGTAGGTGTATGTAGAAAAGTTGGAAATGACCAAGTAATTTTACTTAAATGTACTAGTGCGTATCCATCTAAATTAGAAGAAATGAATTTAAAAACTATACCTAATATGGCAGAGACATTTGATGTTTTATGCGGATTGTCAGATCATACTTTAGGTATAACTGTTCCTATTGGAGCAGTCGCTCTAGGTGCAAAAGTGATTGAAAAGCATTTTATAATAGATAGAAAAATGGGAGGACCGGACTCTACATTCTCACTAAATATAGATGAATTTGCACAAATGGTATCATCGATAAGAGATATAGAAAAGGCATTAGGAAAAGTAAATTATACATTATCTGATAAAGCTTTGAAGAATAGAGAATTCAGTAGATCATTATTTATAGTAAAGGATATTAAAGCAGGAGAAAAGTTTACAGAAGAAAATGTTAAATCTATAAGACCAGGATTTGGATTACATCCTAAGTACATCAAGGATGTAATAGGAAAAAGATGTAATGGAGATTTTGAAAAAGGGACACCTTTAAAATGGGGATATGTGGAGTCAGGTGATTAAGTGAAAATAGCAATAAGAGCGGATGGTGGTTCTCAAATAGGGATGGGACATATAATGAGAACATTAGTTTTAGCTAAAGAATTAGCAAAAATCAATGATATTTTTTATGTATGTAGAATAGATTATCTAACATCTAATAAGTACAAACCTGGTATAGACAAGATTAAATCTGAAGGATTTAATGTAGTAACTATAAAAGAAGGTATTTTTGTTGAAGAATTATGCAAAGTTAATGCAGATTGCTTAATCACAGATAGTTATGATGTGAATGAGGAGTACTTTAATATTACTAAGAAATTTTTTAAAGTTACTGGATATATAGATGATATGAATTTGTATTACTTTAATGTAAATTTTATAATTAATCAAAATATTGGAGCAGAAAAATGTTTCTATAAGGTAAATAAAAATACAAAATTATTTTTAGGAACTGAATATACTATGTTAAGAGAAGAATTTAGAAACATTCAAAAAAAGGTTATTAATCCACAAATAGCGGATATTATGATAACTGTAGGGGGATCAGATTCTGAAGGACTTACGAATATTATATGTAATTATATACAAGAGTTAGAATTTAGATTTCATGTTGTAATAGGTCCATCTTTTGAAGAAGACAATATTAAAGAATTAATAATATTAAGTGAAAAAACGAAAAATGTAAATTTATATTTTAATGCTAATATGGTTAAGTTGATGAAAAAATGTGATATAGCTATTTCTGCATGTGGAAGTACATTATATGAATTTGCAGCGTGTGGAGTTCCAATAATAGGAATAGTACTTGCAGATAATCAAAAGGAAGTTGCTATAAATCTACAAAGTAAAGGTGCTATAGAATATTTAGGGTGGTATGATGAACTTAACAAAGAAGTTTTGTGTAATGCAATTTTAGAATTAAATAAGAATATTAATAAAAGAAGGAAAATGAGTAAAAAGAGTACATGTATTGTTGATGGTAGAGGTGCTGAACGAATTACAAATGTTTTGAACAAGGTCTTTGGGATAAAAAAAGTTTGAGGTTTAAATATAAATGGCAGATGAGATAAAAATAAAAATCTTATCTGTTTTTTATAAATCACCCCTGGGGTGTAAATATTTCCAGATAGATGCAAATGTAAATTTAAAACATAAAGTTTTTATGATAAAAACCGATAACTAAATATTGTTAAAATAAAAAATGGTGGTGATTAAATGAGATTAAGTCATAATATGTTTTCTGCAAATATATATAATAACTATAAAAAGCAACTTACAAATAATTCTTCTGCTGTTAACAATATAAGTTCTGGTCTTAAGCTTAATTCAGCTAAGGATAATCCTAATAAGATAACTCAAAGCCAAATGCTTAAGATACAAGTTTTAAGTAATGCAGCAGCAAAAAGGAATATTGAAGATACTAACTCTATGATTCAAACTTTTGATGGTGCTATGCAAGAAATGAATGACAGTTTATGCAGAGTTAAAGAGTTAACAGTTCAAGCAGGAGGCGGAACATTAACTTCTAAAGACAGAGAAGTAATTCAAAAGGAAATTGATCAGTTGACAAATCATTTAGATTATATGGCTAAAAATACAGAGTTTAATGGTGTTAAACTTATAAATGAAGATAAGGCTACTATTAAAGATGGAGCAGTAACTTCTATGATAGGAAGTTTACAAGATGAACTTACAGTTCTACCTAAGTTTAATCTTACAGCTGAAGGGTTAGGATTCAAAGATGATACTGGTAAAAAACTTTTAGATGTAACAAATAAAGATAATATAGGTAATTCTTTAGATATAATAGATACAGCTATACAATCTGTATCTAGTGCTAGGAGCAAGTACGGAGCAATACAATTAAGACTTGAGGGGACGGGAGATGCTATATCTGAAAATAGTATGTCATTAGAAAAATCTCAAAGTAATATTGCAGATGCGGATATTGCATTTGAGATGCTTAAGTTTTCAGAAAGTCAAATATTAATACAATCATCTATTTCTTTAATTGCTCAAAGTAATAATTTCCCACAAGATGCATTGAATGTTTTAAAAAATATTAGATAAATAAATATTATATTTATATGCTTTACTTAATAATAAATTTGATTTTATATTGATTTTTATATTAAGTAAGGCGTTTTTATTTATATAATTAAAAAGCAAAATATATTGTTGGAAATTTTATTAAAAAATTTTTAAAAAAATTTTGTTTTATTTTGAAAAATCATGGAAAATAGGTTATAATATAGTTGTAATATGTAATACAATTGAATAGGCAAAACTAATTAAAGTTAGTGACGCAAAGCTATAGGGGCTAAGGAGCAATCTATGCCAGCCAGTTGCCGAAGGGTATAATATACTTTTTGTTTTAATTAATTCTATGTAAAAGCAATTAATTTAATTAATATGTTTTTTTATATATAATTAATTTCATTATGTAACTACTCTTTAGGGGTGGTTTTTTATTTTGGATTAGATTAATTAATTAAAATTAAACACTAGATAAAAAATATGAAATACATGTCTTATATTAAATAAAAATGAATATGACAGAAAAGGTGAAAAAGTTATAGTTTTCTCAATAAAATATACTGAAATATGAAATTTTTATAAAATATTTAATTGTTTTCAAAAAAAGTAGTTAAAAACAATTTTATATATAGTATAATAGAATATGGATTTATGGAAATGCAAAATATTTAGAATAAAATATTGCAATATTTGTAATAATTTGGATTAAAAGTAAAAAAAGATGTAGCATAAATATAGTTATTATTTTATAATTATATTAAATAGATAAAAAATGTATTATTATTGGGTAAAATATAACTATTTAAATTATTAAAGAAATTATTATGGGGGGAAACACATGCCTATAAATTCAATTAAATCATATGATACATATAATTTGATCAAAGATGGACTTAAAGCATCTAATGCAAGGTCAAAAGCTATAGCTAATAATATGGCAAATATAAACACAAAAGGATATAAGAAATTCAATGTAATTTTTGAAGAAAACTTAAAAAATGGCTCAGATACAAAGGATTTATCATTGAAAATTACAAATTCTAGACATTTAAGAGGAAATAATGATTTAAATGGCGATATAGAAGTCGTAAGAGAAGAAAATACTAGTATGAGAACTGATGATAACAATGTAGATTTAGAACTTGAAAAAGTTAATCAAGCTGCTAATACATTAAAATACAATGCTTTGATTACTAAATTAAATGGGAAATTTAATAGTTTAAAAACTGTTATAAAGTAAAGGAGGGATAATTTATGAATGCATTTACATCTATGCAAATAAGTGCCACAGGTATTTCAGCAGAAAGATTAAGAATGGATACAATAACATCTAACATGACTAATTCAAGTACCACAAGAAGTGCAGATGGTAGTGGTCCTTATGTTAGAAAAATAGCAGTTTTTCAAGAAGCACTTGATGAAAATAGAAAAATGGCAGGAATTAAACCAGTGAAAATCGTAGAGGATAAATCACCACTTAGAAAGGTTTATAACCCTACTCATCCTGATGCGGATGCAACAGGATATGTAACTATGCCTAATGTTAATGTGCTAAATGAAATGGCGGATATGATGGTATCTACAAGATCATATGAAGCCAATGTAGAAACATTAAATGCACTTAAAGGAATGTTTTCAAAAGCTTTAGAAATTGGTAAATAAGGAGTAAATAAGAATGAAGATTATTAATGGGTTTGACCAAAAACAAGTGTTATTTAACAATAAATTTGATGTTTTAAATAATAAAAATGGACAAGAAGTTACATCTAATAAAGAAAACAATGTGAGCTTTGGTGAAACATTGAAAAATTGTATAAGTGATGTAAATACAAAACAAGTACAAGCTGATAATTACACCAATGCTTTTGTTAAAGGTGATGATGTAAATATAGATGAAGTTATGATAAAAGGAGAAGAGGCAAGCTTAGCATTACAATTCTTAGTTAAAACTAGAGATAATTTAGTGGAATCATATAAAGAATTAATAAAAATGCAATTGTAACTGAAGTGAGGAGTGCTACGATAAATGAATAAACTTTTAGAAAAAGTCAAAGGGCTGTGGGAAAAGTTTAAAACTCAAAGCAAGAAAATAAAAATTGCTATTTTTGTATCCTGTGTTGCTGTAATTATTGCTATTGCAAGTACAGTAATTTACACATCATCAAATAAGTACCAAATTTTGTTTTCAAATCTTGATCCCAAAGATGCACAGACTATACTCGCTAAGCTAAATGAACAAAAAGTTACAACCAAAATACAAGGGGATACTATTTTAGTACCTAATGATAAGGTAGATCAATTAAGGCTAGAACTAGCTCCTGAATTGAAATCAGGAAGTAGTGGATATGAATTAATGGATAGTGGAAGTTCTTTTGGAATGACGGACGAGGAGTTTAAAGTTAAAAAGTTAAGAATGCAAGAGGGAGAACTTGAAAAAACAATAAAAAGTTTTTCTCAAGTACAAAGTGCAAGAGTTCATATAACACCATCTACAGACTCAGTTTTTGTTAAGGAAAGTACGCCAGGAAAGGCTGCTGTATACTTAGAGTTAAAGACAGGAAGCGAAATTACTAAAGATCAAGTGAAATCAATAGTTGCACTTGTTTCAGGTAGTACAGAAAATATTCCTAAAGAAAATATTGAAGTCATAGATGATAAGATGAATTTACTTACAGCTAATTTAAATGATGATGAAAATGAGATGATGAGCTCAGAATCGTTAGATAAGCAATATTCTTTAGAAAAAAATTATGAAAGTAAATTACAAAAGGAAATAGTAAGCTTATTAGAACCTGTTATAGGTAAAGACAAGGTTAAGGCTACTATTAATGTAGACTTAGATTTTGATTCTAAGCAACAAACACAAACAGTTCTTGATCCTAATAAAGTAGTTGTAAGTCAACAAACAATTAAAGAAGTTAATAATAATGGTACTGATGGGAACATTAGCGAGAGTCCCGTTGATAATAATATAAGTAACACTACAGATAATAAAAATAATACAAATTCTAATTCAACAAGAGAAGAACAAAAAAATAACTATGAAATTGGAAAAACTGAAACTAAGGTTATTAGCGCGCCAGGTGAAGTTAAGAGAATGACAGCTTCAGTTGTGGTTGATGGAAATTTAGACGCAGCAACGCAACAGGCTATTGAAAATGCAGTATCTAATGCAATTGGATTTAATTCTGTTAGAGGAGATCAAATTTCTGTATTAGGTATGAATTTTGATCCAAGTCTAAAAGAAGACGCTCAAAACCAAACAGATGCATTTAATGCAGAAGCTAAACAAAAGGAAATGCAAAAATATATAATTATGGGTGCTATAGCATTATTAGCTTTAATTATAATAATAGTTATTTTAGTTAAAAAGAGAAGAAAAAATGCTAAAGATGAGTATGATGATGAAACTCAATTGTTAGATGTAGTAGTTGGGGATGAAAAAGAATCAGAATTATTTGAACCAATAGAATTTGAGACTAAAAATGAAAAAACTCATATGGAAAATGAAATTAAAAAATATGCCACAGATAAGCCAGAGCAAGTGGTTGAAATTATCAAAGCTTGGCTTGCAGAGGATGAGAGGTGATAGTCTGTGAGTAAAGAACCTAAAAAATTAACAGGAGTTCAAAAAGCAGCAATACTTTTTATAACGCTTGGACCGGAAGCTTCATCAGGAATATTGAAAAAATTACCTGAGCAAGAGATTCAAAAGATATCATATGAAATTGCTAATATAACTTCTGTTACATCAGAACAAAGAGAAGAAATTTTAGATGAATTTTTAGAAATAAATAAAGCAAGAGATTATATAATTGAGGGCGGAATGGATTATGCTAAAGTTTTATTATCAAAAGCTTTAGGTGCACAAAGAGCAAATGAAATCTTAGAAAAAGTTTCAGAAGCTACATCACAATACAGACCATTTGCTATTGCTAGAAAAGCTGATGCTCATCAGCTTTTAAATGCAATAACTTATGAACATCCTCAAACTATAGCTTTAATTTTATGCTATTTACAAGCTGATAAAGCAGCTCAAGTTATGGCAGAACTTTCAGAAGAAACTCAATCAGAGGTTGCATTTAGAATTGCAACTATGAGTAATACATCTCCAATGGTTATAAAAGAGATAGAGGCAGTACTTGAAAGTAAGTTGTCTTCTGTAGTAAAGACAGAGATGACAAGCTTAGGTGGAGTTCAAACATTAGTTGACATTTTAAATCAAGTTGATAGAACAACTGAAAAGAATATTACAGAGGGTCTTGAAAGAGAAGATGCAGAACTTGCAGATAAGATTAAGAGTTCTATGTTCGTATTTGAAGATATTATTACTCTTGATGATGTATCTATTCAAAGAATTCTTAGAGAAGTTGAAGTTGGTGATTTATCACTTGCACTTAAAGGCTGTTCAGAAGATGTTGCAAATGCAATTTATAGAAATCAATCTAAGAGAGCTGCTGCTTCTTTAAAGGAAGATATGGAATTCTTAGGACCTGTAAGACTTATGGATGTTGAAAAGGCACAACAAAAGATTGTTTCTATAATTAGAAGATTAGACGAATCAAATGAAATAATAATTTCAAGAGGTGGAGAAGATGCAATCATCGTATAGTATTATAAAAAAGAACTGTGCTTTGGATGCAGAAAAAAAGAAAATTTCTACTGAATATATATCTAAGAAAAAGAAAACAGAGTTTGAAGAAAATATTGAAGAAGAAGTTCAAGAAAAATTTTATTCAAAAGAAGAAGTAGATGCTTTAATTGAAAAGTATGAAGAAATAGGAAAAAGAATAATACAAGATGCCAACAATGAAAAACAGGGAATCATTTTAAGAGGAACCATGCAAGCTCAAAATTTGGAAAAAGAAGCTTATGAAAAGGGATATGAAGAAGGGCTAAAAAATGGTTATGATGACGGATATAAAAAAGCTTATGATGAAAATATAGATTTAGCCAAAGCTAAATCTAAAGAAATTATTAATAAAGCAGAAGAAGTTCTAAAATCTGCTAATGAGAATTATGCTGAATATTTAGAAGAGAAGAAGTCTGATATTATAAAATTATCTTTAGAGATTGCTAAAAACATCTTAAGAAAAGAATTAAGTTATGAAGATTCAATGAACTTATTAGTTGAAGAGGCTATTGAGTTATCCAAAGGTGAAGAGAATTTAATAATAAAATGTAATTCTATTCATGTTGAAGAACTTAAGTCACAAGTTAATAGGTGGAAAATATCTTATTCAATAAAAGATGAAATCTTTATATTAACAGATGATTTTATGGAACCAGGTAATGCTACTATAGAAAAACCTAATGGCAAAGTAATTGTTGGATTTGATATAGGCATGGAAGCAATAAAAAAAGAAATATTGGGACAAGATTAGGAGTATTAAACATGATGGATATTGACTTTAATAACTTAATCAAGAAGGTTGACAATACTAATTCAATATATACTGAAGGTGTAGTTAATAAAGTAATTGGTCTTACAGTTGAAGTAAAAGGCATAAAAGGATTTGTTGGAGAGTTATGTATTATATATAATGAAAAAAATACTCCTGTTAATTGCGAAGTGGTTGGTTTTAAAGATGGATTTGTTGTTTTAATGCCATTAGATGAATTAATAGGAATTTCTCCAGGATGTAGAGTAGTTCCAATGCGTAAGCCTTTAAGTGTAAGATGTTCTGATAAACTATTAGGTGAAATTATTGATGGATTAGGAAAGCCACTAAGGGGGGAAGAGCTTCTAGAAGGAGAAGATTACCCACTAGAAAATAATCCACCAGATCCTTTGAAAAGAAAAAGAATTAAAGAAATAATGCCAACAGGTATTAGAGCTATAGATGGATTCTTAACTTGTGGAGATGGTCAAAGAATAGGTATTTTTGCAGGAAGTGGAGTTGGTAAGAGTACTACTCTTGGGATGATAGCAAGAGAAGCAAAGGCAGATGTCAATGTTATTGCTTTAATTGGAGAAAGAGGTAGAGAGGTTCTGGAATTTATAGAGAAAGATTTAGGACCAGAAGGTATGAAAAAATCAGTTGTAGTTTGTGCTACTTCTGATAAACCAGCATTAATAAGATTAAAGGGTGCTCTTACAGCTACTGCAATAGCAGAATATTTTAGAGACAAAGGTAAAAAAGTAATTTTAATGATGGATTCTGTTACAAGATTTGCAATGGCTCAGAGAGAAGTAGGTCTTGCAATAGGAGAGCCTCCTGCAACAAAGGGATATACACCATCAGTATTTGCTAAGTTACCAAAATTAATGGAGAGGTCTGGGACGTCAGAAGATGGTTCAATAACTGCTTTTTACACAGTTTTGGTTGATGGAGATGATTTTAATGAACCAATAGCAGATGCTGTAAGAGGTATCTTGGATGGGCATATTGTACTATCAAGATCTCTTGCTCATAAAAATCATTATCCTGCAATTGATATATTAAATAGTGTAAGTAGACTTATGAATTCAATAGCTCCACCACAGCATATAAAAGCAGCTTCTATTGCTAGAGACCTTTTAGCAACATATAAAGAATCAGAGGATTTAATTAATATAGGAGCATATGTAAAAGGTAGTAATAAAAAAATAGATTTAGCAATTTCTTATCATGATAAAATAGAAGAATTTCTGCGTCAAACTGTTAATGAAAAATCAAATTTTGATGAGAGTATAAGTTATTTAGTGTCAATGTTTGAATAGTAAATATCACACATCAGTAGTGGAGGTATGGTAAGTGGCAGAAAAATTTAAATTTAGTTTAGATAAGCTTCTTGAAATAAGACAAGATAAAGAAGAAGAGAGCAAAAGAATTTTTACTGAAACACAAAGACAAAAACAAAACACTGAAAAAAAATTAAATCAATTAAAGTTTAATTATGATAAATATAATGGAATTGTTCCAGGGGAAGATGTAGTATACCAAAAATTAAAAAGGTATTATCTTCAAGGACTTGAAACTGGAATTAAAGAAACTGAAAAAGATTTAGTTTTTAAGGACAAAAAAGTGAATGAAGCTAGAAGTGATTTGGTATCTAAACAGGTTGATAGGAAAACTGTTGAAATATTAAAAGAAAAAAAATTTTTAGAGCACATTAAAGAGGAAGAAAGGGTTGAACAAGTTAACCTTGATGAAATAGCCCTTTATTCATATATGAGAAGAATCAATGAAGGGAGGTGAGAATAAATGAAAATGAATATAAGTTCTAATTTAAATTTAACATCATTAAATACAGAATCTAATGTAACACCATCTAAAGTTAATAGTGTATCACATAGTAATGATAAAAATTACACTGCAAAAAGTAAAGATGATACAAGCTTTAAAGATGTACTAAATGAAAAATCAAATACAAAAGTAGAAAATACAAAGAATGATAGTGAAAATATAAAAGGTAAGATTGAAGCTGTAGATAAAAATGTTAATGACAAAGATGTTAATGTAGAAGAAAAAATTAATGAAATAGAAGAAAAACTTGATACTGCATCAAAAGATGAAATTATTGAAATGTTAAATTCAATTTTTAATATGTTATCTTCTGTTAAAGATGAAAATATTGAAGTAAAAGATTTAAATTCTGATATATTGAATTCAATAATTAACAACTTAGGTAAAGAAAATAGTGATTTACCTAAGCTTCTTGAAAATCTATTAAATGCTTCAGAAAGTCCTTTAACTAATTTATTAAATTCTGATAATAAAGATTTATTAAATAAGTTATTGAGTAAGTTAGGAAATAAACTTGATGAAGATACAGATGTATCAAATAAAGTTAAAGATTTAATGAGCCAAATATCAAGTTCATTAGAAAATAAGGAAAATAAAACTTCTAACTTTAATACTGCATTTAAGAATTTTGAGCAAAATGCCAATTCTCAAATGAATAATCAAAATATTGAAGAAGAAAAAGTACCTACAAGCACTTCAGATGAAGATGATTTTTTAAATAAGCTTTTAAACAATAATAAAGATGATAGCGTATTAAATAAAATCAATTTACTTTCTTCAAGAAATGAAATTAATTCAAATAATGTAGCTGCTCCAACTGAGCCAGTAACAATAAATAAAGCAACTATGGGAGACGATTTAATTAAAAATGTTAAGCTTATGATTACAAACTCTATGAAAGAATTAACAGTAAAAATAAACCCAAAAGATTTAGGTCAAGTTACTATTAGTTTGATTCAAGAAAATGGAATCATGAAAGCTAACATAAAAGCAAATTCTAAAGAAACATTTGAACTTCTTTCACAAAATTTAGTTGAAATGAAAAAAGCCATAGGTGAACAAAATATAAAAGTTGCTGATGTAAATGTAGAATTGTATCAAGAAGATACTACATTCTTTAAAGAACAAGGCTTTGGAAGAGGATTAGCTAAAGAAAATCAAAAACAAAACAGTAATAATGGACAAACATCTGAAATTGATTCAGTGGAATCAGAAGATGATATTATAGAAGATTTAAATAGTAATTTAGACTTTTTTGCTTAGGAGGTGAAGTTATGACTTTTTCTATGAGTGATGTAAATGCAGCTCTCGGTAAGACCAATGCATCTAATGCAGCAAATAGTAAGACTAATTCTACTCAAGGAAAAATGACAACTGATAGAGGAACTAAAATATCTAAATCAGGTCAAGAATTTGATAAAAACTCATTTTTAAAGCTTTTATCAGCTCAGTTATCTAATTTAGATCCAACATCCGATCAAGACTCAACGGCATATGTTACTCAAATGGCACAATTTGCAGCTATGGAACAAATGTACAACTTAAATGATACGATGAGTAATTTTTCATATCAACAATTAATTGGTAAGGGTGTAACACTAGATGCAGCAAATAAAAAAGGTGAATTATATACAGGCGTAGTTAGAGGAGTGTCTAAAGATAAATATGGTACTTATATTTCTGTAGAAGTTAATGAAAATGGTAAAAATGAGTACAAAGTATTTGATGTTAGTAAGATACAAACAGTCTTAGAAGTTCCTAATTATACAGCGTCAGATGTTAATAGCATATTAGTGAATTCAGACTTTTTATCAGCTTCAGCTTTAAAGGATCAAAAAGTAGTTATTTCTACTTATGATGAAAATAATAAGAACATCATAATAAAAGGAACCATAAAAAGTACATTTATAGATAATGGTGTTGTTAAAGTTAGAGTAGAGACTGAAGATGAAGAAGGAAACTTAATTACAAAGGAATATCCATACGCTTCAATAGTAAAAGCAGGAGATTTAACTGAAGATGACATGAATGTTAAACCAGAAGAAAAGCCAGAGGAAAAGCCTGAAGAGAAACCAGAAGAAGATTCAAAAGTAGAAAATACAAATAAGGTGGATTCACAAAATCCAACAGAAGAAGAAAAGGTAAGTCAAGTTTTAGGAATGGTAGATAATAAGGACAAGGCAGGATACGGACAAGACTATGCAAATGACCTTGAAAAATTACAATCAATATTAGGAAAATAATTGAGTTATAGAATAATCAATGGTCAAGTGTATCCAATAGGTACCTTTGAACCTGTTAAGAATACCAATCCAAAATTTACAACAAAAACAGAAGAAAAAAATAGTTTTAAAGATGTATTAAATAATGTTATCAATAAGAATCAAGGTTTTATTGTATCAAAGCATGCAGCTGAAAGACTAAATGAAATTAACTTTACAGATAAAGATATGCAAGAAATTGAAAAAGGATTCCAAATCGCAAAAGATAAAAACTCAAAGAATTCTGTTATTTTGTACAAAGATACTGCATTAATTGCAAGTATAGAAAATAGGACATTAATAACAGCTATTGAGAAAGAAAGAGCAAAAGATAATATATTTACCAATATAGATAGTGTGGTAATACTATAGGCTGGACCTTAGACAATTGACAATTGACAATTGACAATTGACAGTTAAGGAATAAATAATTTTATGATTGTAAATTGAATATTGTAAATTGAGCATTGTTAACATGGAAGCCTAGACTTGTTGAATGATAGAGACAAGTTAACGAATTATGATTTGGAGGCAATAAAATATGTTAAGATCAATGTATTCTGGAATAAGTGGAATGAAATCTAATCAAGTTAAATTAGATGTTATAGGTAATAACATTGCTAATGTAAGTACTACAGGATTTAAAGCATCAAGTGCAAGATTTTCTGATATGCTTTATCAAAATATGTCATCAGCAACAGCACCAACTGGGCAAAAGGGTGGTACAAATGCTAAACAAGTAGGACTTGGAGCACAACTTTCAAGTATAAACAAAGTAATGGGACAAGGTAATGCATTATCAACAGGAAGAAACTTAGATGTATGTGTTGATGGTGATGGATATATTATGGTAAGTAAAGGTCCAGAGGTTTATAAAGGTGGGACAATTGATGAAAAAGGAACTATTGGGATAGATAAATCTGGAAAGTTATCAGGAGGTAGCGAAAACGAGATTTTATATACAAGAGATGGAAACTTTACTCTTGATTATGAAGGAAATCTTTTGACAGCAGATGGATATAGAGTAATGGGATATTTATTACAAAATGGTAATGATGATAAGTCAAAACCTAGTGTAGAATGGAAAGAAGAAGATGGTAAAAAGTTAGCAGTGGTAAACTATGTAGATGCTGATTCTAAATCTTTACAAGCTGTTGAAGAAGGGAAAGAACTCCATACTTTAAAAATTCCAGATAAAGTTTTAGCACCTAAAAGAGATAAAGATGGAAATATAGAAGATGGGAAGTTTGAAGAAACTCCTGTTAAAAGTTTTTCAATAGGAAAAGATGGAGTAATTACAGCAGTTCTTGGAGATGGTAGTAGAACAGCACTTGGTCAAATAGCTATGGCTACTTTTAAAAATCCAGAAGGTTTAACTACAATAGGAGGAAATAAGTTACAAACATCACCTAACTCAGGACCTGAAATAATAAAGACACCAAAGGGAAAATTAGCAGATGATTATACTGATAATAGTAAAGGCTTTGGAGAATTTGTACAAGGAACCCTTGAATCATCAAATGTAGATTTAACAGAACAATTTACAGATATGATAACTGCAACAAGAGCTTTCCAAGCTTCATCAAAAATGATAACTACAGGTGATGAAATACTTCAAACAATAACTGGCTTGATGAGATAAGATTAATAAAAAAACTTATATTCAGAAATTTACACTCCGGCTGAATATTAGCTTTATTAATAAAAGTTATTATAACTTTTATATGCTATACGATTAGAAGAGATAAATTGATTATTAACAGTTTGTAAATAAAACATAAAACTTTAATGATTATTGATAACAAAAGATAAAATTTGAAAATAAACGGAGGAAAATTAAATATGCTAAGATCGATGTACTCAGGAATAAGTGGGATGAAAGCTAACCAAGTTAAATTAGATGTTATAGGTAATAATATTGCTAATGTAAGTACTACAGGATTTAAAGCATCAAGTGCAAGATTTTCTGATATGCTTTATCAAAATATGTCATCAGCAACAGCACCAACTGGGCAAAAAGGTGGTACAAATGCTAAACAAGTAGGACTTGGAGCACAACTTTCAAGTATAAACAAAGTAATGGGACAAGGTAATGCATTATCAACAGGAAGAAACTTAGATGTATGTGTTGATGGTGATGGATATATTATGGTAAGTAAAGGTCCAGAGGTTTATAAAGGTGGAACAAGTGAAGGTACTGGAACTATTGGAATAGAGACTTCTGGAAAATTATCAGGTGGTAGTGAAAGTGAAATTTTATATACAAGAGATGGTAATTTTACTCTTGATTATGAAGGAAATCTTTTAACAGCAGATGGATACAGAGTAATGGGATATTTGATTCAAGATGGGGAAGAGGCAGATGCAAAGGCTAGTATAGAATGGGAAACTCCAGGTGGAGGTACCACTAAAGTTGCAGTAGCAAACTATGTAGATGCTGATTCCAAAACATTAAAAGCAGTAGGGGAAGGAAAAGAACTTAATACTTTAAAAATACCAGATAAGGTAAAAACTTATCCTCTTAATGATGATGGTACTCCTAATACTAGTGAAAAACCAATAGAAGTTCCTGTTAAAAGTTTTTCTATAGGAAAAGATGGTGTAATTACAGCAGTTCTTGGAGATGGTAGTAGAACTGCACTTGGTCAAATAGCTATGGCTACTTTTAAAAACCCAGAAGGTTTAACTACAATAGGAGGAAATAAGTTGCAGACATCTCCTAATTCAGGACCTGAAATAATAAAAACACCTGTAGGTGGAATGAAAAATGAAGGTGGAGACCCAGAAAAGATAGATAATAGTAAGGGCTTTGGAGATTTTATCCAAGGTACACTTGAATCATCAAATGTAGATTTAACAGAGCAATTTACAGACATGATAACAGCAACAAGAGCATTTCAAGCTTCATCAAAGATGATATCAACAGGAGATGAAATACTTCAAACAATTACAGGATTAATGAGATAAAAGAATTTAATAATTAGGGAGTAATATTTTCTCCCTAATTATTTAAATAAATAATATTAGAGTATAAGATTTATACTTAATGGGAGGATGTCAATGATTGAACTAACAGGAATGAATAATAAATCATTTATATTAAATGATGATCATATTGAAAAAATAGAACAAGTTCCAGAAACTTTAATTACACTAAGTAATGGGAAGAAGTACATAGTTATTGAAAGTGTAGATGAAATTAAATTTAAAATTCTAAAGTATAAAAGAGAAATTTTTATTCAGGGAAGATAGAGGAGGCATTTAGTAATGAAAAAAACTGATATAATGACTGCCGCAGGATTAATAATGGGTTTAGGATTAATGATTTATGGGATGGCAAGTGGAGGCTCAGGTGCAAGTAACTTAAAGCTTTTTTGGGATTTACCTTCAGTTGCTATAACAGGTGGTGGATCTATTGCAGCGGTAATGATTGTATATCCACTAGACGAAATAAAAAAAGCAGGAATATTATTTCTCCAATCATTTAAAGAACCAAAGTCATCTACAATGGAAACAATAAGTCAGTTTACAGAACTTTCAAGAAAAGCTAGAAGAGACGGGTTATTATCTTTAGAAGATACAATATCTCAATTAGAAGATAAATTTTTAAAAAAAGGCTTACAAATGGTTGTTGATGGAATAGAGCCAGAATCTATAAAAGAAATATTAGAACTTGATATATCAGAAATGGAAGTAAGACATAAATCAGGAGCAGGAATTTTTTCAGCTTGGGGAGCATTTGCACCGGGATTTGGTATGTTAGGTACCCTTATAGGATTAATACAAATGCTTGCCAATTTAACTGATTCTAGTACAATAGCATCAGGAATGGGTAAAGCGCTTATAACAACATACTATGGTTCACTTATAGCTAATATTTTTGCATCACCAATAGCACAAAATTTAAATAATAAAAGTCAAAAAGAAGTTGCTATAAAAGAAATGATGCTTGAAGGTATACTTTCAATTCAATCAGGAGTAAATCCTAGAATTGTTGAAGATAAATTAATATCTTACTTATCACCACAAGAAAGAATAGTTTATGCTCAAAATAATTCAGAAAATAATGAAGGGGTTGCTTAAAAATGGCTAGAAAAAAGAAGTCAGATGATGGAGGCGGATTAAGAGGTGATGAATGGCTTGGTACCTATTCGGATTGTGTTACACTACTTTTAACCTTTTTTATTTTACTTTATTCTATGTCAAGTGTTGATGCACAAAAAGTACAATCAATATCTCAGGCTTTTGTATCAGTTATGACAGGTCAGTCAGGTGACACATTTCTTCAGTATAATCAGTATGATGGAAAGGTTCCTATAATTGGTGGAGAATCAGATGCTGAAGGGGTAATTGATGCAGAATCTTTAGGAAAAGAAACTATGTATCAAGATGTAAAAAATTATGTTGAAAAAAACAATTTATCTGGAGCTATGGATATTATTCAAGATGAACGTGGCGTTATATTAGAGCTAAAAGATACTGTTTTATTTCAATCTGGTCAAGCAGATTTAATTCCTGGTAGTAAGGAAGTTTTAGATAAAGTTAATACATTAATTTCAGCATTACCAAATTCAGTTATAGTAGAAGGACATACGGATAATGTACCTATAAGTAATTATAAATATGCAAGTAATTGGGAATTATCTACTCAAAGAGCTGTAAATGTAGTTAAATATTTTGTTGAGACAAAGAGTAATGATCCAATGAAATTTAGTGCAGCAGGATATGGAGAGTATAGACCTATAGTTTATAATAATTCTGAAGAGAATAAAGCTAAAAATAGAAGAGTTAACATATTAATAATTAATGAAAAAGATAATAAGGAGTGATAATAATGGCTGATAAAGATAAGGGTAAGGATAAAGAAGCAAAAGGCAAATCAGGCAATATGAAAACTATTATAATATTTGTGGTAGCTTTACTGATAGTTGGTGGAGGAGTTTTTGGTGCAACTTATATGTTTATGCAAAAGAATGCTAAAACAGTTATTCAAGAAAAAACCACTGAAATAACTTATGTAGATATGGGAGAAATGACTGCAAACTTAGCAGATGAAGGTGGGAAAAGATACTTTAAAGGTCAAATATCAATAGGGTATGATAAGACAGATAAAGATGCAGAAACTGAACTAAAAGAAAAAAAAGTTGTAGTAAGAGATTCAATAATATTTTATCTAAAGTCTTTAAAATTAGATTATATTAATAATACTAATAATGAAAAAGAAATAAAAGCTCAACTTATGGACAAAATAAATAAGCAATTAACAAAGAGTAAGATAGTTGATGTTAGATTTGATAGTATAATAACTCAATAGAAAGAAGAAAAAAATATGGAATTTAGTTTTTTTAAGATGATTCTAAATTTGATAATGTCTTTATTAGTTGTCTTTTCACTTATGTTTTTAATGTTTAAAATATTAGGAAGTAAGGTAAAAGCAGTTAATGACAATAAATATGTAAAAGTTATAGATAGAACTCAAATAACAAAGGAAAATTCTATAGTAGTAATCAAAGTAGGTAATAAGGGATATCTACTTACAAATACACAAACAGGTATGGAAAAATTAGAAGATTTATCTGAAGAAGAAATTAATAAAATTGAAGAAGAGAAAAGAAATAATATGTATCTTATAAATGAGTCATATATAAAGAAATCTGAAGATATAAAGAAAAAGGTTTTAAATATATTTAAGAATTTACACATCAAAGGAAGATAAAGATGAAAAAAAATAAAAACAAAGTTATGTTTGTGTTGATTTTAGCTTTTGCTATCATAACATTTTGTGGAATAAAAGCATATGCAGTTCCTGAAAGCATAGATTTACCACAAGTAAATTTAGGTATTGGAGATGGTGAAAGTAGTCCCAACGATTATGTTAATAATATAAAGATATTAATATTTTTCACTATTCTTGCAGTACTACCATCTATAGTCATAATGTTAACATCTTTTACAAGAATAGTAGTTGTATTTTCATTTATTAAAAGTGCTATAGGTGTACAACAAGCAATACCAAATCAGATTTTAACAGGATTGGCATTATTTATCACTATATTTATTATGTCACCAGTATATAATGAAATTAATACAAATGCTTTTAAACCATATATTGAGCAGAGTATAACACAGGATGAAGCCATTGAAATAGGTTCAAAACCGATAAAAGATTTTATGCTGAAACAAACTAGAGAAAAAGACTTAGAGTTATTTGTAGAGATTAATAATGTGAATAAAGAAGAATTAACTAGAGAAAATGTTCCATTTACAACTTTGATTCCTGCATTTGCAATAAGTGAACTAAAAACAGCGTTTCAAATAGGATTTTTAATATATTTGCCGTTTATAGTAATTGATATGGTTGTGGCAAGCGTACTTATGTCAATGGGTATGATGATGTTACCGCCAGCTATGGTATCATTGCCATTTAAATTATTATTATTCGTAATGGTAGATGGATGGTACTTACTCGTAAAATCGTTAATTATGAGCTTTTCGTGAGGTGGAAATTTATGAGTCAAGCGTTATTAAATGGGGTTGTTAAAGATACTATAATAGTTGCTGCAAAACTAGCAGCACCAATATTATTTGTAGTATTAATTGTTGGATTACTTATAAGTATTATACAAGCAACAACCCAAATTCAAGAACAAACTTTAACTTTTGTTCCTAAATTAATTGCTGGAGCTATAGTTGGAATATTTTTAGGAAGCTGGATGCTTCAAACCTTAATGTCTTTTACAACAAGAATATTTGAATTGATTACAAAAGTTACAGCGTAAAGGGGAGGTAGTGCATTGTGATTGAAACGGCCTACTTTCTTGCATTATTTTTTATATTTTTAAGATTAACATCTTATTTTGTTATTGTTAATGCATTTTTTCAAACAGGAACACCACATATATTAAAAGGAGCATTAAGTTTAATAATCTCTATTGCGGTATTAGCTGGAGTAGATTATTCAACTGTAAATGAAATAAATAATGTATATTATTTAATTATTTATGGGTTAAATGAAGTTATGACTGGCTTAGTGCTAGGATTCATAACTAACATGATTTTTGAAGTAGTAAAATTTGCAGGAAGCTGGATGGATATTCATGCGGGATTTTCTATGGTATCAATATTAGATCCAACTTCACACTCTCAAACTACTTTAATTGGAAATTTTTCTTATATGATAGCCACAGTTATTTTCTTTATTGTGGACGGTCATCATATAGTAATAAAATTATTAATTGAAAGTTTTAGAATAGTACCTATTGGTCAAACATTAGTTTATCAAGAAACTATGATGGCTGTAATTTCTACTATTACTGAATACTTTGTATTAGGAGTGAAAATAGCAGTACCACTTGTACTGATAATTGTTATAACTGATTTATGTTTAGGACTGATATCAAGAACTGTACCTACAATTCCAATAATGATATTTGGTTTACCAATTAAAAATTTATTAGGACTTGCTACATTTGTAATTTTATTACCGCTGATATTTAAAGTGGTTAGTAGTGCAGTTTATAACTTATCAGATGTTTTTGAACATATTTTTAGAGCAATTCCTGCAATTCCTCTAGCATTGATATTTGCAGATGAAAAAACAGAAGAAGCAACTCCAAAGAAAAAATCAGATTCAAAGAAAAAAGGACAAATGGCTAGAAGTAAAGATGTAAGTGTTGCTATTACTATGGCTGCATGTACATTAGCAGTTTCTATGTTGTGGGGAAGTTTAGTAAATACTTTTAAAGGTGTTTTAACTTATTTTTTAGCATTCCCAAGTTTAAAAGATTTTAATGAATTAACTGCTATAAACTTTATTGTGTTTAGTCTTTTAAAGGTAGCTGCTGTGTTTTTACCATTTGCATTAGCAATAATGATAGCAGGAGTAGCATCAAGTATAATTCAAACTGGTTTCCTTATAACAGGAGAACCATTAAAACCTTCATTAGGTAAGATAAATCCTTTAAAAGGTTTTAAAAATATGTTTTCTAAAAGAAGTTTAGTTGGTTTAATTAAAAATCTTATAGTAGTAACAATAATATCTATACTAGCTTATAAGTATGTTAAGAATAATTACATTGATATAATAAATATTTCGAGTTTATATTTACCTTCTTTAGGGGATGAAGTAAAAAATTTAGTTGTAGGAATATTTATGCAAATAACATTGGCATTAGTTATTATTGGTGCAACAGATTATTTTGTACAATTTAGAATTCATAACAAAGAATTAAAAATGACTAAACAAGAAATTAAGGATGAATATAAGCAAGCAGAGGGTGATCCTCAATTAAAAGCGAAAATAAAGCAAAAGCAAAGAGAAATGGGAATGAGAAGAATGATGCAATCTGTTTCAGATGCTACAGTTGTAATTACAAATCCTACTCACTTAGCTATTGCATTAAAATATGAAGAGGGTGGAAACATGGAAGCACCTAAAGTTGTTGCTAAGGGTGCAGACAATGTTGCAATTAGATTAAAAACAATTGCTAAAGACAATGATGTTCCTATTGTTGAAAATAAGCCATTAGCAAGGCTAATGTATGACAGGGTAGAAATAGATCAAGATATACCACAAGATTTATATCAGGGGGTAGCAGAAGTACTAGCAATAGTATTGAAGTTAAAGAAGAACTCTTAGTTTTATATTAAATAAAGGATGGGATAAGGTTGGGACTTGAAAATAAAAGACTCGATATAAAAAACAACTTAGATGTACTTGTAGCGGCTGGTGTTATATGTATAGTACTTATGATGATAATACCATTACCAAAAACATTATTAGATGTACTTTTGGCATTTAACATAACGTTATCTGTTGTTATTATAATCATAACAATGTTTACTACAAATGTATTGCAATTATCAGTATTTCCAACACTGCTATTAATTACTACATTATTTAGATTAGGACTTAATATATCATCAACTAGGCTTATATTAAGTGAAGGTGATGCAGGAAAGATAATTCAAGCATTTGGAGATTTTGTTATCGGGGGAAACTATGTAGTTGGTATAATTATATTTTTAATTATAATTATAATACAATTTATGGTTATCACAGCCGGTGCTGGTAGAGTTTCTGAGGTATCAGCAAGATTCACACTTGATGCTATGCCAGGAAAACAAATGAGTATAGATGCTGATTTGAATTCAGGTCTTATAGATGAAGTAATGGCTAAACAAAGAAGACAAGATTTACAATCAGAAGCAGATTTTTATGGATCTATGGATGGTGCTTCTAAGTTCGTAAAAGGAGATGCTATTGCAGGTATAATAATAACTGTAATAAATATAATTGCAGGTATAATAATTGGAGTTATGCAAAAAGATTTAAGTGTTGGAGATGCAGCACTTAAGTACGTTCAACTTACTGTGGGTGATGGACTTGTAAGTCAGGTGCCAGCGTTATTAATATCTACAGCTTCTGGTATTTTAGTTACACGTTCAGGAAATGCTGAAAACTTTGGTAAATCTTTATCAAGGCAATTAACAGGATTTCCTATAGCAACATCCATTGCAAGTGCTGCTATGTTCTTTTTAGCATTAGTTCCTAATATGCCTAAAGTTCCATTTTTAATTGCAGCAGTTTCAATGGCAGTTCTTTCTTATATGCTTTATAAAGAAGAAACTAAACAATTAGAACAAGAATTTGTTTCTGAAGAAGAGGAAATTATAGAAGCAGAGCGTAAAGAACCTGAAAATGTAATGAATTTAATTTCAGTGGAACCAATGGAAGTTGAAATTGGTTATGGATTAATTCCTCTTGCAGATGAAAGTTCAGGAGGGGATTTGCTTCAAAGAATTGCTTCTGTTAGAAGACAATGTGCAATTGAAATGGGGATTGTAGTACAACCAATAAGAATTAGAGATAATCTTCAATTAAAGACCAATGAATATGTTATAAAAATAAGAGGAACAACAGTAGCTTCATCTGAATTAATGCCAAGTATGTTACTTTGCATGGATCCCACAGGGGATGGCTTAGAAATACCAGGTATAAAGACTCTAGAACCAACTTTCAAATTGCCAGCTGTATGGATTAATAAAGATCAGAGAGAAGAAGCTGAAATAAAAGGATTTACAGTGGTAGATCCAACGACAGTTATGGTAACACATTTAACAGAAACTATAAAATCTCATTCTTACGAGTTACTTGGTAGACAAGAGGTTAAACTTATTGTTGATAACTTAAGAGATAAATATAGTGCTGTTGTAGAAGAACTTATTCCAGATTTAATGACTATAGGGGAACTTCAAAAAGTATTACAAAGTCTTTTAAGAGAAAAAGTGCCTATAAAAGATATGGTTACAATAATGGAATCTTTGGCTGATAATTCAAGAAATACAAGAGATATTGAAGTGCTTACTGAATATGTTAGATTTGCTTTATCAAGAACAATTTGTAATCAGTTAATAAATGAAGATAGAGCAATTACAGTTATAACATTAGATCCTAATGTAGAAGAAATGATAGGGTCAAATATTCAGAAGACAATGCAAGGATCTTT
Organism: Clostridium sp. ZBS2; assembly: GCF_023845855.1. NCBI lineage: Bacteria > Bacillati > Bacillota > Clostridia > Eubacteriales > Clostridiaceae > Clostridium > Clostridium sp. ZBS2. Next base: position 417,831 of record NZ_JAMQIF010000006.1, read on the forward strand.
CCCAACCGTAGATCCAGATACAACAACTAGATTGCTTGGAGGTATAAAAAATATACTTGAAACAACTTACTTCAATAATAATCAACCAGTTATATTAGTATCTCCTAATATAAGAGCAGTATTTAAGAAATTAATAGAAATGGTATTTCCACATGTCATGGTAATTTCTTTAAATGAAGTACCAAATGATATAGAAATTAATAGTGGAGGAGTTGTAACTATTCAATGATCATAAAAAGATATCTTGTAAGTAACATGAATGAAGCATTAACTAGAATTAGATATGAACTAGGAAAAGATGCTATCATAATAAGCCAAAGAAAAGTAAGAAAGCCTGGATTTAAGGGATTCTTTTCGGGAAAGTTAATAGAGGTTACAGCAGCAGTGGAAAATGCAGCTGATTTAAACAAGACTAATAACAAAAAAGATGGCAAAATAGAAGATTCATTAAGTAATATAAAGAGATTGTTAGAAACTTCTGATAAAAATACCATAATAGAAAAAGATGAAAATACAACAATAGCGGCTTTAAATTTATCAACTAACTTAAAAGTAGAAGAAAAAGAAAATTCACATCCAGAATTAGTTCAAGATTCTATGTATAAAGAGGTTAGTGAAATGAAAGTGCTTTTGAACAGAGTTATAGAAAATACTTCAAAAGATGAAATTAAAAAGATTGATAAAATTGAAGAAAAACTTATTGATATAGATGTAGATGAGGAATTTCATGAAGAGATACTTAGTAAAATAAATAGTATTGATGATGAAAATGTAGATAAGTATGAACTTCTTAGAAGTGTTTTTGAAGAAGTTCTTTTGGAATGCAGTGGGGATATTTCTGGAAAAATAGCTTTAGTGGGTCCAACTGGTGTTGGAAAAACTACTACAATAGCAAAGCTTGCAGGAAAATTATCTCTTATAGATAAAAAAAATGTTGGATTAATAACTGTTGATACATATAGAATAGGGGCAATAGAACAGTTAAAAACTTATGCTGAAATAATGAATATACCTTTTAAGGTTGTAATTACTATAAAAGAAATGGAAGAAGCAATAAATTCAATGAAAGATTGTGATGTTATTCTTATTGATACTACAGGTAGAAGTAGTAAAAATACAATGCAGATTTCAGAGCTAAGAGCATTTGTTGAAAAAGCTAATCCAGATTATGTGAGTATGGTAATTAGTGCAACAACTAAAAATAGAGATATAGTAAGCATATTGAATGGTTATTCAGATTTATCTTATGACAATGTAATAATTACTAAATTAGATGAAACAACAGTATATGGATCAATATATAACATAATGAAGAGATCTAATAAACCTGTTAAGTATATAACAACAGGACAAAATGTACCTAATGATATAATAGTCCCAACTAAAGAAGAACTGGCTAGATTTATGTTAGGGGAGGAAACTTTATGCTAGATCAAGCTGAAGCTTTAAGAAAACTTGTTGATAAAAGCGAAAATACTGATAATAAGTCAAATACTAAGATAATTACAGTTACATCTGGTAAAGGTGGAGTAGGTAAAAGTAATTTTGTTGTTAATTTGGGAATTTGTTTACAAAATAAAGGTAAAAAAGTTTTGATTTTTGATGCAGATTTAGGTATGGGAAATGACGATGTTCTAATGGGTATTTATCCTAAGTACAATATATTTGATATTATATTTACTGGAAAAAAAATAGAGGATATAATTATGTTAGGACCTAATGGAGTAAGTTTATTACCAGCTGGATCTGGATTAAACAAGGTAGATGAATTACAAGAAAGCGAAAGAAATTTATTTTTAGAAAAATTAGAATCTCTTAGTGATTTTGATTATATACTTATGGATACTGGTGCTGGAATAAATAAGAGCATTTTGTCTTTTATGGCTGTATCAGAAGATTTGATAATAGTAACAACGCCAGAACCTACAGCACTTACTGATGCATATAGTTTAATAAAAGCAGCCGATCATTTTAAAATTAAAAATCATGCAATGGTTGTAGTTAATAGAGCTATTGATTCATCAGAAGGAATAGATGTATATAATAAACTTCAAAGAGCAGTAAAAAGATTTTTGAAATTAAATTTAGAATATTTAGGTTGTGTTATAGATGACAGAAAAGTTGTTCAAAGTGTTAAAATGCAAAAGCCTTTTGTAATATCATATCCTACATGTGAAGCATCTAAGTCCATAGATAATATTGCATTAAAGATTTTAGGACAAGATGTGAAGACTTCAAGTGGACCTAGAGAATTGTTTAAAAAATTATTTAGAATATTTTCATAGGAGGTCAAGGATGTCAAAATTTATATTAAAAGTTAATGATAGAGTAGAGGTTTTAGTAGAGGATAAAGCTTTTAAAAGTTTAATACAAGATATTGAAGATGATTGCATTAAGATAAATATTCCGGTGTTTAATGGGGAATATTTAGCTTTAAAGATAGATGATAAGATCGAGATAAATTCTTATGCAAAAGGTGGAAAGTGCTTTAATTTTTATTGTGATGTTTTAGAGCGTGGAAAAGAAAATAATATAATTTATTATAAATTAAGTAAGCCATATAATGTAAGAGAAATACAAAGACGAGATTTCGTAAGAGTAGATTTTATGAATATTGTTAAGTTAAAAAAAATAACAGAATCAGAAGATGAAGAAATCACTAGTTTTAAGGATGCATTAATGATTGATCTAAGTGGTGGTGGAATGAGATTTAAGACTAAAGAAAAATTAGAAAAGTATGATAAATTAATATTAGAATTTGCATTAAATGATAAGTTGAATTATATAAAAGCACAAATTATGCGTTTGGAAATAACTGAGTTTAATGAATATATTTATGGAGTTAAATTTATTGAGATTAGTGAAAATCAAAGAGATAAGGTTATAAGTGAAATTTTTAATATAATGAGAAAACAAAGAGAAATACTATAATAATTATTTAACAAAAGACAAAAGTTGCTCTTATATTATAAAAAATTAAAAATAATATAATAATAAGAGTGTTAAGAGTAAGAAAAGGGGGATTGAGAGGAATGTGTAATTTACAAGATAATAATGTAAAAGAACAAATAGTACGAGAGTACATCCCTTTAGTTAAATATATAGCTTCTAGGATTATGATTGGTAAAAACAAGTATATGGAGTATGAAGATTTAGTTAGTTATGGGATAATAGGACTTATGGACGCTATTAGCAAATATAATCCTGAAAAAGGAATGAAATTTTCATCATATGCCTCTATTAGAATAAAAGGAGCTATAATAGATCAAATACGTAAGAATAGACCAATTACTAAAGGTGCCATGGACAAATTAAATAGATATAATAGTGCTATTGAAGCTCTGCAGAATAAATTATTAAGAGAACCTAATATTTTAGAAATAGCACAATATTTAGAATTATCTTTGGAAGAAGTTTCTCAAATAGAAAATTATATTAATCACATATCTATGGTATCTTTAGAAAATATAATTTTTTCAGATGATGAAGAAGTTAATCTTTTAGGAATAATAGAAGATAAAAATAGTCCTAGTCCAGAGGGAGAATTAGAAGAAAAAGAAAAGTTAGAAGTATTATCAGATGCAATTAAGTTATTAAAAGAAAAAGAGCAATTAATACTTAATTTATATTATTATGAAAAATTAACACTTAAGGAAATAGGAGCTATATTGTCAGTATCGGAATCAAGAGTATGTCAATTACATGCAAGATCTATTAGTAATTTAAGAGAAGCTATGAAAAAATTACATTACATTGATTAAAGAGGCGATTCGATGGTACCATTAATATTGATTGCAATTGGAATTATTTTAATTGTATATAATTATAAAATAATGAGTAAAGGCACAACTTCATTTGAATTTACTTTAAATGAAGAAAAAGAAAATTTAAATGATTATAAATTAGAACTTGGACTTTTAAGAAAAGATATAGGTGAAAGTCTTACAGAACTTCAACAAGAAATCAAAACTATAAAAGTAAATTTAAATATGATTAATGATATTGAAGAAGAGTACGATAATATATTAGATAGTAATATTTATAAAACAAAAAGTACTAGTGAATTAGAAAATAATATTCAAGAAGAACATATTGCTATAGAACAAAGCGAAACTGAAGAAATAAGTAACGGAATTATTTCAGAGATAAATTTTCAAACTCAGAAAGTGACAAATGAATCTAATAAGCAACTGATGATAACTGATTTAATAAAGCAAAATTTAACTGATGAAGAGATATGTAAAGTTTTGTCTATAAGTAAGGGGGAAGTATTATTAGTAAGAAACTTATTCAAAAGCTAAAAGACATGATATTTTTCTTAAATGATAGTAAAATATTATTTGGTATTGGTATAGGATTAGTTATAGGAGTAACCCTTATGTTTGGATATAAGAGTAGTTTTAATCTTTCTGACAGCAAAATAGAAGAAAGAGCTAGAGGCTTAGGCATGCACTATAATGATGAATGTAAAGCTATTATTAAAGAGGGAGTTGATAAGTAAGTGATAAGAGGTTTTTATACGGCTGTATCGGGTTTAATAACATTAGAAAATGAACAACAAACTGTTACTAATAATATTGTTAATGTTAATAATAACGGTTATAAGAAAAACACTTTAACAAAACAAAGTTTTGAAGATGTTATGATAACTAATAGACAAAATAAAGTTGGAAATAGACATATTCCAAATAAACTTGGTAATTTAAATTTAGGCGTAAAAGTTAATGATGTAAGTACTATATATACGCAGGGTGCTTTTAAAACAACAGACAGCTATACTGACTTTGGTATTGATGGAAGAGGATTTTTTACAGTACAAAAAGGAAATGAACGTTTATTTACAAGAAGTGGTGGTTTTAAAATAGATCAACAAGGATATTTAATAACAGGTCAGGGAGATTATGTACTAGGAAAAAATAATAGAACTGGTGCAGAAGAACGTATATTTGTAGGAAAAGAAAAATTTTCTTTAGATGGAAATAACAATATTCAAAGTGCTACAGGAGAATCAACATATAAATTATTAACAGCAGATTTTGCAGATTATGCATCATTAGAAAAGTTTGGCGATAATTATTATAAAAGTGATAATCCAGTATATAATGCAGTAGTAAATGTAAGACAAAACGTTCTTGAAACTTCAAATGTTAATCCAACTGAAGAACTGGTAAAACTTATGGAAATAAAACGTCAATTTGAAACTAATCAAAAATTTGTTAGCATGCAAGATGAAACTGTTCAAAAAGCTGCAAATGAAATTGGATCTGTAAGATAGGGAGGATAAAAATATGTTTAATATATTTGCAAATGCCCAAAGTGGTATGAATGCATATCAAGAAAAATTAGATTATCTTTCAAATGATTTAGTAAATACATCAACAACTGGATATAAAGCAACAGATGTTCAATTTAGTGATCTTTTAACTGAATCATTAGATAGAAAAGGAACTCCTCTTGTAAATAAAGATGCCATTAATGGTACTGGTGTTAAATTAGGTATGAATTATAGAAAGGATACTCAAGGTAATCTTTTAACTACTGGTGTTAAAACTGATATAGCCATAGATGGAAAAGGGTACTTTGCAGCAGTTCAAAATGATGGTTCTATAGCATATACTAGAGATGGTAACTTAAAGATTGATAGAGATGGTGTATTAGTTGATGCTAGAGGTAATAAGATATACATACAATATGCAGATGGTATGTCAGAAGGAAGTCCTAAATTATCTAGTGAAGACATTTCAATAGATGGTGAAGGTGGAGTATCAACAAAAGTTGATGGTGAATACGTAAAAGTAGGACAAATACCAGTGTTTACTGCAGTAGGAGATAAAGCATTTATTGCTCTTGGAGATAACTATTTTGTGGCATCAGATGATGCACAAGTAACATTAAGTAATGATTACAATATTCATCAAGGAATTTTAGAAGGATCTAATGTGGATACTGCTGAGATATTCACAGATATAATAAGCACTCAAAGAGCATTCCAATTAAGCTCTAAAGGCATAACAACTGCTGATGAAGTATGGGGAATGATAAACGGAATGAGAAAGTAATTTTTAGAACTAGCAATATTATAGTATAAAGCTTGTGGACTTAGTAATTTACTTTAAGAACACTAAAAATAAAGACTAGTCTAATTAATGCATGCTCCCAATGAAACATTGTGACAAGCAATTAATTCAACAGGTCTTTATTAAGAGTTCTAAAAAGTAAATTTCAATGTCACTGCGCCATTATACTATAATATTGGTGTTTAAAAAAATATATGTGAAAAAATATTAAATAAAAATCTATGTTTTAAATGTGTGTTGATATATGCAATAGGTGAAGTGGCATTGTAATTGGACTTTTAGAACTCTTAATAAGTATTGTCACATTTACTGCTTGGCCTAATTTTATATTGGGAGCAAGCTAAAATGGGACTATAATCATTTTAGGGTTCTTAAGTCCATTTACTCCACCCACTTTGCTTATGCATATATCAACACTCTGCTAAAACATAGCCTAAATAAAAAGAAATCTTTTAAATTTCCTAAATGCCAGTCACCAGTATGTAATATCCTCATCTTTACCTCCCAAAATTAATATAAATATTTAATTAAA
>NZ_JAMQIF010000059.1:0-445 GCF_023845855.1 Clostridium sp. ZBS2
ATTAGCGCTTATTGCTTCGTTAACTACGAAATTTACTCATTCGCGTACCTAAGCACTGCTCATTTCATAACTTTCTTGTTTCCTTGCACTAATCACTACTAAACTTCACAATGCCAATTTTAATTTGAGTAATTATCTAGGTAATTATTTCAATTATTACAAAGAATATATTTCTTGGCTTGTTGTATTATATACAATTTACTATGTGTAATTTTCAAAGAACAATGGTGGGCTTAAATGGACTCGAACCATCGACCTCACGCTTATCAGGCGTGCGCTCTAACCAGCTGAGCTATAAGCCCTAATGGTGGAGATAAAGAGATTCGAACTCTTGACCCCCTGCGTGCAAGGCAGGTGCTCTCCCAACTGAGCTATACCCCCATAAAAAAATTTTGAGGAAGATCCCTCAAAATTGAACAGAATCCACATTAAATTAAACCTTCTT
>NZ_JAMQIF010000060.1:0-1610 GCF_023845855.1 Clostridium sp. ZBS2
AGCGACGTGTTTTATCTTACCATATATGTTAATTGCCTTTGGCATATAAATATGCATATTTTAAAGTTAACTCTATAATACTAGTAAATTCTTTATAATTCTCATTTATTTAATTACTGATACACTAGGAACCGTTATATTGATGTTTGTTTATATAAACTCATAAATCACCTTATTAAAATCATAATTTTAATATTTTATGATTTTAGTATTAGTTTTCTAATTCTATTAAAGTCTAGCAAATGTAATATATATAGATTGTAAATCAACTTTTTATTAACTATACTTCTATTTTATCTATAGTTTTTTTCTTGATTATTTAATTAAATATACATTGGTCAATTACACTAAATAAAAAATATAGTATTTATATGTCAAATATATGAATTGATAATGTAGAATGTATTAATTTCCCTTGGATAAATTAATATAAGTTACTTATTTTGTATATTAGTTTGCTATTTTAATTTTTCATATTCAGAACAATCAACCCTAACTAATTCTCCAATTTCAAAAGATCCTTTACATGCATATCCAACAATAGTTGATAAGACGCCATCTTCAACAGTAACAACTGGCTTTCTATTTTCTAATACACAATTAACAAATTCTTTAACCTCTGCTAAATATGCATCCTCAAATCTTTTTAAAAATCCACCAGCACATTCATTATTAATTCCATTATCATTAAATACCGTTACTAAATTTTTATCTGGAGTTGTTCCAATTCTTAATGTTCCTTTAGTTCCTATTATTTCAGTTTCTATATGATATCCATGAGCACAATTTCTGCCAGCAACAAGTAGTGTCATAGTTCCATTTTTTAACTTAACCATAGCGGCTACAGTTTCAGCATCATTTATTTTATCAAATTCTTTATGTTCATAAGCTCCTCCTATTTCCCATAGCATCTTACCAAGACAACCTTACCTATAGACCCCTCTTCAATTTTTTGTTTAGCATAAGCATATGATTTATCATACCTTCTCATAAATCCAAGCATAAATATTTTTTCCAAATGAGAATTTACAGCTTTCATAGCTTCTAATGCATCTTCTAAATATAATCCAAGTGGCTTTTCATTAAGTGTTATAGTTAGAAAAATAAACTATAAAGAAAGTCTGCTAAGGAGTAATTATTAATAAAAACCCAATATAATGTTTATAATGTTGTGGATAAACTTATAAAAGGAAAGAAAAAAGTGCAATACTAATTAAAATAAATAGTATTGCACTTAACATATATAACTTTTACTTAAAAAAGAACAACATCTCATGGACTTTTTTATTTCATCTACAGATAAAAAAGTCAAGCCGTCTAACTATATATTGATAATATTAAAATATTTTAAGTTTTAATAGTGTATATTAAACTCTATCTATTATTAACATTACCTTCATATTATTTTTATATACTAAAAAAGAGATAGTTGTTATAACTATCTCTTTAAGCTTACCTGGCAACGTCCTAATATCCCACACAGTCTCCCGTGCAGTACCTTCGGCGCTATGGATCTTAACTTTCCTGTTCGGAATGGGTAGGAGTGTTACTTCCATGCCATCATCACCAGATGCTATGATTCTCCAAATCTTGATTTGGTTAAGAATCTT
>NZ_JAMQIF010000061.1:0-468 GCF_023845855.1 Clostridium sp. ZBS2
ACTAAAAAAGAGATAGTTGTTATAACTATCTCTTTAAACTTACCTGGCAACGTCCTAATCTCCCACACAGTCTCCCGTGCAGTACCTTCGGCGCTATGGATCTTAACTTTCCTGTTCGGAATGGGTAGGAGTGTTACTTCCATGCCATCATCACCAGATGCTATGATTCTCCAAATCTTGATTTGGTTAAGAATCTTGTACTCCTCAGTTTACCTGAGCGAGTTTCATTTTGAAAAAACAATGTTCTTTCAAAATTGCACATAAATTGTATATAACAATTATTTATTGGGCAACCCCTCGACGTATTAGTATCAGTCAGATAAATATGTTGCCACACTTACACCTTTGACCTATCAACCTTGTAGTCTTCAAGGCGTCATACTTGCTTACGCTATGGGAAATCTCATCTTGAAGGAGGCTTCACGCTTAGATGCTTTCTGCGTTTATTCCGTCGCGATGTAGCTACCC
>NZ_JAMQIF010000062.1:0-357 GCF_023845855.1 Clostridium sp. ZBS2
AGAAAAAAAAAAAGATGAGAAAATAAGGAAAAAAAAAAAATATAAAAAAAAAGTAAAAAAAAAAAATATTAAAAAAAAATAAAAAAAGAAAAAAAAAAAAAAAAAAAAAAAAAAAAAAAAAAAAATTTAAAAAAAAAAAGTGAAAAAAAAAAAAAAAAAAAAAAAAAAAGAAAAAAAAAAAAAAAAAAAAAAAAAAAAAAAAAAAAAAAAAAAAAAAAAAAAAAAAAAAAAAAAAAAAAAAAAAAAAAAAAAAAAAAAATATTAAAATATTCTTGATAAAATTAAAAAAAAAGAAGTTAAAAAAAAAAATCAAATTAAAATAGAAATGAAAAAAAAAAAAAAAAAAAAACCCCCCCC
>NZ_JAMQIF010000063.1:0-607 GCF_023845855.1 Clostridium sp. ZBS2
TTATAATTAAAAATTTTTAATTAATAATTTAAAAATTTTTTATATAAAAAAAATAATAAAAATAAAAAAATCCTCTTTTTAAAAAAAAAAAAAAAAAATAAAAATAAAAACCCTATTGAAAACAAAAAAGAAACAAAAAAAAATGCTAAATCTACAAAGGAATGTCGATTTGAATGAGAATTACAATAATATTAAAAAAAAAATCTTGTTTTTTATTTTTATTTTTATATAAAAAAAAAAAAAAAAGAGAAAAAAAAAAGAAAAAAAAAGGAGTTAAAAATAGTGAATTTGTTAATAAAAAAATAAAAGAGGTTTTTGAAAAAAAATTGTATTAATAATTAGGAGAGAAAAGAAAAAAAAAAAAAATAAAATAAAAGAATTAAAAAGGTAGGGAAGAAAAGAAATTAAAAAAAAAAAAAATATAAAAAAACCATCAGTATTTTAAAATATTAGATAAAAATTAAAAAGAAACAAGATAGTATGGAAAATGAGGGGAAAAAAAAAAAAAAAGAATACTTTCTTTTAATATATATGTTTTTATTTTTTAAAAAGATTTTAAAATAAAAAAAATAAGTAATATACTTAATTTAAGAGAGTGAACAATTAA
>NZ_JAMQIF010000065.1:0-438 GCF_023845855.1 Clostridium sp. ZBS2
ATGTTCCTTAATAATAAAGTTCCGAAAAACACCCCAGCCCTTCAACCTCTGATTCTCCCTTGCCTAGCACCCATTTCCAGCAACCCCCTGATAATAAAGTTCCGAACAGAAAAAATAGCTATTTTCATGAGTTATCCACAGGTTTTTTGAGTCAAAATCATAATAAAGTTCCGAAAAAATTCATATCTTTTTCCTGTTAAATTTCCTTGTTATTTTCCTGCTGATTCTCCTGCTTTCTTTCCTTATCAACTCTCCCTTATCCTTCATAACTACTGGCCTTTCGCCTTGCGTAGCAATGGTCGTTTTTCTGGTTTTATTCCTGGTCTAGTTCCTATTTTTGAACGCAAAAAAACCAGCACATTGGTATTTTTATACCTTTGTACTGGCTTATTTTTCGGAACTATTTTATTAAGTTCTGAACTTTATTATTATTGAACA
>NZ_JAMQIF010000066.1:0-1393 GCF_023845855.1 Clostridium sp. ZBS2
TCCGCGGTTCCACTCTAATTGAATTAAATTAAAAATTTAATTCCTCTTCAAATTTAGCACAAATTTATGCATTATCACTATAACGGGTGATCCCGAAAAATCTTACTATAAACATTTAAATGCTTAATTCAGATTTCAACTCCAAAGTGCACTTCACATAAATTCTTGATAAAAAAATTTCAGCTAATTCTTTTCTCTCTGTAAACTTTCCTTTATGCTACTTTACTTTTTCACAGTTTTTAATTCTGAGTAAATTGATATGCTTTTATAATTTCATTATATGTTATTTCAAAAAAAAGTCAATATAATTTTTGAAATTTATTTAATTTTTCTTTTTCCAGAAAGGAAATAAAAATTCATCTATCAAATCATGTATTATTACTATTCCCACCAGTCTATCTTCATCATCAACTACTGGTACAGTAACTAAATCATATTTAGCTGCTACTTCTATTGCTTCATTTATTTCATCATCATGTTTTACACGAGAAACAGTTTCATCCATTATATCTTTTATTTTTTTACTGCTATCATTTATTATTAAATCTCTTAAAGAAATCATTCCTTCAATCTTGTCTTCTTCATTTGTTATATATATATAATACATAACTTCTTCATCAGGCTGCATTTCTTTAAGTATATCTAATGCATCAGAAATTGTTATATCTAAGTTTAATGATATAAATTCTTTACTCATAATACTACCAACAGTTTCATCTTCATATTCTAGTAATTCTTTAACTTCTTTTGCATCTTCTTTTTCTAAATTTATTAATATTTTTTCTCTTTCTTCTTCATCTAAATCATCTAATAAATCAGCAATTTCATCATTAGCCATATTTTCTAACAACTCAGCAGCTTTAGTTTCTGATAAATCCTTAATTATACTCCCCTTATATTCAGGGTCTATTTCTTCTAATGTATCTGCTGCTAAATCCTCATCTAATGATTCAAATATTTGCTTTCTCGATCTTGCATCTAAATCTTCTAATATATCTGCAAGGTCAGCTGGATGAAGTGTAGATAATTTTTGATATGGTAATACTAATTTTAAATTATTATCAACCATTTCCAATGATTCAACATCTTCCCACATTAAAACTTTATCTTCATAATCTTTACCTAAGACTTTATATACACATTTAGCAAGTCCTGCAATATTCAATCTTCTATATCTTGCTAGAGGTCCTGTTTCAACTGCCACAACTCTATATTCTCCTGCTATTTCAGCAATTCTCAAATCATTAACTCGTACTACTTGTTTGCCATTTATATCTACTATTTTTTTATCCAACAAATTTTTTGAAAGAAGATAAGTATAAGTCATTGGAAGTATTTCTTTGCTTCCTCTTGTTTTTATTTTTACATTTCCATTATCATCTAAAAATTCTAT
>NZ_JAMQIF010000067.1:0-2263 GCF_023845855.1 Clostridium sp. ZBS2
ACACTCTACTAAAACATAGCATTAATTTAAAAATTGGTAAGAGTCAATATTATATAAATTCTAATTTTAAAAGTGGATATTAGTATAGTAAATAGTAAAAATCCTTAAATTTCTTAATTGATCTTTTAAAAGTCTGTAAACTTTTGATTATACTATGAACTGTAAGTATCCACTTTTAGTAATATTTATAGATTTTCTATTTGCCAATCTATAGGAGTTTCATTGTCATTTTTCAAAAATTCATTAGTTTTTGAAAATGGTTTACTACCAAAAAAACCTCTAGATGCAGAAAGAGGACTAGGATGCACTGATTTTATTATATGGTGTTTGGGATTTGTTATAAGTTCTTCTTTTCTTATTGCATTATTTCCCCAAAGTATAAATACAATAGGTTTTTCTCTAGTATTTAATACCTTTATTATATTATCAGTAAATATTTGCCAGCCTATATTTTTATGTGAATTAGCTTCGCCAGCTCTTACAGTAAGTACTGTATTTAATAATAGAACACCTTGGTCAGCCCATTTTTTTAGATAACCATTATTAGGTATATAACATCCAATATCGTCTTTTAATTCTTTATATATATTTAAAAGTGATGGAGGAGTCCTAACTCCTGGATTTACTGAAAAACTTAATCCGTGAGCTTGGTTTGGTCCATGATAAGGGTCTTGCCCTAATATAACTACTTTAACATCATCAAAAGCTGTATAATGAAGAGCATTAAAAATATTATACATATCAGGGTATATTGTTTTTGTTTTATACTCTTGTGATAAATTTTTCCTTAATTTAAGGTAATAATCTTTTTCAAATTCATTACCTATGTAATTATTCCAATCATTTTTTAATATGTTATTCATAAAATCACCCATAATTAGTATATCATTTTTATAAAAAAATAATAAATTTTCTTTTTTTATTGTTAGTAGAGATATATATTGTTAAAATATAGAGGTATATAAAAAATTAGTTAAAAGGAGAATTAACATGGAAAATAAGGTAGTGGCAATTGTTGCCGGAAACGAAATCAAAGATAAAGATTTAGATGCAGTACTAAATAGATATCCACAAGAAAGAAGAGCTATGTTCCAAGGAGAACAAGGAAGAGAAGCATTATTAGAACAAGTAGTTGCTTTTGAATTAATGCGCAACTTTGGTAAAGAGTTAAAAATAGATGAGACTGAAGAATATAAAAATTTAGTTGAAGGATTAGCAAAAGAGGCATTAACTCAATTAGCAATTAACAAAGTATTAGCTGATGTTACAGTTACTGATGAAGATGTTAAAAAGTATTATNNATGATAATGCAAGTATGTTTATAAATCCACCAACAGTTTCAGCAAAACATATTTTAGTTAAGACTGAAGAAGAAGCTAATTCTATAAAAGAAGAAATAGCAAATGGATTAGCATTTGAAGAGGCTGCTAAGAAATATTCAACTTGTCCATCTAAAGAACAAGGTGGAAGTTTAGGGAACTTTGGAAAAGGAGCTATGGTTCCAGAATTTGAAAAAGTTGCTTTTGAATCAGAAGTTGGAAAAGTTAGTGAACCAGTTAAAACTCAATTCGGTTATCATTTAATATTAGTAGAAAACAAAACTGAAAGCACAACTGTACCATTTGATCAAGTTAAGGATGCAGTGTTAAAACAACTTATAAATGAAAGACAACAAAACAAATATTTAGAAATGATAAAACAATTATCAGATAAATATGGTGTTGAAAGAAAATAATGATATTACTATTTATAAGTAATAGAAAAAGTGGTTTTATTATAAAACCACTTTTATATATATATATAATTGTTGTAACGCTTAATGCTTATCTATTTACTTTGAACTAAATAAGAAGTGAGTGTATCCACGTTTACTTTATATTAATTCAAAAAATGAAGTTATGTATTTGTCAGAAGCAGTTATAATATCTTCTTTAGAATCTATGCTGAATTCATCTTTTACTGCAATAACTTTCATTCCAGCTACTTTTGCTGATTTTATAGCAGGAAGTATATCTTCGAATACTACGCATTTATCAGGGGTAGTATCTAATCTTTTAGCAGCGAGTAAATATACGTCTGGAGAATCCTTACCTTTTTCAGTTTCACCAGTAGTAGTTATTGAATCAAAATAATGATATATATTATTTGTTTTTAAACAAACTTCTAATAATTCATTAGAATTGCTTGTAGCTAGTCCAATCTTTATATTTTTAGATTTTAGTTTATCTAAAAATTCTATTACACCATCTTTTAGTTTTACCTT
>NZ_JAMQIF010000068.1:0-443 GCF_023845855.1 Clostridium sp. ZBS2
AAAGAAAACAGGGGGAATTAAATTATGAAAAAATTTGTTTGTACAGTATGTGGTTATGTATATGAAGGAGAAGCAGCTCCAGAAAAATGTCCATTATGTGGAGTAGGTCCAGAAAAATTTGTAGAACAAAGTGGAGACTTAGCATTTGCAGATGAACATGTAATTGGAATAGGAAAAGATGTTGATCCAAGAATAGTAGAAGGATTACAAGCAAACTTTATGGGAGAATGCACAGAAGTAGGAATGTATCTTGCAATGTCAAGACAAGCAGATAGAGAAGGCTTCCCAGAAGTAGCAGAAGCATATAAGAGAATAGCATTTGAAGAAGCAGAACATGCAGCAAAATTCGCTGAATTATTAGGTGAAGTAGTAAATGCAGATACAAAGAAAAACTTACAATTAAGAGTAGATGCAGAACATGGAGCATGTCAAGGAAAGAAAGA
>NZ_JAMQIF010000007.1:0-93876 GCF_023845855.1 Clostridium sp. ZBS2
CAAAGACCAAATTTTCTTTTTGTTGACTTTATTGTCAACTTTTGTTTTAATCTGTCGCACTTAAGCGACTTCTTAATATTATCATTTATCTCAATTTGTGTCAACACTTTTTTTAATGTTTTTGTTTAAACATTATTTTGAGTGTTGTTTGTTGTCACCTCAGCGACGAGATTTATTCTATCATATCAGATAATGTAAATATATATCTAATTATCTGATATTAGAGAATATCTTTAATTTATTATTATTTGTTTTATTTTTCTTAATTATCCATATGCGGATACACTAGGCTATGTTTTTACCATATTATTAACTTACTACCATACTTTTATTCTATTTTCTGGAGATACATACATATCATCGCCTTGTTTTATACCATAAACATTATAAAATTCTTCAAATTGACTTAATACAATATTAACTCTTGCCTTTTTAGGGGAATGTACATCATTTTTCAAAAGATAGGATTCCATTTCTTTAGTATTAATTCCCCTCCAAATAATTGCGTAATTTTTAAATAGCTCCTTTAAATTAACATTATTAATGTTATTAGCTATATCTATTATGCATGCAACTCCACCTAAATCGCTTATATTTTCACCTGATGTAAGTTTTCCATCAACAAATTCCCCACTGTTAATTTGGATATGTGAGTAATAATCCATTACTCTCTTGCTTCTAATATTAAATTCTTTGTAATCTTTATCTGTCCACCAATTATTTAAATTTCCACATTCATCAAATTTAGAACCAGTATTATCAAATGCATGAGTTAACTCATGACCAATAACTGCTCCAATCCCCCCTAAATTTTCTACTTTATTATTTTTTATATCATAAAATGGCTTCTGAAGTATTGCTGCTGGAAATACTATTTCATTTTTAGTTGGATTATAGTATGCATTAACTGTTTGAGGTGACATTTCCCACGAATTACGTTCTACTTCTTTATTTAACAATGATAGTTCTTCTTTTAATTGAAAACTATATACATTTAATACGTTTTCTAATAAACATCCACAATTATTGTGACTTTTTATTGTTAATTGTGCATAATCTCTCCACACATCTGGATATCCTATCTTAACATTAATATTATTAAGTTTTTTCACTGCTTTTTCTTTTGTAATTTCACTCATCCACTCTAAATTATTTATTCTATATTTAAAATTATCTATTATTTCAGAAGTTAATGTTTCTACCTCTTTCTTTGAATCTTCACTAAAATGTTTTTTTACATATATTTTTCCTAATGGCTCACTTAAAACTGAATTAACTAAGTTAATTGCTTTTTCTTCATCACTTATTTTATCCTTTATTCCATAAATTGTTTTACTTAAACCATCACTGGCATCTCTAAAATCTTTTGATAAGTAATCTGAACTCTTCATAAGTATATTAGTTTCTAAAAATAATTTTATATCTTCAATATTATTTTCAATCATTAATTTATTTAATTGTTTGATATACTGTGGATTATTTACAACTATTTTATTTGGATCATCTATATTTAACTTCTTAAATATTTCATTAAATTTAATATTAGATGCTAATTCATCTAATTCTTTTACTGAATATATATTGTAAGATTTCTTTATTATATCTAAATCTTCTGCATTTTGTTTTATAGTAGGAATATTTTTAGCTAATTTTTTTTCCATTTCATAGAATCTATCTGCTTTCTTATTAGCATTGTTTCTAGATTCTCCAATCAACTTGTATAATTTCGATATGTATTTCTTATATTCAGTTTCTATTTTTTTATTTAAATCATTTCTTTCTATATAATATTCTGAGTTGTTTAATCCAAGATCACTTTCACCTATATAAAGAATATTAACAGTGCTATTTTTCAAATCAGCTCCTACTCCTATATTAATTATAGATTGCGTAGAGAATGCATTTAAATCTGTTAAATAATTTCTAAAATCATCTAGTGTCTGTATATTATGTATATTTTCTATATAATTTCTTAATATTTTTATTCCTTCTGTTTTTTTATTATTTTCATCTAAATAATTATCATATAAATTTAGAATCTTTATTTCTTCACTACTATCTTGATACTTATTTTTATTGCTTCTTATATCATTTATAATGTTCTTTAAATCTTGTTTTACTTTTATATTTGCTTCTTCAAAAGAACTATAGGTTGTATAACCTTTAGGTAATTTGGCTTTACTTAGCCAATCATCATTTATGTAATTATAAAAATCATCTTCTAATCTTACTTCACTCTTGCTATTTACTTTATATATACTATATGCATAAGCATAGGTATAATAATTATTAAAAAATAATAATATAGTTAAAAACATTACTAAAAATCTATATAGCATTTTATTTGATAACTTTCTCATTATTTATAGTCTCCCCTTATATAAACATTTTTATATGCAATTTAAAATCTACTTGTAATATTATTTAACATTAACTAATAAATAATACATATAACACTATAAAGTTTTAGTTACTATGAAACAATATTCAAATATTGCACTAAAAATATAAGAAGATAACAAAAAAAATACCAATAGTTTATACTGTCTATAAACTATTGGTATCACTATGTTTATGGTACATCTAACAGGATTCGAACCTGCGACGCTTGGATTCGAAGTCCAACGCTCTATCCAGCTGAGCTATAGATGTATAAATATAAAATAAAAAGTCGCCTTAGCGATTTTTTGAAGCTGTCAATTTTTTTAACCATGTGCCTTTTTAAGAGCTAATCTAAGAATAACATAATTTCTCAAAGAATAAAAAAACAACTGACATCAGTTGTTTTAATGGAGCGGGTGATGAGAATCGAACTCACGTAACTAGCTTGGAAGGCTAGGGCTCTACCATTGAGCTACACCCGCATATTTAATTTTTTTTGGAGCAGAAGACGGGACTCGAACCCGCAACATCCACCTTGGCAAGGTGGCACTCTACCATTGAGTCACTTCTGCTTATTTGGTGCAGATGAAGGGAGTCGAACCCCCACGCCGTAAAGCGCTAGATCCTAAGTCTAGTGCGTCTGCCAATTCCGCCACATCTGCATTTTTTTGGTGGCTCACCCGGGAATCGAACCCGGGACACCATGATTAAAAGTCATGTGCTCTACCGACTGAGCTAGTGAACCATATTTCTTACTCGCTTATTAATCTTTATTACTTCGTTAACTATAAAATTTATTCATTCCTGTACATAAGTACTACTCATTTCATAAATTCATTGTTTCATCGTAGTAAACCTTACTAAGCTTCGTAATTAATTTACTTACTTAATTTTAGTAAAAGTAATTGGCTGGGATGGCAGGATTCGAACCTACGCATAATGGAGTCAAAGTCCATTGCCTTACCGCTTGGCGACATCCCATTACATGGGGTGAACGATGGGACTTGAACCCACGACAACCAGTGCCACAAACTGGCGCTCTACCAACTGAACTACATTCACCATTTATTTGGTGCGTTATCAGGGGATCGAACCCGGGACACCCTGATTAAGAGTCAGGTGCTCTACCAACTGAGCTAATAACGCATATTTTTTAATGGAGCGGGTGATGAGAATCGAACTCACGTAACTAGCTTGGAAGGCTAGGGCTCTACCATTGAGCTACACCCGCATATTTAGTTTTTTGGAGCAGAAGACGGGACTCGAACCCGCAACATCCACCTTGGCAAGGTGGCACTCTACCATTGAGTCACTTCTGCTTATTTGGTGCAGATGAAGGGAGTCGAACCCCCACGCCGTAAAGCGCTAGATCCTAAGTCTAGTGCGTCTGCCAATTCCGCCACATCTGCATTTTTTGGTGGCTCACCCGGGAATCGAACCCGGGACACCATGATTAAAAGTCATGTGCTCTACCGACTGAGCTAGTGAACCACATTTTTTACTTACTTTATTTAATAAAGTAATTGGCTGGGATGGCAGGATTCGAACCTACGCATAATGGAGTCAAAGTCCATTGCCTTACCGCTTGGCGACATCCCAATATGGGGTGAACGATGGGATTCGAACCCACGACAACCAGTGCCACAAACTGGCGCTCTACCAACTGAACTACGTCCACCATAATGGTGCGTCTTAAGGGATTCGAACCCCTGGCCCACGCCTTAGAAGGGCGTTGCTCTATCCAGCTGAGCTAAAGACGCATATTTTGTTTTAATGGAGCGGGTGATGAGAATCGAACTCACGTAACTAGCTTGGAAGGCTAGGGCTCTACCATTGAGCTACACCCGCATATTTATTTTTTTGTTGTAATTGGTCGGGGTGACAGGGATCGAACCTGCGACCTCATGGTCCCAAACCACGCGCGCTCCCATCTGCGCCACACCCCGAGATAATGGTGCGTCTTAAGGGATTCGAACCCCTGGCCCACGCCTTAGAAGGGCGTTGCTCTATCCAGCTGAGCTAAAGACGCATATTTTGTTTTTTGTATCTCTTGTTACAACGTTTATCATTTTAATTCATAAGGTTTATTCTGTCAAGTTTTTTAAAAACTCTTTTTTGAATTTTCAAAAATCGCTTTAAACTTTTAACCCAAGAACCTTTATCATTATAAATTATTCTCTAAGTTATGTCAAGTAACTTTTTCATTCTCATGTTTAAATTACTTTTAACATTCATCAAGGATTATTAGTTATTAATGTTAATGGAGCGGGTGATGAGAATCGAACTCACGTAACTAGCTTGGAAGGCTAGGGCTCTACCATTGAGCTACACCCGCAATATTACATTTTAACTTGGTCGGGGTGACAGGGATCGAACCTGCGACCTCATGGTCCCAAACCACGCGCGCTCCCATCTGCGCCACACCCCGGAGTCATTGTTGTTATCTCCTGACGACAATGACTATTCTACAATATACAAATTAATTCGTCAATACTTTTTTTGAAAAATTATTATATTTTTTTATATCTATACCTAAAATCATCTCTTACATTTTATTCTATATATCAATTTCTTTTAGATAAACACTGGGTTCTAGTCCTTTTTTTATTTCTATAAACCCTATATGTCTCCCCCTATTTCTTGGTAATGATAAACTACCTGGATTCATCAATATTACATCATCATACTTTTCTATCATTGAAATATGTGTATGTCCAAAAAGAGCTATATCTGCTTTTAGCTCTTTTGATTTATAATAAATATTATTTAAACCATATTTAACGCCATATAAATCACCATGAGTAAAAAATATTCTAATACCCTCTATGTCTATAATTCCTTCTTTAGGATATTTATCTTTATAATCACAATTTCCACTTACAATATAAATCTCACCATTAAATTCTTTTGATATTTCTTCTGCATCTTCAACGTTATCTCCTAAATGTATAGCAATATCAGCATCTTTTATATATTCACTAGCTATTTTTATATAATTGCTCATTCTATGAGTATCACTTATTACTGCAATTAACATGATTTGCTCCCCTATTCGCTTATCAGATTTAATATTGTGCCTTTTAATTTTTTTAAAGCTATTCCTCTATGACTTATATCATTCTTTTCTTCTAGAGTTAACTCTGCAAAAGTTTTATTTAATGGACCATAGAAAAATAAAGGATCATATCCAAAGCCATCATCTCCCTGTGGCTTTTCTAAAATATATCCATTTACATCTCCAGTTATTGAATAATACTTTCCGTATTCATCAAACATAGCTATTTGACACACAAATTTGGCGGTCCTTTTATTAGTAGGAACATTTGATAATTCTAATAATAATTTTTCATTATTCTTTTTATCATTACCATGCTCTCCTGCATACCTAGCTGAGTATATTCCTGGTGCACCCTTTAAGTAATCAACCTGCAATCCAGAATCATCGCTTAAAATTAAAAAGTCCTTTTCATATCTTAATTTTAATAAATTATATATTTCTTTAGCCTTTTTCTTTGCATTTTCTTCAAATGTACTACCATCTTCTTCTACATCTATATCTATATTTTCTTCATTTAAAGATTTTATTTCAATATTTAGATCTTTTAATAATTCTTTCATTTCTTTTATTTTTTTTACATTATTACTAGCTAAAATAAGTTTTTTCATAATCTAATTATTTCCTCCAGTACCAATCCAAAGAGATTCCATCTTTAATGATTCTTTTTGAACATTAATCATTTGTTTTATTCCCTTTTCTCCTAAATCCAATAACTCATTTAACTCATTTCTAGTATATGGACTCTCTTCTCCAGTACCTTGAACTTCAACAAAGCTACCTTCATCAGTCATAATTATATTCATATCTACTTTTGCTTTTGAATCTTCTTGATAACATAAATCTAATATTTTCTCATCATTAACTATACCAACACTTACTGCTGCAACAAAACTTCTAATAGGATATACCTTAAAAGGTTTTATTTTATGCAATTTATTGACAGCATCAACTAATGCTATAAATGCTCCTGAGATAGCTGTAGTTCTTGTACCACCATCAGCTTGAATAACATCACAATCGATCCATAATGTCTTTTCTCCTAAAGCTTTTAAATCTACAACAGATCTTAATGCTCTTCCTATAAGCCTTTGTATCTCCATTGTTCTTCCATCTATTTTTAATCTTGCGATATCTCTTATCTTTCTCGTTTCTGTTGATCTTGGAAGCATATTATATTCTGCTGTAATCCATCCTGATCCTGTTCCCTTCATAAATGGTGGAACTTTGTCTTCAATAGAAACATTACATAAAACTTTTGTATCACCTACTTCTATATACACTGAACCTTCTGCATACTTTGTATAATGTCTTGTCACTTTAACATGTCTTATTTGATCATTTTTTCTTCCATCAATTCTCAACGAAATCACACTCCAAACACATATATTTCAAAATTTATTATATTATTATATTGTATATATTTTTACTTAATTTATTAATATTAACATATATAAATAATAGATTGATTTAAAGACCTCTTTAATACCTTTATTAAAAAATTTCACCTTTTATTTAGATTTTATGCACTATTTTTGAATTTAACTCATATTAATTAATAGTATGAGAATTTTTAGAGAGGTGAATATAATTGAGATATATAGGGCCATTTTTTAGAATGAATAGTCTTTCTCAAAAGGAAATTAGTAGTCAGCTTTTTTATTTATCAAAAGAATCAGTAAAAACTATTGTTCTTAATTCAAAATCTGGTCTTCTAATTCCTATTAGAGTTTCAAAAAAATCTTCTTCTACAAATGATATTAGCATATTAAATGACTTTTCTCCACTAATATGTATATATAGGAAATCATCACCTATGTTTATACACAATAAAACTTCACATGGGTTTGACGAATCCACTTTTAAAAAGGAAATAAACCCTTCAACAAATGCTTTAATGACCTTGTGTCTATTGGAGTTAAGTGATTATTATTCTAATTACGATAAAGATAATAGAAATATTATATCTTTCGAAAAGCCATTTAAATATATAGCAAAACAACAGCTAAAATTCTATTCAAAAAACCTTCGAAATAATGAGGGCGTTTTTGTTGATAAAAAAAATACGTCTGATGGAAATTCTAAAGGTTTTAATCTAATAGATAAAAATGATAAGTTCAAATTCTGTGACCAAGCTTTTATGATGGCAGCTTATTACTTATATTCTTTTTATAATAAATCTGATGTCGACAGTAATGATTATGAAAGATTTTCTAATGAAATTTTATGTGTATTAAGAGATTATAAAGAATCTCTTTACGACTTATCATTTGAAGAAAACTTAAATATTTTATTATGCTTAAATATTTTTTACAAGTATTCAAAAAGTTCTACAGCTAAAGATCTAATATTAGACTTAAGTGATTTCTTGATAAATAGGTTTATGATAAAGGACTATTATGTAAATTCATTAGAAAATTGTTGTTTATTAGCTATATGCTTAATGGAATCTTACAAACATACAAATATAATTTCTTTTAAAGAAACTAGCAAAGAAATTAATGATAAATTATTAAGTCTATATGATAATGATAAAAATATGTTTATTAAGCTTACAGATAAAAAAGAAACTAAGTATTCTTGCTTAGAAATTAATCTTTATTTGTTATCTTTAATGATCTATTCAAAAGAAGAAGATAAAATATCAGAATTAAAACCTATTATATCTAACATATATAGAAAACTTTATGTGAATAATAATCTGTTAACAAGTTGGCCTGAAGCTCCAACTTTAGATGAAGTAGAACGCTATAAAAATTTAAGCTTAAAATCTGATGATATGCTAGATGAAACTTATTTTAGAATGCCTAACTTACCTACTCCAGAAAGTAATGGCTTAGCCCCTATATTTGTTAAAAACTTAAGTTATTCTAGAAAAAAAGATTGTTTTACAGTACCTAAAGTATCTTTTGATTCAAATAAAAACATGTTTTCTTTTCTACTATTTATATATTTTCTTAAAGACGATATTGAAAAAGAAATGGGATTTAGTAAAACTAAAACAAATATAACTGACTGCAGAACTACAACAGATATTAATGATGTAGTGAATAATGAAGTCATTAATTCATCAGAATTAAATAATATTGAAATAGAAGATGTTGATGTTAGTACAAACTTAAATTTAAAAGTTCCTGATTCTCCAAAATTAACAACTAATCTAAATAAAACAACATCTGATTCAGATGCTAAATCAAAAAAATCTTCTAAAGACAAATCTAATAATAAAAAAAGTTAATACAGTATTGTAAAATATATAAGGCTATATCATTGATGTATTACCAGTGATATAGCCTTAATCTATAATAAACTATTTTATAGATGAAAAATCCATATTTCCATTACCATCCATTTTAATATTTGATATTTTTTTAGAATACGCTATGTTTTCATTATAAAATATCAATGGCACTATTTTATATTCTTCAAAAATCTTATTCTCTAAATTTAGATATACATCATCATTGCAATTATTAGATAATAAAATTTCTTTTTCACTATCACTCATGTAATTAACAAATTTTTTATAAAATTTATCTTTATCTAAAATATTTGCTTCATTATTAATTAGTATCATATCATATCTTTTTTGTAATTCCTCATCATTAAATTCATCTTCTTTTAATAAACTATACTTTATGGATATATCTGTGTTTTCGTCAAACCACTTTTCTATAACCCTACATAACTCTCTGTTAATGCTATTGTCTCTACATAATATAGTAAGTACTTTTGGGGGAGACCACTCCTCTTCCTTATTACTTATTACTTTTCTTGTTTGTAATTTAGTTAAGTCTTCTTTATTTTCTCTAAAATAACTACCTTCAGCCAACTCAAATGATTTTTCATTTGAAGAAGAATAATCTTCCATAGATTCTGATATATACTTATATATTTCTCTTCTGCCTTGTAAAGAAATATTATTTTTATCATTTATGTATAAATACACACCTGTATCTTTGGGCATTGTTATTAAACTTCCATCATTACTTAACTTATTTAATTGGCTTTGCGGTGGATTTATAACAATATCTCTTTCTCCAATTTCAAATGATGCCATAGACAATTCTACATTACTATCATTTATTAAATTTATAACTCTTCTATTTCCATCATTGCTATTTGATTCTAATGTTATTTTATCATCCATAAATGATGTTATTTTATAATCTCCACTATAAATCACTTCATTATAATTCTTTTTAATATTTTCCCACATAACTAAGTACTTTCTTAATCTATATTGTGGCTTAGTTAATTCGCTTAAAAATTTATCATTTTTAGCATTAAGTCTTATAATGACACTGTTATCTTTAGATTTTATTGCAACTCCTTTTTCAAAAGTAGTTTTCCCATCTTTAAATTCTCTAGCACCATAAACATCTAATAATGCATGTATATTTTCTTCATCATCCTCTTTTAGTAGTTCTCTAAAAAACACAATTACATCACCTGAAGTTATTTTGCTTCCATCACTCCAATATATATTATCATCTATCTTAAATTCATATTCTATTCCATCTTCACTTTTAATTATTTCTTTAGCTAAAGAGGGCAATATATTATTATCTATATCCTTTGAAACTAAACCTTTACTAACAGCACAAATTATATCTTCATTTCGCTTAGATAAGTTAGTAACAGTCTTTAAATTATCCGGTATATCTTCTACTCCATAATTGATAATATCATCACCTTTTTTATCTGATGAAACATTATCAATCTGAATAAATCCTAATAAAAAAGCACCTATGATAAAAATTAAGGATATAGGTAACAAGTATTTTTTCAATGTTAATAACCTCCTTACTCTTATAATATACATAATTAAATTATTAACATTTTATTTAATTTATAATCATTAATATTTATAATTAATTTTATTGCACTATCCATCTTTACTTATGCATATATCATATATTATGCTAAAATAGGGCATTATATTTAAAATACATATTTTATCATTTTTGTTCTACTATACCATAAATATATATTTAAAATAAATATTCTATTATGGTATAATATTACCATATTTTATTGGAGGTTTTTAAAATGAAATTTTTAACGGCTACATTTCTAATAGTTGCAATACTATTCATGTTCGTTTTTATGTTTATAGGAATATGGTTATTTATAGTAGCAATAAAATCACATAAACAATTACGATATCAAAACTATATATTAGAAAAGATCTGTCAAAAGCTTAATGCATTATCTAATAAAATGTATTTTAATGAATCCATAAAAGATAATCCAAATTATTCAACAGATGATTTTGATTTAAATCAAACTACTGAAGACAGTGACTATGATGATATATCTAGTTTTGATAAATCCGAAGAATTAAAATAAGAAAAACCTACTATGAAACATCTTATTTCATAGTAGGTTTTTTACCTCTAATAGTTTTTTCTATCTTTTCTCTACTTCTTCAGTAACTAATTTGTTAACAATTCCTGGGTTTGCTTGACCTTTAGTTTCTTTCATTACTTGACCAACTGCAAATCCAAGTATTCTAGTTCTTCCACTCTTGTATTGTTCAATAACTTGAGGATTTTCATCAAGAACTTTATTAACTAATTGACGAATAGCATCTTCATCATTATTTTGTTTTAAGCCTTTTTCATCAATTATAGTCTTTGGTGATTTTCCTTCTGCAAACATATCATCAAGTACTTTTTTACCTATAGCACTTGATATAGTTCCGTCTTTTATTACTTCTATTAATTCTGCTAAATCTTTAGGAGAGAATTTTAAATCTTCTACCCAAGTACTTTCTTCTTTCATAAGTCTTGAGATATCTCCCATGATCCAATTTGATGCTGCTTTAGGATCTCCAGATAATTTAGCACATTCATCAAAATAATCTGCCATTGAATCTGTAAGCGTTAATACATGTGCATCATATTTAGGTAAACCATATTCTTTTACAAATCTATCTGCCTTTTGATATGGAAGTTCTGGAATAGTAGCTCTTATTTCTTCAATCCATTCATCAGAAACATTTAAAGTTACTAGATCTCCTTCTGGGAAGTATCTATAGTCATTTGCTTCTTCCTTACTTCTCATAACTATAGTTTTATTGTTTGTTTCATCCCATCTTCTAGTTTCAACACTTAAAGCTTCTCCATTAGTTACAGCTTCAACTTGCCTGTCAAATTCGTAATTTAATGCCTTTTCTAATGCTTTAAATGAATTCATATTCTTAATTTCTGATCTTATACCAAATGGTTCTGTTCCCTTTTCTCTAATAGAAATATTTCCATCACACCTTAAAGAACCTTCTTCCATCTTACAATCTGATATTTCAGCAGAACTTAATATGCTTCTAAGCTTTGTAAGATATAGTGTAGCTTCTTCTGGAGTTCTAATATCAGGTTTAGATACTACTTCTATTAATGGAACGCCTGCTCTATTAAAATCAACTAGTGTACCTCTTTTAGTATGTAGTAACTTACCTGCATCTTCTTCTATATGAATTCTTTCTATTCCGATTCTCTTAACTTCTCCACTTTCAAGTTCAATATCAATATATCCATTTCTACATATTGGTAATTCATCTTGTGTTATTTGATAATTCTTAGGACAATCTGGGTAGAAATAATTCTTTCTATCCATTCTCCCAACTTTAGTTATTTCACAATTTAAAGCTAATCCTGCTTTTATTCCTAGCTCTAAAACTCTTTTATTTAATTGTGGTAATGATCCTGGAAGACCTAAACATACAGGACAAACATGAGTATTAGGTTTTCCTCCGAATTCTGTTGTACAACCACAGTATATTTTAGTATTAGTTAAAAGTTCAGCATGAACTTCTAATCCTATGACTGATTCAAATTCCATTGTTTCTTCACTCCTTACCCCTATAGATTTGGATGCATTTCATGCCATTTAGTTGATTGCTCATAGCTATATGCAAGGTTAAATAATGTATCTTCTTTAAAATAATTACCCATTATTTGAAGTCCTACTGGAAGACCATCAGTAACTCCACATGGAAGTGATATTGCTGGAATACCTGCTATATTTACAGGAACAGTATAAATATCCCCTAAATACATCTCTAATGCATTTTCTGTTTTTTCTCCAATTTTATAAGCTGGCGTTGGTGCTGTTGGTGATATTATAGCATCAAAATCTTTGAATATATTTTCAAATTCACCTTTTATAAGATTTCTAACTTTTAATGCTTTCTTATAATATGCATCATAATATCCTGCTGATAATGCATAAGTACCAAGCATTATTCTCTTTTTAACTTCTTTTCCAAATGCTTCACTTCTTGATTTAAAGTATACATCAACTGCATCTTCAACACTTTCACTTCTATGTCCATATCTTACTCCATCAAATCTAGCTAAATTTGATGATGCCTCTGCACATGCTAATAAATAATAAGCTGATATAGCATAATCTGCTAATGGAAGTGATACTTCTGTAATTTCTGCACCATTAGCTTTGAATACTTCTAATGCATCATATATAGCTTTTTGAACCTTAGGATCTAATCCATCTTTGAAAAATTCCTTTGGTAATGCTATTTTCTTTCCTTTAATATTTTCTGATAAAGAGTCTTCATAATTAGGTACATTTATATTAGCTGTAGTAAAATCTCTATGATCAACTCCTGATATTACTTGAGTTAATAAAGCGCAATCTTTAACATCTCTTCCTAATGTACCAACTTGATCTAAAGTAGAACCATAAGCTACAACTCCACTTCTTGAAACTCTTCCATATGTAGGTTTTAATCCAACTATTCCACAAAAAGATGCTGGTTGTCTTACTGATCCACCAGTATCAGTTCCTAATGCTAAAGGAATTTCTTTTGCAGCAACAGCAGCAGCGGAACCACCTGATGATCCACCTGGTACTCTATCTAAATCCCATGGATTTCTAGTTATCTTGTAAGCAGAATTTTCAGTTGATGAACCCATTGCAAATTCATCCATATTTAACTTACCTAATATAACTCCACCTTGTGACTTTACATTTTCAGAAACTGTAGCATCGTATGGTGATATATATCCTTCTAATATCTTAGAAGCACAAGTATTTTGCATATTCTTAACGCTTATATTATCTTTAATTCCTAAAGGTGCTCCCCCTAGTACTCCAATATCTTCACCCTTACTTAACTTTTCATCCAATACTTTCGCATCATTTAATGCTTCTTCTTCTGCAACATATAAAAATGCATTTACTTTATCATCTATATTTTTTACTTTTTCTAAATGAGCTTTAGTAACTTCTTCCACTGAAGCTTCTTTTTTAGAAATTAAGTTCTTTAATTCATGAGCTTTATAATTTGTAAAATCCATATTTCACCCTCCAATCTTCTATTGTTCTCTTATAATTGTTGGAACTAAAACATATTCTTCTAATGTTTCAGGCGCATTTTCTAAAACCTCTTCTAATTTAATTGAAGGGGTAATTTCATCTTCTCTAAATTTGTTTTCAATATAATAAGGGTTTACTATTATATCTTCCTTTTCAGTATCTAACTCTTGAAGCTTTTCAACATAATTTAAAATTTGATTTAAATCAGATGCTAAGCTTTCTTTTTCATCTTCATTAAAACTTAATCTTGCAAGTTCTGCAACATATTCAACATCTTTTTTAGTAACAGACATAGTTAACCTCCCTTTCAAAGTAAAGACAATTTAAAATTAAAATGTCTTATATATTATAAGTATCTTATTCAATACATTAAATTTTATCATAAAATCTTCTATTTTACTAAATTAACTATAAAAAATATTAAAGAAACAGATATTGTAAAACTAAAAGCAGAATACACTATTCTTTTTCTTCCAGTTTCATTAAGTAAAAATCTTACTGTAAGTACTAACATAGTTATACATATTCCCAGTTGAACAGGTAAATATGAATTAAAAATTTGGTCTATATAACAAAATTGATAACTAGTTAAAAAAGTGCATACTATTAAAATACTAGTTATAAAGCCACATATTAGTGTTAACCAATTTACTAGTGTCTTCATTAACTTTCACTTCCTAACATTCTTTCAAATTCCTCTTCTGAAATAACCTTAACACCTAATTCTTCTGCTTTAGTTAATTTTGATCCTGCTGATTCTCCAGCAATTACATAATCAGTTTTTTTACTTACACTACCTGAAACTTTAGCACCTAAACCTTCTAGCTTAGTTTTTATCTCAGTTCTAGAATAATTTTGTAATGTACCAGTAGCAACTACAGTTTTATCTTTAAAAATACTTTCCACTATTTTAACTTCATCAAATATAGGATTCACTCCTAAATTTAATAATTCATCAATAGTATTTATTACTTTTTCTTCTTTAAAGAATTCAATTATATCCTGTGCAACTATATCACCAACATCTTGCACTGATACTAAGTCTTCAAACATAGCATTTTTCAATCCATCAATTGATTTAAATTTATTTACAATATCCTTAGCTGTTTTTACTCCTACATTAGGAATACCTAAAGCATATATAAATGAATATAACTTACAGTCTTTGCTTTTTTCAATTGCATTTAATAAGTTTTCCGCTTTCTTTTCTCCAAACTTTTCTAAGCCTATTAAATCTTCTTTTTTTAATTTATATAAATCTGAAATAGATTTAATATTTAATTTTTCAAATAATTGTTCTGCTGTTTTTTCTGAAAATCCTGCTATATTCATAGCATCTCTTGAAGCATAATGAACTATAGTTTTAACCAATTGTGGTTTACAAGAAAGTGTATTTTCACAGAAATAATGCGCTCCATTTAAAACTACATGACTACCACATGCTGGACATTCAGTTGGCGGTACTATTTCCTCAGATTTTTCTAATGTATTCTCTACTGTTCCCATAATTTCTGGTATAACATCATTAGATCTTCTAACAAATACATCCGCTCCAATTCTTACACCTTTTCTTTTTATATCATCCATATTATTGAGAGTTGCTCTTTTAACAGTTACTCCTGCTAATTCTACTGGATCTAATATTGCTGTTGGACCTATTCTTCCACTTCTTCCAACATTCCATTCAACATCCAAAAGTTTTGTTGTAGCTTCTTGAGCTTCAAATTTATAAGCTATGGCCCATTTAGGGAATTTAACTGTATACCCTAATAATTCTCTTGTTCTAATATCGTCTATAGCTAATACTAAACCATCAATATCATAATTTAAATCAAATCTTATTTTTTCTATATACTCTATTTCTTTCTTTATATCATCAATAGATGTACATACTTTTAAATAATCATCAATAGGCAATCCTTTTTCTTTAATAAATTCCATCATTTCTAAATAAGTTTTAAATTGATATCCTTCTTTATATCCAACATCATAGAAAAATGCTGACAAATCTCTTCTAGCAGTTTCTTTTACATTAAGATTTCTTAATGCTCCAGCCGCACCATTTCTCAAGTTTTTTAATGGAACATTTGCACTATCATTATATCTTTCAAAAGCTTCTTGTGTCATAATGGCTTCACCATGTACTTCAAATAACTCATCATTTTCTTGAAGCTTTAGTGGTATAGATTTAATAGTTTTTACTTGAGATGTTACATTTTCTCCTATTTCACCATTACCTCTTGTAGCACTTACTTCAAGCAAACCTTCCTTATTATAAGTTAAGTTAACTGTTAAGCCATCAAACTTTTTAGTAGCTATATATTTTAAATCTGGTAATTCTTCACCTTTAGCTCTCATTTCATTAACAAATTTCACATTTCTATTATGCCAATCTTTTATTTCATCTAAGTTTTGAGCTTTATCTAAACTCCAAAGCTTTCCCTTATGTGTATATTTATTAAAACCTTCTAAAACAACATCACCAATTCTTAATGTAGGTGAATATGGTAGTACAAAGTCTGTTTCTTGCTCTAACGCCCTAAGTTCGTCATATTGTTTATCATAATCCTTATCACTTACAGATGGATTATCAAGTACATAATAATCATATGAATTCCTATTTAAATTTTCAACAAGTTCTTTTATTCTCTCTATTTTATCCACTATTATCTCCATCTCCTAAATTAAGAAATTTTATAATTAATCTATATATTAGCTTCATATAAAATTTTAAACTCTATATGAAGCTAATCTAACTTTAAATTCCTTTTAACTTAGCAAATGATAACATTAAATTTTTAACTCCTTGTTTATCAAATGCAATAGTTAACTTTTTATCATCTCCAGAATTCTGAACACTAACTATTGTACCAACGCCAAATTTTTCATGTTGTACTTTTCTACCTAATGTAATTTCGTTAGCATTTAAATATTCTGAATCACTATTTTTGTTATTAATTGTATCAGTAGATTTGCAAACATCTCTTATTATAGTGCTTCTTAAACTATGAGGATTATTATATGAATTGTTTTTTTGAGCCTTAACATTAGAGGTATTTCCAGATCCTATTCTATTTCCACTTACATATTCCTTAAGTTCTGGTTTTATTTCATTAATAAAATCAGACTGAGAATATGCTACTGTTCTACCAAATACTCTTCTAACTTCAGCCGAGGTCATAAATAATGTTTCTTTTGCTCTTGTTATCCCTACATAACATAACCTTCTTGATTCTTCCATCTCAGATTCTTTTTCAAACGACATATTTCCCGGGAAAATACCATTTTCCATTCCAACCATAAATACAACTGGAAATTCAAGACCCTTTGCACTATGAACTGTCATTAATACTATTGTATCCTCTTGTTCTTCAATCTTATCTGTATCTTGAACTAATGATACTTTTTCTAAATATGCAGCTAATGATTTATCTTCATTATTCTTTTCAAAATCAACTGCATCTGAAACAAGCTCTTTTAAATTTTCAATTCTACTTTTATCTTCTATTTCCTTAGATGACTCTAATTGTTTTAAATATCCTGTATCTTTAAGTATTGACTCAATTAATACAGATATAGGTGCTGTTTCACTCAGTGACATAAATTCTTCCATTAAATTTGTAAAAGCTTCTATATTATTAGCATTTCTAGGTGTTAGTGTTGGTATTGTTCTAACCTCCATTAAAGCATCCCACATGTCTAATTCGAAATTATTTGCAAATTCTTGAATTTTTGATACTGTAGCATCACCTATACTTCTTTTAGGAACATTTATTATTCTCTTTAAACTAACATCATCTCTTGGATTAACTATAGCCTTAAGGTATGCTAAAATATCCTTTATTTCTTTTCTATCGTAGAATCTCGTTCCCCCTATTATCTTATATGGGATTCCTCTTCTTCTTAAACTCTCTTCAAATATACGTGACTGAGCATTAGTTCTGTATAGTATAGCAAAATCTTTATACTCTTTATTTTCCTTAGATTTAATCTCTGTAATTTGCTTACTAACAAAATCCCCTTCATCACCATCCGAAAATGCCCTATATATCTTTATTTTATCTCCAGCTTCTTGTTCTGTTCTAAGTACTTTACTTTTTCTATTTGCATTATTCACAATCACTACATTTGCTGCATCTAATATATTACTCTTAGACCTATAATTTTGTTCTAATTTAATTACTTTAGCATTAGGATAATCTTTTTCAAAATCCAATATATTTTGAATATCTGCGCCTCTCCATTGATAGATACAATTATGCACTACAACATCATTTGCTATATAATTTCTAGCATTATCAATATTTAAATCATATACAAATCCATCATATTCTTCGCTTTCAACAGATACTATAATATCTTCTTTTATTACTCCATCACTTTCTATTGCAATTGCCATACCTTCTCTAAAACTTCCAAGTGGCATAAATAGAAAACTTTTTTCTCCAGTTAATTTAGCTTTTTTTAATATATCAAAATTTTCTTCAACTTCACTTAAACTTCTTGCAAATTCTTCTGCTTCATCATATAAAGCTCTTTCAGTCTCAACTCTATATGTATTTCTTTCACCATTTCTAACATTGAAACCCGCTTCTATAAATTTATTCTTTGTTTCATCACCAGAGGAATTAAGTCCTATTCTGTGAGAATATAATCCTCTTTGTAACGATTTTTTTCCTCCAAAGAAAGTCACATTAACTCTTTTTCTTACTGAATTTCCTCTTATTACTGCATTGCTCAAATGATGTGGATATTCCTTATATAAATGTTCATCATCCATTAGTTTTTCAGCAGCACTTACTGTATCAATGTCATTAAACATATTTTCTATTTGTTCTTGTGATACTGTTATATTTCTTCCTCTTGAATTAAATACAATAGTTGGTATTCCATATTTTACAGAATAATATTGTTCATAATAAGTTGCATCACCCTTTGAGTTACAAACTTTTATTATCCATATTTTATCTGCTTGCTCTCCATTTAATCTAACTGCTAAACCACTAGCTTCTCTTTCATCTCTAGATCTTACAGAAGATGTTTGACCTATTCTATATCCAAAACCGTTTTTATACATTAAATAAACATAGTAATTCTCTTCTTCTAATAGTACTTTTCCAAATGAAATATGGTTAGGTGTAGCTTTTATTACCTTATTACTCTTTGTAATAATTTTTATAACTTCTCCACAATACTTCTTTTTACTTATGTCACTTACTGATAATAATCCTATTTCTCCATTACCACATGCAACTTTAACTTTATCTTCGCAAGTTAATTTTTCTATTTCAACTTTTTTATCTTCGGTAGATATTAAAGTTCCTTCAACTAAACATTGATCATCATCCCCTACAACGCATATATTCTTATATTTTGATGCTAATAATTTAATTAATTCATATTGAGCACCATTAGTATCTTGATATTCGTCTACCATTATATACTTAAATTTATTTTGATAAAATTCTAGTACTTCAGGATTAGATTTAAAAAGCTCAACAGCTTTAAATATTAAGTCATCAAAGTCTAATGCATTATTTTCCTTTAGTCTTCTTTGATACATCTCATATGCTTCCGCAATTTTCTTTTCTCTAAAGTTAGATTCATTTTGTCTCATAAAACTTTGAGCAGTTTGCATAGTATCTTTTGCTTTTCCAATTTTACTTAGTATCTCTTGATCAGATATATCTTTATCATTAATATTTAAAAGCTTCATACATTCTTTTATTAATACTTTTTGATCAGATGTATCGTATATTGTAAAGTTACTATTGTAACCAATCTTATCTATTTCTCGTCTTAAAATTCTAACGCAAGTTGAATGGAATGTAGATATCCACATATTTTCAGCTTTACTACCAATTAGTGATATAACTCTATCTTTCATTTCCTTTGCTGCCTTATTTGTAAATGTAATAGCTAATATATTATATGGTGCTATGCCCATATTTTCTATCATATGTGCCATTCTATAAGTTAATACTCTCGTCTTTCCTGATCCAGCTCCAGCTAATATTAACAATTGGCCATCTATGGTAATTGCACCTTCATATTGTTCTTTATTAAGCAATGATTTTAACTCCATTTAGTTAATCTGCTCCTTTCTTAATCTCTAAATATTATAACATAGTGAAAGTATTAATAATATTTCTCTTTATATGTTGATTTAATCTTTATATACATTAATTATATCTAATTATTTCCTTTAAAATTATATACTTCTTTATTATCTCCTATTTTAAAATATAAAAACAAATAAAAATGAAGGAATTAAGTCATATTNNAATATGACTTAATTCCTTCACTTATTTTTTTCTATTTATTTTTTTATTAATCTCTATTAAAATGTACTATTTTTATGTTTTTTTATATATTAAATCAACTTTTCTTCAAAGTAAACATTTTCATAATTAAGACAAAAAAAACGCAACCCTTGGGGCTAGGTTGCGCTTTAGCAATAAGCAATAAGCAATAAATAAAAAGGGGGCTATATAATTCCTTTTATTTATCCTTGCAAAATTATTATAGGACATTCTATATTAAAATGCAAGTAATTTTACGAAAAATATTTACTCATGCGTCTAAAATGAATTATTTTATTGCATAATCTTTTAACGTTCGTTAATTTTTATTTAAAATAGCTAATTCTTCATCTGATAATTCTCTATATTCGCCTTCTTCTAAGCTTTCATCTAGAATCAAATTACCAAATTCTTCCCTTTTTAGATATACTACTTTTTTATCACGTGCTTCAAACATTCTTTTTACTTGATGATATTTTCCTTCTTGTATAGTAATTCTAACTTCTGAACCTTCTGGTGATGCAGATATAATATCTAATTTTGCTTCTAAGCATTTATACCCATCATCTAATACTACACCTTTTTTAAATGCCTCTTGATCTTTTTCATTTACTTCTTTATCTATTTTAGCATAATAAACTTTATCAACATGCCATTTAGGTGATATCATTCTATGATTAAAGTCCCCATCATTAGTTAATAACAATAATCCAACAGTATCTTTATCTAATCTTCCTACTGGAAATGGATTAAAAATTTGATGATCTAATTCTAACAAATCAATAACAGTTTCATCTTTTGAATCATGAGTTGCTGATATTACTCCTGTTGGTTTATTCATCATTAAATATATGTATTTACGATAAAATATCTCTTCTCCATTTATCTTAACTATAGATTTTTCAGGATCTATATTTACACTGCTATCTTTAATTATCTTTCCATCTACTTCAATTAATCCTTTTTTTGCTAACAATTTAGCTTCTTTTCTGCTTCCATATCCTAAATTAGAAATTATTTTATCCAATCTCTCCATTTACTTCACTCCACTCTATCATTTTATATGTCTCTCTACACAATAGTATATTATCACATATGTCAAAATAAATATTCATATAAATAAAAAATTATGTTTTAAATATATATTTATATATGCAATAGGCAAAGTGGCATATATAAAATTCTTACTAAAATAGAGCCAATAAAAAAATGAAGTTATTACTAAACAACTTCATTTTTTATTGATTCATGCTAAATTCCACTTTTATAATATCCCATTACTTTTGGAATATAGTTTTGAGTTTCTTTAGGCAT
The DNA here is from genome assembly GCF_023845855.1 of Clostridium sp. ZBS2. NCBI lineage: Bacteria > Bacillati > Bacillota > Clostridia > Eubacteriales > Clostridiaceae > Clostridium > Clostridium sp. ZBS2. The sequence goes on from NZ_JAMQIF010000007.1 coordinate 21,394, forward strand.
TTTATATAAATGTTCAACAGAGCTAACTCCTCTTTTTTGCATTGTTCCAGGTCCTGCATTATATGCCATAAGAGCCATTTCTACATTTCCATCATACCTATCAATATATCCCTTTAATTGCTTAACTCCACCATTAATGTTTTGTTCTATATTAAAAGGATCACTTACTCCATCTTCTTCACAATTTTCCGGCATAAGTTGCATAAGTCCCATAGCACCCGCACCTGAAACTACTTTAGGATTAAAATCAGATTCCTGTTTTATTATTCCTAAAATCAAATTAGAATCTACACCATATTTTCTTGATGCTTCTTCTACTGCTCTATATATTCTTTGTTTACTTTCATCATCAGTATCTATATCGACAGTTGATGTAGTACTAGACCCATTTAATTTAGATGTTACATTCTCATTTAAAACCATTTTCATATAATCTAATCTTTGTCCAGGTGTTGTATTTGTATTTTCCAATGATTTCATTGCTTCTAATGCACTAGAATCCTTAGTTGATTCATTAGCTGATTCATTAGATTTATCTGTTAAAGCTTGCATAACTAAGGCAAATTCTAGTCCATTAGTTCCACTATTACTTTTATCATCACTACTATTACCACTATTATTAATTGCTGTTAATGCCATTAATTCATTTGAAAATGAATTTAAATTGTCTATACTCATAACTGCCCTCCAATTTTATTATGCTATATTTTAAATAATTGTTGATATATACAAATAGTACTATATTCCTAAGTTCAATTACTCAGTCCACTTTGCTTATTCATATATCAATGATTTGTTTAAATAGAATCTTTTATTAAAATCACAAACTTAAATTAATCTACTATATTTATTTTCGTAACAAGTTTATAAATCTTAATCTAATACCTTAAAAGATATTTCTGCATAATCTTCATAGTTAGTATTTTTATAATAACTTTTAGATAATACTAAAATCTTATACTTTCCTTTAATAAAAGGTATAAAGCTATAGTAATTTTTCTTACTATATGATTGAACTTTATTCCAGTTACCATGTTCCATTAAATAAAATTCATAGCAGACATCTTTTCCACCTGTACTCTTTACTTCAAATGATAATTCATGATTAATTTTAACCTTCTTTTTATTTATAATTATTTCTGTATTTATAACAGGTGATGCTTCATTTATATATAAACTAACTTCTTTTTTAGAATCATATTCATCTATACATTTTATATTTTTAGCATACACTTCTATTGTATATTTTCCTGAAGTTTTAGGAACAAATCTTAATTTTTTATTTTTAATAAATTCAGTTTCTTCAACTAAATGTCCATTAATTTTAGTTACATATTTAACCAAGACACTTTTTGTATTTTGAATTATTGATTCAAATTCTATGGTATCTCCAACTACATAATTATTTTTTAAAGGTAACATTATATAATCGATTTCTCCTGGTATATACTCATTTGCTTTTAAGTAAACAAAAGTATGTGCATCAAATTCTTTATCAGAATATCTGTCCTTAATAATAATCTCTATCTCATAATCTCCTTTTTCTTCAGGAGTAAAATTAATCCAATTTTTATTATTATTATTTATTTTTTCCACCTTTATTTTATTTCTATACACTACAAATGAATAATTTAATCTAGTTCCACCTTCTGCATTAACCATTATATTAACAGGTTGTTTAATCAAAACACTTTTTTCTTTATCTATAACAACATCAACTATTTTTACTGGCTTATTGCCTCTTTTTTCTATTTCAAATTCAATTTCTTCGCAAGCTTCATATTCACATTCAGACGATGCATCTTTGGCAAAAACTGATATACTATATCTTCCTGATTCTCTAGGTTGCCATATATATTCAGAATTCCTTATAAATCCAGTATCCTCTTCATATGAACCTTTTACTTTATATCTATATAGAATATTAATTCCACCCTCTACTTCTGCTTTGAATTTTATATCAGTTTCTATAATTTGAGGTGAACTTAAATCTGCTGCAAACCCTTTAATTAGTATATCCTTATATGGTTTTATATTATATAAAAGAACTGCCCTATCATCATATTCTTTATTTGAAAATATATCTTTTGCACATGCTAAAAGTCTATAACTACCATGAGCATGTTCTTTGTAATTCAAATAATTTTTAGTAGAATAATCTTGCATGCAGATTGCCTTTCCATCTTTTGAAATCTTATAAAATTTATATAAAATTGTTCTGTTACTTTCATTTTTGGTTTCTAATGTAAATTTAAGATCTTGTCCAACTATTAATTCAGTATTATGACATATAAAATTAGTTATTTCAACATCTTCAATATCATCCACATTTATTTTGATAGTAGTATAATCATCAAAATTTTCATCAGAAGTAGCTCTTTTACATTCTATTAAAAATTCTTTTTTGCCTGCATTATTTGCAGTATATAATAATGTATTATCTGTTGTATAGTCTATAATAGGTTCCCATCCTTGCTCTCCCTTTACATAAAATCTGTAAAGTAACTCTTCTTCCGCTGCTTTTACCTCTATAGAACACTTTTCTCCAACATTTAAACTAGTTTTATCAACCTTTACCTCATCTATAAGTCTTACTAAATCTTTGTTACTAATTAAATAATCTTCTTTAGCTACATAATCGAATGATTTTTTTCCTTCCTTATCTCTTGCTTGAACCATAACCGTATATTCCCCTTCATAAACTGGCTTCCAACAGCAATTATCTTTTTCTGAATAATCTTGTATAGTTGTCCATATACCATTTAAACCAATAATAAATTTATATTCTATGTCATCCTTAGGATTATTAACCTGACTTTTTATATTTATTTCCGTTCCTCTTGTTTGCGGTTTTTCTTTATTAAATATGAGTTCTATATTCTTTAACTGAAGCTCTTGCATCCTTCTCAAAACCCCTCTCTATATTACTCCTTAATTATATTATACAATTATTCCATTTTTTGTAAATAACTTCAGTTAATTTTTATTTAAATTATATCATATTTATATAATTCTTATCATATACTGAAAAAAAAATAGAGGTATTCTCCTCTATATATTTTTATTAACTAATTCAATTAGTTTTATTAAGTTTTTTTCTAATCTTAAATTATCCTCATTAGTCCTTTTTTTAGGATTGGAAGTTTTACCTCCACCTCTCCTAATTTTTTGGGATAAATGTCTTTCTTCTAATAATCGATCTATATTGCTTTCATCATAAATAAAACCTTTTGGATTTATTACTCTTGCTTTCTTAGGCAAACATATAGCTGCTACCCCATAATCTTGAGATACTACTATGTCATTAGCTTTAGTTTCATTAATTACAAACATATCCACACTTTGAAAACCACTATCCACAATTTTAACTTCTGAGTAATTACTTTGTATACAATGATTTATATCGCAATAAATTATTACTGATATATCTCTATCTTTAGCCACTTTTTCAATAATGGAGATACCTGGGCAGGCATCTCCATCAATTATAATTTTCATAAATTAAAGTCTCTTCTCTAATTCATCTTTCATATCTTCATATCCTGGTTTTCCAAGAAGCGCAAACATATTCTTCTTGTATGCTTCAACTCCTGGTTGATCGAATGGATTTATTCCTAAAAGATATCCACTTAATCCACAAGCTTTTTCAAAGAAATATACCATGTGACCAAAATAGTAAGGTGAAAGTTCTGGTACATTTAATACCATGTTAGGTACTTCACCATCATTATGAGCTAATAAAGTTCCTTGGAATGCTTTATTATTTACAAAATCCATAGTTTTTCCAGCTAAGAAGTTTAATCCATCTAAGTCGCCTTCGCTAAATTCTATTGTAATTTCTTTTCTAGCTTTTTCGACATTAATAACTGTTTCAAAAAGATTTCTTCTACCATCTTGAATATATTGTCCCATAGAGTGAAGATCAGTGCTAAAATCAACTGCTGCTGGGAATAATCCTTTTTTATCTTTTCCTTCAGATTCTCCATATAATTGTTTCCACCATTCATTGAAATAATGAATACATGGTTCATAATTAACTAATACTTCTATTTCTTTACCTTTATTATATAAAGCATTTCTTGTGACAGCATATTTATAACAATCATTTTCCTTAAGTGAAGGATTTGAATATGTTTCTCTTGCATCTGCTGCACCTTGCATCATTTCATCTATATTTATTCCAGCTACAGCTATTGGTAATAAGCCTACTGGTGTTAACACTGTAAATCTTCCACCAACATCATCAGGAATTACAAATGTTTCATATCCTTCTGAATCAGCTAAGCTTTTTAATGCACCTCTAGCTTTATCTGTAGTTGCATATATTCTCTTTCTTGCTTCTTCTACACCATATTTCTTTTCTAAGTATGATTTAAATATTCTAAATGCAATAGCTGGTTCTGTAGTAGTACCTGATTTTGAAATTACATTTACACTAACATCTTTTCCTTCTATAGCTTCTAATAGTTCTGCCATATAAGTTGAACTTATGTTATTACCTGCATAAAATATCTTTGGCACTTTTCTCTTATTGTCATCTAAAACGTTATGGAAATTACTTGTTAACATTTCTATTGCAGCTCTAGCTCCAAGATAAGATCCACCTATTCCTATAACTATTAATACATCTGAATCAGATTGTATTTTTTCTGCTGATTTCTTAATTCTAGCAAATTCTTCTTTATCATAATCTACTGGCAGGTCTATCCAACCTAAAAAATCACTTCCTTGACCTGTTTTACTATGAAGTCTATCATGTGAATCTTTTACCATTCCTTCCATGTAATCTAGTTCATAGTTTTTTACGAATCCTTGTGTTTTACTTAAATCTAATGTTAATCCTTTTTTCACAACCATACCTCCATATCTTAATTACGTAAATTTCACTTTTCAATTATATCACACTTTCATTAAACATTTCTTAAACATTTATGATATTATTCAAACCTTGGAATTTTATACTAAAGATAATAATTCTTAATTATTAAAGTAGATAGATCTATATAAATCTATCTACTTTATAATTAAAAATGTCTTTATTCTTTTACCTTATTATAATACTGTAATCTTATTATATGCATTTTCCCAATCATTAATGAATTGTTTTACACTTAATTCTGTTAATGGATGTTCTATAAGTTTATCCATTATGTCGCTTCCCACTGTTACTGATTGACATCCTCTTAAAGCAACTTCATTAACTTGTTGAACATTTTTAAAAGATGCTGCTAAAACTTTAGTATTTAAACTATTAAATTCTAACAATTTAATTATTTCTCCAACAACTTCTACTCCATTTCCGCTAATATTATCTATTCTATTAACATATGGTGCAACAAAGTGAGCTCCTGCTTTTGCTGCTATCAAAGCTTGTTGTGGTGTAAATATTGCAGTAGCTGTTATCTTATATCCAGCTTTATTTAATATTTTTATAGCCTTTATTCCATCTGGAGTTACAGGTATTTTAATATATATATTTCCTCCAACTTGCTCTGCTATATACTTAGCTTCTTCAATCATGTCTTCAGCTTTTAATGATAAAACTTGTGCATGTAACATGCTATCATTACCTATTATTTCTCTTATGTTTTTTAATATTTTTATAAAATCTTCTTTTTCTTTACTTATTATAGATGGATTTGTTGTGACACCTTCCATAGGATAAAATTCATACGCTCTTTTTATTTCTTGTAAGTTTGCAGTATCTAATATATATATCATTTTTTCCTCACATCCCTATTAATATTCTTAAAATTTATTTTTATAGCATTAAAAGTCCCTGATAATATTAGGAACTTTTAATGTTTATATTTATTTAAAATTTATGAGAGAGTACTAAATTGATTTAAAATACTTTTTTTGATTTTTACTAAATAAAATTAACCTCTAGTTTTTCCGCCAGCTACATTATAAGTTACTCCATGGATGTAACTTCCTCTTTCTGATCCTAAGTAACAAACTAAGTCAGCGACTTCTGATAATTTTCCTGATCTTCCAAGTGGAGTAGTTGATGTTTTGCTATATCCAGCTCTTAAATCTTCAACTGTAATTCCTCTAGTATAAGATAATGCTGTTTCATATTCTATAGTTCTTAATCCTGTAGCTTCTAATATTCCTGGTGCTACACCTACAACTCTAACGCCTTGTTTTCCTAATTCTTTAGACCAAGATCTTGTAAATGAATTTACTGCATTTTTAGTTGCTGCATAAATACTTTGACCTTCTGATCCTTCTAATCCACTTTCTGAAGACATATTTACTATTACTCCAGAACCTGCTTTTACCATTTCTCTAGCAACTGCTTGTGCACAGAAAAATACACCTTTTATATTAACATTAACTATTTTATCAAAAACAGCCTCATCTAATTCGTACTTACTATTTTCTTCTTTTGGATCTACTAATAATCTAGGTATATTTATACCTGCATTATTTACTAAAATATCTATTTTACCGAATGCTTCTTTAGTTTTTGAAACCATTTCTTTAACGCTATCATAATTTGTTACATCTGTATTTACATATACCATTTTTCCACTTGTTTCATTCATATCTAATTGTGGTGCATTAGGATTCATATCACATACAACAACATTTGAACCATTATTTAAAAATTCTTGTGCTACTGCCTTTCCTATTCCTGATGCTCCACCTGTAACTATTACTGTTTTTCCTTCTAAATTTAACCATGACTTTGTCATTTTTTATTCCTCCATTATTAAATTAATAATTTATATGAATATTGTTTCTCTATATCTGATAAATAAAATAGGTTTGATTATCTTTACTTATTTCCGATATAAGTACATTTATAATCAAACCTATTTAAAATTCAAAGAACAATTAATCCTCTAAATTATTTAATTATTTATATATAAGTTTGAAAATACTTTAAAACTCTTCGTTAAATTGACTTATTGTATAAATTGACTTATAATTTTCTTAAATATTATTTTTTAAATATTTAAAATTAATTTCTTATTATTTTTAAAATTGTACCAACGGCAATTGGTGCAATTTCTTTTTTTTCTAGATATAAAGTTCCACCTACTTGTGCTTCTTCTTCTCCTAGAAAATTATATGTTATATGTCCTAATTCTTTTAAATTTTTATTTACTAATTCACCTACTGCTTTTATCTCATAAGTAACATCACCTATTGAAAGTATGTCTTTTGGCATTATCTCTTCTAATAAATTATTTTCATTGTGAATAAAGCAATAATCAATTAATTCTTGAGGAGCATTGTCCTTAAAAGTTATGAACATATTTGCTGCAAAAAATTCTTCAGCATTTTCACCAATTTTTTCTATTTTAGTGCTATAAATCGTCTTCATAAAACTGTTCCCTTCTTTAACAATTAGATTCTTTAATTAATACAATTTAGCTGTATAGTCCAAAACTTACAAGCCAAGCTACTACAACTGTTGGAGCTCCTGTTAAGAATCTTGAGTATAGAACTGATGGAACACCCACTTGTACAGTGTCTGGTTCTGCTTCAGCTAATCCTAAACCTACTGGTATAAAGTCTGCTGCTGCTTGTGCATTTATTGCAAATAATGCTGGTAACGCTAAGTGTGGTGGTATAGTTCCTTTACCAATTTCAGTACCTATTAAAACACCAACTATTTGTGCTATAACTGCACCAGGTCCTAAGAACGGTGAAAGTAATGGGAATGAGCATATAAGTGCTAATACAACTAATCCGCCTACATTTCCTATTAATGGTGTAAGTAAATTTGCAATAAAGCTCCCTACTCCTGATTCATTTATAATACCTATCATTACTGCAACGAAAGCCATGAATGGTAATATTGTGTGAATTACTGTGTCAATAGTATCTCTTCCTGCTTGGAATAATGTACTACTAAAGTTCCCTATTGCTATACCAATCTTTCCAACAAGTCCCCCTGTTTGTTGACTAATCTTTTTACTAGTATCGTAACTCATTAAGTCTTCCTCCTTTAAATCCTATTCTTTATATCTTAGAAAATAAACCTATTCTATTACTTCTACATTTGCTGGTTTTACTGCTGAAACATAAATATCTTCTTTTATAAACATTGCTAAAGGTCCACTTCTACCTGTTTTCATAATATTAACTGTTGGTATCTTCTTTTGAGGATAGATTCCACATCTTAATGTTCCACCACAATTTATTATTACACAAGCAATTTCATCATCTTTAACTCCTGTTGTAAATCCATCTATTAATTCACATCCTGTTAATTCTGCTATTGTAACTGCTGTTTCTGGTTGAGCTCCTCCAGTAATATATACTACCTTGTTTCTTTTTTCTGTAGGTTCTATTAATAATGGTCCACCCCATCCGCCTGATCCTTTGTTTATCTTAACTTTTTTGTATCCCATAATTGCCAACTCCTTAATCTTTTATTTTTTTATTTATCTTATTTAACTTTAATTTTTATTCAATTAATTTTTTTATTTAATAATTATCCTAATTTAACTTCTGTGTTTAATTTAACACCTTGTTGTTTTTCTACATATGAAGTTGTGAAATCTGTTATCCAACCTCTAAAGAAGTTTGTTATTATACCTACTAATAAATATCTAACTGCTAGATCTGTAGTTGAAAAACCTAATGTAGTAATACCTGCTGCTATTCCTAAGAATACAAATAATTCACCTGGATTTATATGTGGAAATAATCCATTCATTGTGTGGCAAGAGAAACTTGCTGCTGCATAGTAACTTGGTTTATACTTTTCTGGCATAAACTTACCTAATGATAATGTCATTGGATTCGCAAATACGAATGTTCCTATAACCGGTAATAATAAGTATCTAGTTATTGGGTTTTTAGCACATTTCATAGCTAATTTTTCTACTTTCTCATCCCCAATAAATTTTATAATTGCATTCATTGTAACTAGTAGTGCTATTAGTAATGGTATTATGCCTGTTACAAAGCCCATAAATTGATTACCACCTGCTCTAAATAGATTCATGAATGAATCTGCACCTCTAGCTAATAATTCTAACATTTGTGTCATAAGAAAACCTCCTCATTATATATTACAATTCTTAAACAACCACTTCTAAGTCTGCTTCTTTTTTACTTCCCTCCTCATGTCTAAACTTTTTATAGTTTTTAACAGCATCTAAGATTGCTCTTTTAAGTGGTTTGTTAAATTCTTTTAAATCGTTTTCCTCAATACTATCTATGTACATATTTTCAAGACCTTTAAATTGCTTAACTCTTGCTGCTACTGTTACTCCCTGCATTTTTCTAGATTCTAAAATTAATCCATCATCTTGAATTCTTATAAGAACTATAGTACCTGAGTTAATCATTCCTTTTTTTCTTCCTATTGCTACTTTTCCTAATCTTCTTAATTCTATATAATTTTTATTGAAATCCTTGATTTGTATTAATCCAAAGATAAAATTAAGTATCCAAACAGCAATTCCTATAATTATTAAAAATACAACCGAATTCATAATTTATCTCCTTCCTAAAACTTCTTTAAACTCTTTATAATTTTTACTTTTTATTAGCTTTTGAACTATCTTCTTATCACTTGATAAGTCTATAATTTCTTGATATGTTTTTACTATAATATCTTGACTATTTTGGCTTTCTGAAGGTATTACAAGTAATATTATGAGTCCTACTTCCTTACCATCAACCACAAGTAATTTATCTAGTATTCCATATGAAACTATTACACTATTTACCTTTTCATCTACTGCATGTGGTAATGCTATATTTCCACCAAATGCTGTTCCTGCTTTCTTTTCTCTTGCTATAACTCTTTTCTTATATTCATTTGATACAATATTTGATTTTATTAAGCTATCCAACATATCTTCTAAATTGTCCATGAAATTGTTTTTGTTTAAATAAAATACTAATTTTTTATCCAACATTCCATTTAAAATATATTGTTCTGTATCATTTCTTTTCTCATTAGTCTTATTTAAAAATATTTGACTTTCTATTTCTCCTTTTAATTGACATTCATCAAAAATCGAAGTGATTTTTACTATTTGTGTTTCAGTATTTATATCTAAATCTACAAGAGTAAATATCATATCATAATTACTTGCTATTTCTTCTGTAAAATCTAAATCTGAAAATGATTTAAAATTAATTTCTTCTCCAAGTATTTTCTTTAACTTTATAATTAGTAACTTTGCTGTTCCTAACCCTGTCCCGCAAACAATTGCTGCTTTTTCTATTTGAATAAAAGATTTGCCTGCTTTTTCAACATAAGTTCCAAAATGTAATGCTAAGTATCCAATTTCATCATCTTCTACTTGTACCTGATACTTATCTTCAATTACTGAAGCAGCTATTTTAGCAACTTCATAAGGCAATTTATACTTTTCTTTTATTTCTTTTAACATAGGATTTTTATATTTTATATTTAGTACTATTCTATTTAGTGCATAATATAAATGATATTCTAATCCTTGTATTAATTGTTCATCTTCTTCTAAGCTTAATCCAGTAAATTCAAAAACCTTGTCAAAGATTTGCTTTCTTAATAAAGTTACATTTTCACCTATTGTTAAATTTCTTAATACTTCATGATACAAAGGTGCATTTCTTCCAAGTAAAGGCATTACTATAAAAATTATTTCTAAATCATCTATTTTTTCATCTTTTAATGTTTCAATTGTATTTTTTATAGTTTTTCCTATTTCATACTCTTCTGATTCCTTTATTATTTTATATTGTGATTGTAGTGAAATTATATTTTTATTATTCTTCAATCTCATTAGCATTACTGCTATATATCTTATTAAGTTATTTATTAAGGCTTCAGTTACACTAAATCTATTTTCTTTTAGATTTATTACTATTTGTTCTTGAAGTTTAATAATCTCTTTTTTAGTAAGAATATTATTGCTTTCTAATAAAATTATTGAATCATTATATGTTTTACATAAATGTTCAAGTATGATTAATCTTAAATTAATTTCATCGCCTTCAATTTTTATTCCTGAATTTGTTTTTCTCTTTAATATTAATCCATACTCATCTAACTTCTGATCTACTTTTTTTAAATCTTTAACTAAAGTAGTCCTTCCTACATTTATTTCTTCTGCTAAATCATCAATTGTCACAATCTCATTAAGTCCTACTAACCTGTTTATTAAATAATCAATTCTTTCTTCTGGATTATTTAATTGACAAAATTTTTGTTTTTGTCTTCTATTTAACTCTAGCAATTGCTTAAATTTTTCATCATCTTTCACATTTAGCTTATACTGAGAATTATTAGTCTTTACTATTTCTACAACATCCTTAGGTATTTCTTCCTGTAATTGCTTTAAGTAAGTTCTAATACTTCTAGTACTAACACCAAGTTCATCCGAAAAATCTTTTAAAGCTTTTTCTTTGCTATCAGCTAACATTTCAAGTATGGTAAATAACTTTCTTTCTAATGATTGTGTAATCATTTTCAACCCCTCATTCCATCTTACAATTATATAATAGTACATTAATGTAATTTATTTAATATTCACTTTTTCATTACAGTTTGGAAAAAATGTATACTAATAAAAAAAACTTAGATAAATGTGTTATAAAACTAATTTTGCAAACCATTTCATTTTTATTATAACATGTTTGTATACATTTATACTTATTTATACACATTTATACACGTTTCATAATTTTTCTCACATTAAATAGTCCTTTTTTTACTTAAATTAAAAAAGAAGAATTTATACAGAGTATAAATTCTCCTGTGGTAAGATTTTAGATTATTCTATTAAATTTAATATTATAGCTCAATTACGCTTTAAAAATTTAACAGCGTGAATTATTTCTATTTAAGCATTTCATAATATCTTGTATAGCTTTTTCATATCCTTCTCTAAAACCAGCTTTGCATCCTTCTTGGAAACCTTTTTCACGGCCATCTTTAAATCCTTTCTTATATCCTTTTTTACAGCCATCTCTGAATCCTTCTTCATATCCTTTTTTACAGCCGTCTCTGAATCCTTCTTCATATCCTTTTTCACGGCCATCTTCATATCCTTCTTCATATCCTTTTTCACGGCCCTCTTTAAACCCTTTCTTATATCCTTTTTCACAACCTGCTTTAAATCCTTTTTTATAACATTTTGCACATACTGAATTATTATCAGTTCCTGTTGTGTCTGAGCAATTCATTTCATTATAATCTGCTTCTTCACAATCACTAACTTCATCAAATTTACAAACTAATTCATCTTCATTACAATAATAATCGTTCATCTGTTTATCTCCTTTGGTAAATAATTATAATATATAGTATGTTAAAATTAGTGTATTGGTTAATTTTAATCAGACAAAATTTAAATATAATTTTGTATTCTTTAATAGTACTCATCATACCCTTAAAACACGGTATTCTAGAAGTTATCCTTAAATTTAAGATTTTTATAATTTCCTAAAGAAAAAAATAGTTATCATTTTGTATAATTAAATACACAAAAATCTAACTATTTTTTAATACTTGTATTCTAGATTTTATAAATAATATTAATTATAAGTTAAATTAATATTATTTATAATCTACTATTTTACTTTAAATCTCTTTTTATATGTCTTGGTTTATAAGTATAATCAACTAATACTCTGTTTATTTCATATTGATTGTCACCTTTATGTGCTTGTCCCTTTTTAACAGTAAATGCCATACTATATCCTGCTTCTTTAACAGCTTTTAAAGTCTCATCGTTATAACTACCAGAAGGATATGCAATAAAGTTAATATTTTTACCTGTTATATTTTCAAGCTTAGTTTTAGATTCTTTAACTTCTTTTAATTGTTCATCATAATTTAAAGTTGAAAGCTCTCTATGAGTAAGTGTATGACCTTCAATATCAATCCCATAATCACTCATCTCTTTTACCTGTGAAGGTAACAAATATACATCACCATCTAAATAATTACCTATTATAAACATAGTTGCATTCATTGAGAATTCTTTAAGAATAGGAAATGCATTTGTATAATTATCTTTATATCCATCATCTAATGTTATAACTACACTTTTCTTAGGAATTTCCGCTCCATTATATAGGTAATCATATAACTCATGTAATGTTATAGTTGTATAACCTGCATCTTTTATTGCTTGAAGATGCGTTCTAAATAAATCTTTAGATACAACTAATGGATCTTTCTTAAATTCATCTCCAATAGAGTGATATCCTAAAACAGTAACCCCCATATCCTCACTTGTAACATCTATACCTTCAAATGGATTTTTAATATCTTTATTTTCTAATACATCTGAATTTTCAGTTTCTAATGCTGGAACAATTTTTCCTTTAGTATTATTTTTAATTTGAAATGTAAATAAAGAAACAATTAATAATAATATTACTACTAATAATCCTTTCAAAATTGTATTTTTTTTATTCTTCAAAACTTGCCTCCTAAAAATATAAAGTTAAACTATACCTTTTGGTAATTAAAATATCTTTTTTATATTGACTTCTGTAAATAACCTCTAAGATACTAAATCTTTTAATTCATCAACATAGTCATTAGATTATTTAAGTTAAAAATTTTATTTGTTTCAAATATTTCTGCTAATGCTTCTAAATTTTCTTCTGAATGTTCAATATCTTTAGAGTACATATGCATTATATCTATCTGATCATCTTTATTAAATTTATATCCATTATCACACCATCGTACAACATCTAATTCTTTAATAATTAGATAGCTAATAAGTGCAAGTTTTACTTTTGCAATTACATCGTAGTCATAGATAGATTTCATAAAATATCTAAATATAAAATATACCATTAAATGTTCATATTCATACATTTTGTTTACATAATATTTATCAAATTTATCATGTTTACCCACATAAAACGTAACATTATGTTCTTTATCATAAAAATATTCTGTAGTATATTTTAAAACATTAGGCCATTCTTCATTTATATGATCAATATCTTGATATACTTTTAAACACTTAAAAATGTTTTTATATTTTTCTATATTTTTTGCTTTGTAATTATCTAATTGATCTATTAATTTTTTTATAAATTTATCATCCGAATACTTATTTCTAATACTTGTTATTTCAGATATTTTATTTGCATCTATTTTATCTTGAATTTCTTTTGCAAAATTAAGAATTATCGCCATTCTTTTATTTAATTCAATAGATCTATCCTGTAATATATCTATGAACATTTTTCTTGAGCTAATTATTTGAATAAACATATCATAACTAATATCATTATATGTACATACCATTTCATCATTTTCTTCTAATTCAAATTCAACTTTTTTAGAATTATTTAAGATTATTCTAGCTGCTTCTGGACATGATAACGAAATCCCTATTTCTCGTGTACTTCCATACTCTTCAATAAATCTTGGATATTGTTTGCATGTATTGCATAATCTCTCTTTTCCAAGATTAATATATATATCACATTTCTTATATTTATTTAAGAAAGAGCAATTATCTCCTTTTAATACAAAAATATTTTCTCCGTCTTCATCTGTAACTATTTCATTTTTCAACCTATCTCCAAATTCATCATTTACAGTTTTATAATAATCATATGTTTCATCATCTATCACAATTTCCCATCCTGCACAACATGTATCTTCACACTCTGATGCAATACATTCAAAATCCTTATAATAATCTGGTACTCTTATCCTCATTTTTCTACCTCTTGTTTTTATATTAATAAAATTTACTATATAATTCTATCATAACTTCACAAAATTCCCAAAATAAAAAAATTATAAAACCATCTCTTTTTAATTACAATACTTTACAAGCTCAAACTAGGAATAATAGTGTGTTGTATAATTATTTTTTATTCTTTAGATGTACTCATCATACCTCTAAAATACAGTATTCTATAAGTTATCCATAGATTTTTAAGTCTATATAATTTCCTAAAGAATAAAAAACATTTCAACAAACCTACTTAATTTAGATTTTGTTGAAATGCTTATTAACTTATTTAATATTATTCAAATTCTATAGTTGCAGGTGGTTTTCCTGTACAATCATACATTACACGGTTAACACCTTTTACTTCATTTACAATTCTAGTTGTTACTTTTCCAAGTACTTCCCATGGAAGATCTGCGCTTTCAGCTGTCATGAAATCACTTGTAGTTACAGCACGAAGTGCAATTGCATAATCATAAGTTCTTTCATCTCCCATAACGCCTACTGAACGCATATTAGTAAGAGCTGCAAAATATTGACCAATTTCTTTATCAATACCTGCCTTTGCAATTTCTTCACGATAGATTGCATCTGCATCTTGAACTATTTTAACTTTTTCAGCTGTTACCTCTCCAATAATACGTATTCCAAGACCTGGACCTGGGAAAGGTTGTCTAAACACCAATTTTTTAGGTATTCCAAGTTCTAATCCAGCCTTACGAACTTCATCTTTAAATAATAATCTAAGAGGTTCTATTATTTCTTTAAAGTCAACATAATCAGGAAGTCCTCCAACATTATGGTGAGATTTTATAACTGCTGATTTTCCAAGACCACTTTCAATTACATCTGGATAAATAGTTCCTTGAACAAGATAATCAACTACCCCTATTTTTTTAGCTTCTTCTTCAAATACTCTTATAAATTCTTCACCAATAATTTTTCTCTTTTGTTCTGGTTCTTCTACGCCAGCTAACTTTTCATAAAATCTTTCTTGTGCATTTACACGAATGAAGTTTAAATCATACTGACCATTAGGTCCAAATATTTCTTCAACTTCATCGCCTTCATTTTTACGAAGTAACCCATGATCAACAAATACACATGTTAATTGCTTTCCAACAGCCTTTGAAAGCATTACTGCTGCTACTGATGAATCAACTCCACCTGATAATGCACATAATACTTTACCATTTCCAACTTTTTCGCGAATTTCTTCAATTGTCTTCTCAACAAATGAATCCATTTTCCAATCTCCAGTGCATCCACAAATATTATATACAAAATTTGAAAGCATCTTTGTACCTTCTTTTGTATGCATAACTTCTGGATGGAATTGAACTGCATATAAATTCTTATCTTCACATTCCATACCAGCAACAGGACAAACAGGGGTATTACCTATTACTTTAAATCCTTCTGGTGCTTTTTCTATGTAATCAGTATGACTCATCCAACAAATTGTTGAAGGTGATACTCCTTCAAAAAGCTTAGATTCTACCTTTACATCAACTTTTGTTTTTCCATATTCACTTACAGGTGCAGTTGCCACTTTTCCTCCAAGCATATGAGACATAAGTTGAGAACCATAACATATACCAAAAATAGGTACTCCTATTTCAAATATAGCTTTATCACATAAAGGAGAATTTTCACCATATACGCTGTTTGGTCCACCTGTAAAAATGATTCCCTTAGGATTCATTTCTTTTATCTTATCAACACTTAAATTATAAGGATGAACTTCACAATATACATTACACTCTCTCACTCTTCTAGCAATTAATTGATTATATTGTCCTCCAAAATCTATAACTAAAACTAAATCTCTCTTCATCATTTCCTCCTAAATTGTTCTTTATAAATTTAATTATCTAACAACTAAGAACATTACTCAATAAAAATTAATAATTATATATATTTTTTATTGTCCTACACTATAATTTGGAGCTTCCTTAGTTATATTTATATCATGTGGATGACTTTCTCTATATCCTGATGCTGTTTGAACAACAAATCTAGCAGTTTCATATAAAGTATCTAAATCCTTTGAACCTAAATATCCCATTCCTGATTTTATTCCACCTATTAATTGGAATATTGTATCTGAAACATATCCTTTATACGCTACTCTACCTTCAACACCTTCTGGTACTAACTTTTTGTTTCCATCTTGGAAATATCTATCTTTTGATCCACAAGCCATAGCTGCTAATGAACCCATTCCTCTATATACTTTATAACTTCTTCCTTGATATATTTCCATTTCGCCTGGTGCTTCTTCACAACCTGCAAATAATGATCCCATCATTGCTACAGATGCACCTGCTGATAAAGCTTTTACTATATCCCCAGAGTACTTTAATCCACCATCAGCAATTACTGGAATTCCATATTTTTTACCAACTTCTGCACAGTCCATAACAGCAGTTAATTGAGGTACTCCAACGCCCGCAACTACTCTTGTAGTACATATAGATCCAGGACCTATACCTACTTTAACACAATCTGCTCCAGCTTTTATTAAATCTTCTGTTGCTTCTGCTGTAGCAACATTTCCAGCTATAACTTGTAATTCTGGATGCTTATTTTTTATTTGTTTAACAGCTTCCATAACTCCTCTTGAATGACCATGAGCAGTATCTACTGTAATAACATCTACTTTAGCTTTTACTAATGCATCTACTCTATCCATCATGTCTGCTGTAACACCAACAGTAGCTCCACATAATAATCTACCATTTTCATCTTTTGCAGCATTAGGGAATTGTTTAGCTTTATCAATATCTTTAATTGTTATTAATCCCTTTAAATTTCCTTCTGAATCAACTAAAGGTAATTTCTCTATTTTATGTTTCTTTAAAATTTCCTTTGCTTCATTAATAGAAGTATTCTCTGGAGCTGTAATTAAGTTTTCTTTTGTCATAACTTCAGATATTTTTTTAGTAAAATCAGTTTCAAAAGTCACATCTCTATTTGTAAGTATACCCACTAATTTACCATTTTCAGTTATAGGTACTCCAGATATCCTATATTGAGCCATTAAGTTTTCAGCATCTTGAAGTGTATTTTCTTTTGATAAAAATATTGGATCAGTTATGATTCCATTTTCTTGTCTTTTTACCTTATCTACTTCTTTTGCTTGCTCATCTATGCTCATGTTTTTATGGATAATTCCGATTCCACCTTCTCTTGCCATGGCAATAGCCATTTTAGATTCTGTTACTGTATCCATTGCAGCACTCATTAAAGGTATATTTAAAGATATTTTCTTAGTTAATTTTGTCTTTACACTTACCTCTCTAGGTAATATTTCTGATTTATTAGGTACTAATAATACATCATCAAATGTATAAGCTGTTTTTATTATTGTAGCCATAATTATGCCCCCTTGATTTTTATATTTCATATTTTTTGTTTTATGAATTTTTTCTTGCATTTTTTTCATATTTTTATGTATAAAAAAAAACGCATCAACCCCGTAAGTGAAGTTAATACGTTAATATATTTTAAATATACTAATATATTAATATCACTCATAGTCAGAAATTTAAGGTTTCCGGTAGATACTCCTTGCCATATCCAAGGTATATACGAGTTTTAAAATATTTTCTTTGTTTGATTAAAAATATTATAATGTATGCTATGCCCAAAGTCAATGAAATTGAAATTAAAATTGCAAAAATAGAAAAATTATTTTATTTAACCGATTTCATTAATTAATTGTAGATAAATCTAATATTTCACTATCCGTTTTTAATTTAAATTCTTTTCCATTTAACACATCATAACAATTTTGAATTGTTGTAGTTAAATCCAAATTATTAAATTCAACACCTTCTAAATATTTATTTACACTTTTATCTTCTTTAATATTAGATATATTTTTAGTTTTTTCATAATTGGACGAATGTGTTAAATTATATGATTCTACTGCCATTACAACTTTTCTACATTGATCTAAGACCTTAGTTTTTTTAGCTTCATTTATATATCCAGTTACTTTAGGTAAAATAGCAGTTGCTAAGATTGTTATAATAGCCATTACTGCTATAAGTTCCAATAAAGTAAATCCCTTATTCTTCTTATACTTATCATTTAAACAAAATTTGTTTTTCATAATATTATCCTCCAATAATTAAAATATAATTATTTTAATTATTGCTATCTAAGTTAGTTAATATACAAATTTTGTTAATATATCTCTAAATAAAGCTATTTTCAAATAAATACTTACCTAAAACTAGATTTCATCAGCTTTTCAATCTTAAAAAGTTATATAATTTTCTATACACAAAAGAGACTACCAAAGTTAGGTAGTCTCTTTTTATTACATTAATACATGCCGTCCATTCCCATTCCTGGTGCTGGCATTGCTGGTTCTTTTTGAGGAATATCAGCAACTGCAGCTTCTGTTGTTAAGAATGTTGCTGATACTGATGCTGCATTTTGTAAAGCTGATCTTGTAACCTTAGTTGGGTCAACAATACCAGTCTTTATCATATTTACATATTTTCCATATAGAGCATCATATCCAGTTCCTACTTCACTATTTTTAACTTTTTCTATAATAACAGATCCTTCAACTCCAGCATTACTAGCTATTTGTCTTAATGGTTCTTCTAATGATTTTACAATTATTTTTATACCAAGTTCTGTATCTTGAACATCAGATGTTAATTTTTCAACTTCTTTTATTACATTAATATATGCAGTTCCGCCACCTGGTACTATTCCTTCTTCAACTGCAGCTTTTGTAGCAGCTAAAGCATCTTCTATTCTAAGCTTTCTTTCTTTTAATTCTGTTTCAGTTGCAGCACCGACTTTGATTACAGCAACTCCACCAGCAAGCTTAGCTAATCTTTCTTGTAATTTTTCTTTATCAAATTCAGAAGAAGTTTCTTCTATTTGAGCTTTTATTTGTGATATTCTATCTTTTATGTTTTCAGGATTACCTTTACCATTAACAACAACAGTATTGTCTTTACTTACTTTAACACTCTCTGCTTGACCAAGCATGTCAAGAGTAACTTCTTTTAAATCTCTTCCTAATTCTTCAGCAATTACTGTTCCACCTGTTAATATAGCTATATCTTGAAGCATTTCTTTTCTTCTATCACCAAAGCCCGGTGCTTTTACAGCTACACAAGTAAATGTTCCTCTTAATTTATTTACAACTAATGTTGCCATAGCTTCGCCTTCAATGTCTTCAGCTATAATCAATAATTTCTTACCACATTGAACTATTTGTTCTAATATAGGTAATATTTCTTGAATATTTGAAATCTTCTTATCAGTTATTAAAATATATGGATTATCTAATATAGCTTCCATCTTTTCTGTATCTGTAGACATATAAGGTGATACATATCCTCTATCAAATTGCATACCTTCAACTACATCTAATTCTGTTCCCATAGATTTAGATTCTTCTATTGTAATAACACCCTCATTACCTACTTTTTCCATAGCATCAGCTATTAACTTACCAATTTCTTCATCTGCTGCTGAAATAGCTGCAACTCTTGCTATATCTTCTTTTCCTTCTACTGGCTTAGAAATTTTCTTAATTTCTTCTACTGCTTTTTCAACAGCCATTCTTATACCATTTCTAATTAACATAGGATTAGCCCCTGCAGTAACATTCTTTAAACCTTCTCTAATAATAGCTTGAGCTAATAAAGTTGCTGTTGTTGTACCATCTCCTGCAACATCATTGGTCTTTGTTGCTACTTCTTTAACTAGTTGAGCTCCCATATTTTCATATGGATCTTCCAATTCTATTTCTCTTGCAATAGAAACACCATCATTAGTTATTAATGGTGAACCAAATTTCTTGTCTAAAACAACGTTTCTCCCTTTTGGTCCTAATGTTACCTTAACTGTATCAGCAAGTTTATCAACTCCAACTTGCATAGATCTTCTTGCATCTTCTCCAAATTTCAACATCTTTGCCATTTATACCACTCTCCTATTCAACTATTGCTAATATATCATCTTGTTTTAATATCATATATTCTTCACCGTCTAATTTTACTTCAGTACCAGAATATTTAGAATATAAAACCTTATCTCCTACTTTAACTTCCATTTCTATTTTTGTACCATCAACAATACTTCCTGGACCTACTGCTACAACTTCTGCTTCTTGTGGTACTTCTTTAGCAGTTCCAGTTAAAACTATACCGCTCTTTGTCTTTTCTTCTGCTTCTAATCTCTTGATTACTACTCTATTTCCAAGTGGTTTTATTCTCATATAAGTCCCTCCTATATTTTAAATATTAAATATTTTTTAATTAACTATTAGCACTCGATAGCATTGAGTGCTAATACAATTATTATAATATCCTTTATGACCATATAATTCAAATATTTTTTATAATATTATATAGCTTTATAAGTTTAAAATTTGTAATTATATATATATTGCTCCTATTTACTTATATTTTCTCTTATTTTCTTTTTTAATTTCAATAATATGTTTTTGTGTATTATTTCTATTTATGTATTTTATTGTTTCATTGTATTTTTATTAATAAAACTAGCCTATTAATTAGTTTTTACTTCTAACAATTAATATATACATTAATATTTAAGGCATCATTAGCTTAACGATAAATTAGGATATTAAATATATCAATGATTTTATTTAATATCCTAATTTTCTTATCACATTATTTCTTCTAAATCTTCTAATAATTCTTTTCTATCTTTAGCTGCTTTTTTAAAATCATATTCTTTACTCAATTTGTATGAAGTAAAATCTTTTTCTATGTTAGGATAATTAACACCTGGTATTGTTGAAAATCCCATAGAAAAATCTTTAAGCGATATCCCTGCTTCTTTAGTTACACAGTAATTCATAAACGCTTCAGAAGCCTTCTTATTCTTTCCATCCTTTATTTTAGCTATAGGACATATTGTCCATCCTGTATTTTCTGGAACAATAGATTCTACATTAAATCCTGAATTTCTAACTATAAGTTGTTGATTTATAAAGTTTACCGTTATTAAATATTCCCCCACTCCAACTTTTTTAGCTGGCGTAAATCCACTATCAGTAAATTGCCCTACATTATTTTTCAACTTCTTAAAAAATTCCAATGCATTATCTTTTCCCATAGTTTGTACTAAGTAAGATAAAAAAGTATATCCTGTTCCTGATGTCCTTGGATCAGCAAGTACTATCTCACCTTTAAATTTAGGATTTATTAGTTCCTCTATTGTTTTAGGTTTCTCAACATCTTTAAATTCTTCATTCCATCTTTCTTCATTTATAGCTATAGATAAAGCCTCAACGTATAATCCTATCCAATACCCATCACTATCCATATACTCTATAGGGATTTCACTTGAACTGTTTATAGTATATTTTTCTAGACAATCATTCATTTTTAATAGTTCAACAGCATCAGCTGTTCCCCCTAAAAATATATCTGCTTCTCCTAAAATTTCTTTATTATTAATCTTATCAGCTAGTTCTTCTGTTGGATATCTTAAAAATGTATAATTGCACCCAGTTTTTTCTTTAAATCCATCAAGTAAAACTTTAGCTTCATCTTCATTAAACGCAACATAAACTACCAAATTATCATTTTTAAGATTTGGTAGTTCCTTACTACTAGACATATTATTAGAGCATCCATTAAGAATACAAAGCATAAGTAAAATAAATATTAATAAAATACCCCTTCTTTTATTTAACATATTTTTACCTCCAATAAATATTACTGATTAAACAAGTTGTTACATATATTATTCAAATCTCCCTCCATATAGAAGGAATTTACTATTTCATCACCATAATCTCTAACAATTACATAATCATTCTCATAAATATCAAGACTTATTACATCATAACTATTTATATCATCTTCTATTTTATTATCATAAAATTCCTCAGATTCTTCTCTGTAAATTCTAATATGATAATTCAAATCGCCCTTATTAGCTACAGCCCATTCTAATTTTTTATTATCTGTAATTCTTTTTAAATTCATAACTTCATCTTTTATTAAAATTTTATCATTACTACCACACTTTTTAGTATTATTATAAATATCTACAATGGTTATTTTATTCTTATCATTTATAAGTTCTGATAATACTGATGGTGTACAGAAAATATCATTAATGTAATTTTTAATTCTATTTATATATGCAGAACTTTCATTACCACCATAATAAATATCATCTATTCTAAGAGTATTATTTAAATATAATGTACCTTTTTCACCATCCAAATAATATATAGTACCTGTTATTTCATTAAAAGAATTTTCTATTTTTGAATTATAAAAATTATTACTTTTAGGCATAGATTCAACTATGTTCCAAAACTCTTTTATTTCATCATTAGAATTTATAACTAGCTTACCCCATCTTTTACTATATAGTTCTACTTTAACAGGTATTGAATGACTTGAATGCTGCATAACCTGTTCTTTATCATCTAAAATAATTAAATTGTTATAAATGCTACTTTTTAAATATACATATATACTAGCTAACAATATAACTAGTATAACAAATAGATTTATAACTATCTTGTAGTTAAAGTTTATCATAAATTTGTTTCACCCTACTTTGTATAATTTTAAATTGCATGTTTGAAACTTAATTTTACAGTAGTTCCATTTAAGCTACTTATTTCAATTTTTCCAGATTGCTTTTCCATAAATTCTTTACATATTGATAATCCTAGTCCACTTCCACCATATTTTTTTTGTAATGCTTTATGTGCTGTATAAAAATTTTCAAATACATTTTTTAAATCTTCTTTTGGTATACCTTGTCCATTGTCAATAATATATATTATTACATAAGATTCATTATATTCCATATATATATTTATCTCAGTACATTCACTATATTTAATTGCATTATCTAATAAATTAAGTATAACTTGTTCTGTTTTTTCTTTATCTGCATAAACATTTTTGCTAACTAAATTCATATTAAGTTTAATCCCAAATTTACTCATTCTAGGATTTAACATTATTGCAGCACTTTCAACCACAGATTTTATATCAACATTTTCATTTTTTATTTCTATTTCATTTTTATTAAGTCTTGATAAATCAAGAAGTTGTTCAACAAGTTTTAATAATCTATTACTACTTTGCACTATATATTTTACACATTGTTCAATATCTTTTTTTTCTTTTACTCTTAGTAACAAATCTGAATATCCTAGAATTGCTGCTAATGGAGTTTTAAATTCATGAGTGACATTATCCAAAAACCTCTTTTGAGTGTCTTTTTCTTCTTTTAAATTTTCAATCATTATTTCTATATTATTAGACATTATATTAAAAGAATTAGACAAATCTTCTATCTCGTCTTTACTATTTATACTAATTTTCTTAGAAAAGTCTCCAAATGATACTTTCCTTGCAATATTTTTCAGACTAACTATTGGTCTAACTATTCTATTAGAAAATGAATTACTCATTATACTAGAAAATATTATTGCTACTATAGCAAATAAAACCATACTAAGAATCGTATTAGTTATAATTGTATTTTCATTATCAAGATCATATACATATCTTATACACCCTATAGTACCATCTGAATAATAAATCGGGCTTGAAAAGAGTATGTAAGAAGATTCTTCAATTCTTCTTATAATATATGATTTATTTCCTTTTAATGCTGTTACCACATCATCATCTTTGCTTATATTAGGATAATTGTCTGAATCTCCAATTAAAGATGAATTATTATAAATTTGAACCCTAAATTTACAACCATTAGATAAGTATGTTGCAATAAAAGGGCTCATCTCATTCAAAACGTTTTCTACATGAAAATCATCTTCCGTCTCTAAATATTTCATAATAAATGATTGACTTGTATAACTTTCTTTTTTTAGCATATCTATTGAATTATTTATTACTCTACTATACAGAGTATAAATTGTTACTGCATATATACTTAATATAGCTATTATCAGTACAACTATATTCATTATTACTATTTTTCCTTTAATACCCAAATTCATCTATTATACCTCTAACCTATATCCTACTCCATATATTGTTTTTATAACGTCTTCATTTCCTGCGAGCTTTTGTCTAATTCTCTTTATATGAATGTCCACAGCTCTAGTATTTCCTACAAAACTATACCCCCATATCTTGTCCAATAATTCTTCTCTTGTAAAAACTTTATATGGATTTTGCACCATTAATAAAATTATTTCAAATTCTATATGTGTAAATATAACCTCTTTTTCCTCAATAAAAACTCTTCTTTCCGGAACAATTATTTTTATAAACCCTTTTTCTATAATATCATTTGTTTTATTTTTAACTTCATTTTTTCCAATGGCCTTAGCTTTATTTATTCTTCTAGATATAGCTCTAATCCTTAATATAAGTTCTCTACTGTCAAATGGTTTTGTTATATAATCATCAGCTCCAAGCTGAAGACCTAAAAGCTTATTATTTAATTGATCTCTTGCACTAAGTATAATAATTGGAACTTCACTATTTATACCTTGAAATTCATGTATAACTTCAAACCCATCTTTGTCAGGAAGCATTAGATCTAATACAATTAAATCAGGAGATTCACTTTTAAATAGGTTTATGGCATCTATTCCACACTCCGCAGTTATTACTTCATAATTTTCAAATATAAGATTCATTTTTATTAAATTTAATATTGATTCTTCATCATCAACCAACAAAATTTTCATAAATCTACCCCCTAAACATACCTATAATTTATATAATACACCTTTTAATAATTATATAGTAACTTTTTTTTTACTTAATGAATATTTTTTAATATTTTAGTTTAAAAAATATATAATTACGTTTTTTCTTTACATATAATTACCAATTTATTCACAAAAAAAGAAGTCCTAAAAGGGCTTCTTTTTTGAATTAAACTCTATCTTTCTAAATTTATATCTTTATAATCATCTATTTTAGAATTTTCCAATACATTTTTCATGCTTGCTTGCTGATTAATTTTGTTAAATGATGCTTTAGCTTTCATTGGTGATAATATTTTTCCTGACCCATTAATACATCCACCTTCACACATCATTCCTTCTATGAAGTTTCCAGATAATCTCCCCATTTTGGCCATCATCATAGTTTTCTTTATATCAGCTCCACCAGAAACTTTAACTGGTTTAAAATCACACTCTATCCCTTTATCTTTTATATAATTTTCAATAGCAGCAGTTAAACCACCACCAACTCCAAATCCTCTACCAAAGATTGAAGCTTCATCAACAACAATGTCATCAAAGTTAATTGGATCTATATCAAATCCTTCGAATAATGCTAATAATTCCTCAAATGTTAATACATAATCAACAGCATCCTTTATCGAGTCTCTTAAAATTTCTGATTTTTTTGCAGTACATGGTCCAATGAATACTACTTTTGCGTCTTTATCATTAGCCTTTATAAACCTTCCTGCTGCAACCATTGGAGAAACTGTTTCTGATATTCTCTCTACTTGATCTGGCATCATTTTTTCTATATAACTTAAAAATCCTGGACAACATGAATTAGTCATGTATGGGTCTCCATTCTCCATTCTGTGAACAAATTCATTACTTTCATGTACAGTTACTGCATCAGCACCACACGCTGCCTCTACCATATCTGTAAATCCTAATTTCTTTATTGCATTTTTAACTTGTCCATAAGTTGTTTTTGGACCTAATTGCCCAGTTATTGCTGGAGCCACAACAGCATATAAATTTCCAGTGTTAGTTAATTCTTTAACAACTTTAACTAAAAGACTTTTATCTTCTAATGCACCAAAAGGACATGCAGCCATACAAGCACCACAATTAACACATTTTTCTTGTTTTATCATGGCTCTCTTATCACTATTAATATCTAATGCTCCAGTTGGGCAAGATCTTTTACAAGGTCTCATATCTTCTGCAATAGCATCATAAGGACATGCTTTTTTACACATTCCGCATTCTTTACATTTATCAGGATCTATATAAGCTTTACCATCTACATAAGTAATAGCTCCAAAATTACAAACACTTTGACATTTATGTGCTATACAATTTCTACACGCATCAGTTACTTCAAACTTTTTAGTTGGACACATATCACATGCATTCTTTATAACATATAATATTTGTTTTTCATCTTCTATGTTAATTAATTCATCTGTACCTTTTCCATTTGGAATAAATCCAGCTGCTAGTTTCAATCTTTCTAATAATACTTCTCTTTCATGTATTACACTTTCTCTGTATTGAGGTTCATCCCCTGGTAACATATCGTAAGGTATTCTATCTAGATTTTCTTTAGTTATTTTATCTTCTTTAGCTAATCTTACAATATTACTTAATACTTCATGTTTTAACTTTATAAGTTGATTTTCAAATTTGAACATATTACGCACACACTCTCCCAGCAAATTATTATATTAATGTAATGATAGGATAATTATACCATAGTACTAATTAGATTCATGTCATAATCATATTATTCAAATTTTTCTGAATTTGCTATAAAACTTACCAAATTAAAGTTATTATATAAATAACCCTTAACTATTAATTTCTATACCTTTATATTATTTTCTCTTGCATAATAAAATAAGTATTGTTGGGCAAATCCTGATAACTTTCCAAATTTATTTCTTGCAAATACTCTAATTTTATTTAATGAGCCTTCTTCTGCATTATAAAAATGCATCATTGCACGTTTAACCCAAACATCTACTGGAAAAGCTGATGTTTTTCCCATTGAAAACAACATTATACAATCAGCTACCTTTGCACCAACTCCTTTAAATTCTTGAAGAGCTGTATGGCAGTCATCATCACTTAAACTTCTTATATAATTTAAATCATATTTATTTAATATATTTCTTTCATCATCTGATGATTTTGGGTCATTATTAATAGACTTATATATATTTTCAATTGTATCTAATAAATACTTACTTCTAAATGATGCCCCTGTTTCTTTTATCTCATCTAATTTAGCATCTTTTATTTGTTCTATTGTAGGAAATGCATAATATACTTTTCCTTTGTATTCAATTTTGCTTCCCCATTGTTCTGATATTTTATTTACTGTCTTTCTTATAGATGGAATACTATTCCTAGCTGAAATTATAAAGCTAATAAGCATTTCAAATGGATCTTGATTTAAAACTCTAACACCACTTCCAAATTCTATGCTTTGTTTTAATAATTCATCTTTAGATAATTCTTCTTTTATAAGAGAATAATCCCTATCTAAATCAAAATAATTTAACCATATTTCTTTAAACTCTTCTTCCGTTGTATTATATATAAATACATTATCATTTTTTTGAACTAATTCAATTAATTTACCAAATGCAATGACTATAAAATTATCCTCTTCAATTTCTTCAAATCTAAAAACTTGACCACATTCAAAAATATGTTTTAGCTTAAAATTTTTAACCCCTCTTATAATTACACCATTTTTGCTAGTCTCTATACTTTTATAATCCATTAAATAAGATTCTCCTCTCTATTTACAGTACAACTCTGTTTTTAATATGTGTTGATATATGCATAAGTAAAATGGACGGAGTAATTGAACTTAAGAAGACTAAAATGAATATAGTCCCATTTTAGCTTGCTCTCAATATAGAATTGAGACAAGCAGTAAATATGATAATACTCATTAAGAGTTCTAAAAGTACAATTACAATGCCACTTTACCTATTGCATATATCAACATTTTTCTAAAACAGAGTCTTATTTTTAAATTAGCGCCTCTTAGAATTTAATCTAAAATCAGCATATATATTTACAATACCTTCAAGAATATCTGCTGCAGTTTCAACCATAACTATACAAGTTCCTTCTTTTTTAGACTTTCTATATTCTTTCCTTAATTCAATACAATTATTACTTCCAAGCTTATTTTTAAATTTATTTATAAAGTCTGTAGTCATCTCTTTAACAACTGGACTCCTATGTCCACTTACATCTGTAAACATAATTCCAATTACAGCTATAGCTCCAGAAATAACTCCACATACATCCCCTATAGCCATTCCTCCACCAAAAGCCGCCATTGTCTTCAGTGCATCGTCAGATAAATTCAAATCATATTCTTCATTTGATGCATATATTAAGCACTCTGCACAATTTAAATCGTATTTATCATCCCAATATTTTATTGCTGTTTCTTTTAACATTTAAAACGCTCCTTGTAGAAAATAATTCTTTCTTAATACATTATATCACTTTAATATATTACTTAAAGACAAAAATTCACACAAAAGTAAAATTAAATATAAATTCCTAAACAATAAAAAAAGACCCAAGCATAATGCTTGAGTCCAAAAATGTAATATTATCTTGAATAGTCGTAGAAACCTTTTCCAGTCTTTCTTCCTAACCATCCAGCTCTTACATATTTTCTTAATAAGCTATGAGCTCTGTATTTAGTATCTCCTGTTTCATTATATAAAACATCCATGATAGCTAAACATACGTCTAATCCGATAAGATCTCCTAATGCTAAAGGTCCCATTGGATGATTTGCGCCATATTTCATAGCTGTATCTATATCTTCAACTGAAGCTATACCTTCTGCTAATATTCCAATTCCTTCGTTGATCATTGGAATTAATATTCTATTTACAACAAATCCTGGAGCTTCTGCAACTTCTACTGGATTCTTTTCAATTGCTACTGTTAATTCTTTTATAGCATCGAAAGTTTCTTGTGAAGTAGCCATTCCTCTGATAATTTCAACAAGCTTCATTACTGGAGCTGGGTTGAAGAAATGCATTCCGATAACTTTATCAGCTCTCTTAGTTGCTGAAGCAACTTCAGTTATTGATAAAGAAGAAGTGTTAGATGCTAAGATTGTTTCTGGCTTACAGATTCCATCTAATTCAGCAAATATTTCTTTCTTTATTTTCATGTTTTCAATAGCAGCTTCTACTACTAAATCGCAGTCAGCAGCTAATTTCATATCAGTAGTTCCTGAAATTCTTGAAAGAATTTCTTCTTTAACTTCTTCAGTCATTCTTCCTTTAGCAACTTGCTTAGTTAAACCTTTGTTGATTCCAGCTATTCCTCTTTCAACAAATTCATCTTTTATATCTCTTACGATTACTTCATAACCATGTTGTGCGAATGCTTGAACTATTCCAGCACCCATTGTTCCAGCACCAAGTACAAAAACTTTTTTCATTGATAAATCCCCCTTAAATGTTTTATAAATATCCTTCATTAAAAGAAATATCTTTTAATGAAGGATTAAAATCTATAATAATTTTACACTATAATATTTTAATTATTCAGCACTCTTTACAGCTTTAGCTTGAGCTATTAATTCAGGTAAAACCTTCTTAACATCTCCAACTATAGCATAATCTGCAACTTGCATTATTGGTGCAGTTTCATCTTTGTTGATAGCTATAATCATATCTGATTCTTGCATACCAGCAACGTGTTGAATTGCTCCTGAAATACCACAAGCAATGTAGATTGATGGTCTTACAGTCTTACCAGTTTGTCCAACTTGGTAATCTCTTTCTAACCAACCATTATCAACAGCAGCTCTTGATCCAGCTACAGTTCCGTCTAAAACTTCTGCTAATTCTTGTAATAAAGTAAAGTTTTCTTTTGAACCCATTCCTCTACCACCAGCAACAAGTATTTTAGCTTCTGATATATCTACAACATC
Organism: Clostridium sp. ZBS2; assembly: GCF_023845855.1. Taxonomy (NCBI): domain Bacteria; kingdom Bacillati; phylum Bacillota; class Clostridia; order Eubacteriales; family Clostridiaceae; genus Clostridium; species Clostridium sp. ZBS2. The sequence continues at coordinate 51,749 of NZ_JAMQIF010000007.1, forward strand.
TTTGTGTGCTTTAATGATTTCTACAACTTTAGTTCTAACATCACTATCAGCAAGTTTAACTTCTACTTTTTCTACAGTACATTTGCTTCCATCAGTATTTACTTTACCGAAAACTCCTGGTCTTACTGTAGCCATTTGTGGTCTATGTTCTGGACAAGCGATTGTAGCCATTAAGTTACCACCGAATGCTGGTCTAGTAGCTAATAAAGCTCCATCTTCAACTTCAACATCTAATGATGTACAGTCAGCAGTTAATCCAGTTGATAATCTAGCTGCAACTCTAGGACCTAAATCTCTTCCGATGAAAGTAGCTCCTATAAATAATATTCCTGGTTTTCTTTCATTTGCTAAATCACAAATAACTTTTGTATAAGCATCAGTAGTGTAGTGTTCTAAGTTTTTGTCATCTGCAACTAAAACTTCATCTGCACCATGTTCTGCTAATGTTTTAGATAAGTTTTCAATATTATTACCTAATAATAATGCTGTTAACTTAACTCCTAGCTTATCAGCAATTTTTCTACCTTCGCCAAGTAATTCTAAAGATACTTTTTGTAATTCGCCTTCTCTTTGTTCTGCAAAGACCCAAACGCCTCTGTAATCTGCTATATTCATAATAAATTACCCTCCTATTATCCTAGATGTAGTGTTTTTCTTGTAATTTGCCTAAAACGTAAGTTACTGCTTCTTTAGCTGGCTTGTTAACAACTTCGCCTGCTCCCTTAACTTCTTTAGTCATTGACTTTTTAACCTTTGTAGGTGAACCCTTAAGTCCTAATTCAGCCTTATCTACATCTATATCATCTGCACTCATAACTTTGATTTGATCATCGTTAGTTGAGAATATGTTTGCAACATTCATATATCTTGCTTCATTTAATTCTTCAATTGCAGTTAATAGACATGGAGTCTTTATTTCAATTTTTTCATATCCATCTTCTAATGCTCTGTTTACTAATAAAGTTCCTTCATTCTTAGCTTCAACGCCTTGAACATAAGTAACTTGAGGTATGTTTAAATGTTCAGCTATTTCTGGTCCAACTTGAGCAGTATCTCCATCGATAGCTTGTCTTCCTGCAAATACTAGATCATAATCTAATTTAGCTATAACTCCTGCTAATGCTTTTGAAGTAGCTAAAGTATCTGCTCCTCCTAATGCTCTGTCTGTTAATAGGATAGCTTCGTCAGCTCCCATGCATAGTGCTTCTCTTAATGTAGCCTTAGCCATTGGAAGACCCATGCTTATAACAGTTACCTTTGCACCTAAAGTCTCTTTTAATTGTAATGCACCTTCTAATGCGTGCTTATCTTCTGGATTCATAATTGATGGAACACCATCTCTTATTAATGTACCAGTCTTAGGATCAATCTTTACAGCTGTAGTATCTGGAACTTGTTTTACACAAACTACTATATTCATTATAAAAGTCCTCCCTCTATTATCTTAAAATGCTTCCTGCGATAACCATTTTTTGAACTTCTGAAGTTCCTTCATAAATTTCAGTTATCTTAGCATCTCTCATCATTCTTTCTACTGGATAATCTTTAGTGTAACCATATCCACCAAAGATTTGAACTGCTTTAGTTGTAACATCCATTGCAACTTCTGCAGCAAATAACTTAGCTCTTGCAGCATCTACTGAGTATGGTTGTCCATTTTGTTTCTTGCAAGCAGCTTTATATACTAAATGTCTTGCAGCTTCTATCTTAACGTCCATTTCAGCAATATACCATTGTAAACCTTGTTGAGCTGATAATGGTCTTCTGAATTGTTTTCTTTCTTTCATGTAGTTAACAGCTTCTTCAAAAGCACCTTCTGCGATACCTAAAGCTTGAGCAGCTATACCAATTCTTCCTCCATCAAGAGTCTTCATTGCTATACCAAAACCTTTACCTTCTTTACCGATTAAGTTTTCTTTTGGTACTATACAATCTTCCATTACAAGTTCAGTAGTAGAAGATCCTCTGATTCCCATTTTATCTTCTAATTTACCGATTGAGAATCCTGGGAAAGATTTTTCAACTATGAAAGCTGAAATTCCTTTAGTTCCTTGGCTCTTATCAGTCATAGCGAAGATTATGAAAGTTTCAGCAACTCCACCATTAGTTATGAAGATTTTTGATCCATTTAATACATAGTGATCTCCATCTAATACAGCTGTTGTTTGTTGTCCAGCAGCATCTGTTCCAGCACCTGGTTCAGTTAAACCGAAAGCACCTATTTTCTTACCTTGACAAAGATCTGGTAAGTATTTTGCTTTTTGGTCTGGAGTACCATGTTCGTTTATTACTGATGCACATAATGAAGTATGAGCTGAAACTATAACTCCTGTTGTTGCACACACTTTTGACAATTCTTCAACTGTCATTATATATGAAAGAACATCTCCACCTGCTCCTCCAAATTCTTTAGCAAATGGTATACCCATCATGCCTATTTTACCCATTTTTTCAACGTTTTCCATTGGGAATCTTTCAGTTTCATCCACTTCAGCAGCAATTGGTTTTACTTCGTTTTCAGCGAATTCTCTAACCATTTGTTGTACTAATTCTTGTTCTCTAGTTAATTGGAAATTCATTAAATTACCCTCCTTATTGATTACACTCTATTGATGATGAATATATATAAATCTGCAATAGATTTTTAACTTATTTTATAAATATTATTTATTTTTGAAGTTCTTTTCTCTTCTTTCTAAGAATGCAGTCATTCCTTCTGTTTGATCTTCAGAAGCAAAACATTTTCCAAAATCTTCAGCTTCAATTAAGACTGCTTTATCTATAGAAACTTGCATGCCTCTATTGATTGCATCTTTACAAAGTTTAACAGCTATTGGAGCGTTTGCTATTATTTTATTAGCCATAGCTTTTGCTTCATCCATTAAACTTTCTAATGAAACTACTTTATTAACTAATCCTATTCTATAAGCTTCTTCTGCTTTGATTATATCGCATGTATAAATCATTTCCTTAGCTTTTCCTAGTCCTACTATTCTAGCTAATCTTTGAGTTCCACCAAATCCAGGTGTTATTCCAAGACCTGCTTCTGGTTGACCAAATTTTGCTTTTTCTGAAGCTATTCTTATATCACATGACATAGATAATTCACATCCGCCACCTAAAGCAAATCCTGAAATAGCTGCAATTACAGGTTTGTCTAAATTTTCTAATCTTAGGAATACTTTATTTCCCAATTCTCCAAATTCTCTACCTTGTTCTTCATTAAGGTCTTTCATTTCTGATATATCTGCTCCAGCAACAAAAGATTTTTCTCCTGCACCAGTTAAAATAACTGCATATATATTGCTATCGTTTTCTAAATTTTCTAAAACTGAGTCTAAATCTTTTAATGTTTCTGAGTTTAATGCATTTAAAGCTTTTGGTCTATTAATTGTAACAATTGCTAAATGATCCTCTTTTTCAAGAATTACATTTTTTAATTCCATCTTTATAATCCTCCCTTAAACTTATATATTTAAATTTATGTTTTTTACTTAAATAAATTTGTATTTTTAGGTTTTAGATATGGTAAAAATTAATTCTAAACAATTCTTAACAATTTATTTTTAAATTAAAATTGTTATAATATTAACAATTAAATTTAAAAATAAAAGGCTTGTAATAGTCTTATAATGTCAACAATTGTCGCCAATTGTTATAATATTAACAATTGCTTGCAAAAAAATATGCAACCAATATCTTTCTTTTCTTAAATTATAATACTTATAATTATTATTTGCAATAAAATATTGTATTATTAGCATATTTTTTATATAACCCCTCAAATTCTCACTCTATCTTTGCTGATGTAATTGATAAATCAATGTCGATACACTCTCACTTAAATGAACATTTTCAACTTTTACATCTTCTGGCACAACCAAATCTATAGGTGCAAAATTCCAAATACCTCTTATTCCTCCATTTATCAATTCATCACTAACCTTTTGTGCACTTTTTTTAGGCACACATATAACTCCAATATCTATTGAATCTGACTTAAGAAAGCTTCCTAATTCATCAATATCCCTAATTTCAATATCTCTAATTTTTATGCCTATAAGTTTAGGATTTGCATCAAAAATAGCTGTTATCATAATTCCTAATTTATCAAATCTAGTATAATTAGCTATTGCCTGCCCTATATTACCTGCCCCAATTAAAACAGCATTATATTCCTTATCTAATCCTAATATTGAGTTAATTTGCGTATATAATTCCTTAACGTTATACCCATATCCTTGCTGACCAAAATCGCCAAAACAATTCAAATCTTGTCTGATTTGAGATGCTGTAAACCCTATTTTTTCTCCAAGTTCCTTTGACGATATTCTATCTACATCATTTTTCATAAGTTCATTAAGATACCTATGATATTTAGGCAATCTCTTTATAACTGCCATAGATATATTCTTATTTTTATCCATATCATTACTCCTTATTTTTTATTTATACTTAATCTTTTCTCTAAAAGTCCAATTTATTGCTATTTATTCTAATAAATCTTAAAATCTAAACTTTAAAGTATTAGAAAAATATTATTTTAACATACTAGTTAATAACACAAATGTTATTTTAATAACTTACTAAAAACACATATACAACATACTTAAAACACCTGTAAATCATTATCATCTAAACAAAATTATAAGTTGATATAAAAATCACCTATATTTTATCATAATATAAAATTTTATTTTTTTCTAGGCTTATCTTTAATAATTATTTTTTATAAAAATTAAAAATGTTTACATAGTAGTATTAAATTAAAATTCAAAAAATTTAAGAGCAGCTACATTAAAAGCTGCTCTTATTATTATTTTATGATTTATTATAAAATATAACTCTTTTTTTAATTTGTCTCTGTTTTATCAGAGTGTTGATATATGCATAAGCAAAGTAAGCGGAGTAATTGAACTTAGGAATGCTAAAATGAGTATTGTCACATTTAAAACAGAGCCTTTAATTTAATTAGTTTTTTAAACTCCTCATAGAATTTAATATAGCAATTAAAGTAACACCTACATCCGCAAATACTGCTTCCCACATATTTGCAATTCCTAATGCACCTAATAGTAATACAAATATCTTTACCCCAAGAGCAAAAATTATATTTTGCCATAATATAGAATTAGTTTTCTTTGCTATTTTTATTGCATCAACTAATGCTAAGGGGTTATCTTTCATAAGAACAACATCTGCTGCTTCTATTGCTGCATCAGATCCTATACCCCCCATTGCGATACCTATATCGGCTCTTGCAAGAACCGGTGCATCATTTATTCCATCACCAACAAACATTACTTTACCTTTTGAAGTGCTACTAGATATTAACTTTTCAATCTCTAATACTTTATCCCCTGGTAAAAGCTCACTCTTCACTTGATCTACACCTATATTTTTTGCAACACTGTTTGCTACACTCTTATTATCACCCGTAAGCATTACCGTTTTCTTTATTCCAATCATTTTTAATTTTTTGATTGCTTCAATTGAATCTTCCTTTATTTGATCTGCTATTACTATATTCCCACTATATTTATTATTTATTACAACATATACTACAGTTCCTGTTTTTTCTACTTTTTCTATATTAATATGATTATCTTCAAGTAACTTATAATTACCTAATATAACATTTTTCCCTTCAATTGTAGCTTTTACTCCGTGTCCAGATAATTCTTGATAATTTTCTACCTGTTTCTTTTCTAATTTACCTTTAAATTCTTTTACTATTGATTGAGCAATTGGATGATTAGAAAAACTTTCACCTAAAGCCACAATTCTTAAAAAGTCTTCTTTATTCATGTCTATTGAATTAATTTCTGTAACTTTAAATACTCCTTTTGTTAAAGTTCCTGTTTTATCAAATACAATAGTTTCAACATTTTTTAAAACTTCAATATAGTTTCCACCCTTTATTAAAATCCCCTTTTTAGATGCCCCTCCAATTCCTGCAAAAAGTCCTAATGGAACAGAAATTACTAGTGCACATGGACATGATATTACTAAAAAGATTAATGCTCTATATATCCAATCTGAAAATACTTGCCCTGGAATTATAATTGGAGGAATTATCGCAACAGCTATTGCTAAAAACACTACTATTGGAGTATATAGTCTTGAAAATTTAGTAATAAACTTCTCTGTCTTAGCTTTTTTACTACTTGAATTTTCTACTAAGTTTAATATTTTAGACACTGTTGATTCACTAAAAATTTTAGTGACTTTTAATTTTATAACTGAACTTAAGTTTATGCTTCCTGATAATAATTCATCACCTATATTGACTTCTCTAGGAAGTGATTCCCCTGTTAATGCTGATGTATCTATACTTCCTTTTCCGTCTGTTACTATACCATCAAGAGGTATCCTTTCTCCAGGTTTTATAACTATAAAATCATTAATTTTAACTTCCTCTGGAGATACCCTTTTTTCTCCATGTTCAGTAATTATATTTGCATACTCTGGACGTATATTCATAAGTGATGTTATAGATTTTCTTGATTTATTGACTGCATATCCTTGAAATAATTCCCCTATCTTATAAAACATCATAACTCCAACAGCTTCTGGATATTCACCTATTGCTAATGCCCCTACTGTTGCTATAGTCATCAAGAAATTTTCATCAAAAATTTCACCTCTTAAAATATTTTTAAAAGCAGTTTTTAATACATCACCACCAATTAAAATATAACTAAGAACAAATATAGAAATGTCTAAATAACTATTTTCTTTAAACAAAATAGCAATTAAATATAAAATTAATCCTATTATAAATATTTGATTTTCATAAAAAAAATTCTTTTTATTAAAGAAGCCTGTCTTCTCATTTAATTCGTGACTATGTGAGATATTTTCAATATGATTATGCTCATTATCATGAGAATGTATTTGCTTAGCAATATGATTATGAGCTGAATAATGATCATGACTACAACAAGATTTATTACATTTTTCACCATAATCTAATTTTTTTATATTTAAATTATTATTAAAATTATTTTTTTGATGAATTACAATTACATCTGGTTCTAATTTATTAATTATATCTTTAATAACATTAAAAACTTTATCTTTATCCTTATTTTCATGCAATTTAACAGTTAATTTTCCTAAAGAAAAATTCATATTAGCTTCAATAACCTCTTCTATATCATTGACTTTTCTTTCAATTTTGTTAGCACAATTAGCACAATCCAAACCTTTAAGTAAAAGTTTAAGTTCATTTTCCATAATTAATCTAATCCCCCTTATTCAGTAATATGTTTAAATCCTTCGTCAAATATATGTTTTATATGTTCATCATCTAATGAATAATAAATTACTTTTCCTTCTCTTCTAAATTTAACTAATCTAGCTGATTTTAATGTTCTTAATTGATGAGATATGGCTGATTGAGTCATTCCTAAAAGAGCTGCCATATCACAAACACACAATTCCGATTCAAATAATGCACATATTATTTTAATTCTTGTAGAATCTCCAAAAACCTTAAAGAATTCCGCTAAATCATATAATGTTTCTTCTTGTGGTAATGAGTCTTTTACCTTCATTACTGTATCTTCATGTATAATATTACATTTACAGCTTTCTACAAAATTACTTTCGTTATTCATAATCGATTCCTCCGTTCACTTGTTCATATGTTTAATCATTCATATGTTTTTTTATATTATATTCCTATATTTCCATTTATGCAACTAAAAAAAGAAACTTATAAAAATAAGTTTCTTAATCACAATCTAATTATACTACTTTTGATAAATTGCACTCATTTAAAAATACTTTATTTAAAACCATATTCACTATACTATTACAAACATAATAGGCATATGTTAAATCATTCTTAAAATCTAAAGAGCCGTCATATTGATTTTGTAAATCGTAAATAAATTTTTTAATATTATCTACATCTACATTGGAAGTTATAATTCCCTTTGAATTGAATTCTTTGGCAATTTTAGCTAAATCTTTTTCATAGATAACATGATTTTTAACTTGACTTGTACTCTTAAATTCCCATCTATAATAATGAGGAGCACAAAAAAAATCGCACATAAAGTGACAAATAACACCAAGTTCTTCACTAAATTTATTAACAGACATTTTATAATAAACATCTTGTAAAGATAGAGAACATAACTTTTCAATTTTTTTAATAATAATATCTATACTCTCAATAAAATAATGTTTTATCATTTTATATTTAAGCACACAATCTGGTTTTATATTACCCCATATAAATCTATAATCATTGATTAAATAAATACTCTTACTATTTGTGTAATTTAAAATACTCTCTGCAATAACTTTATGAGTATTGATCATCAATTCTATACACACCCTCTCACTTATTATTATTATTAAAAACATTTTTTATTAATAATAAATAGTTAATCTATTCTTATAATAATATTATATAATTCAATTTACAATGCTTTTATAAGTATTTTTTATGTTATTTTTAGAATTATACTATATAATTTTTATAATTTTCTATTTATTGATAAATTTATTATGAAATTAAAAATAAGAGTGTTAAAAAGCATAGGTACTGATTTTAAGAAATCTATCCTTTTTAATACTCTATATTTTTAAATATTATAAATTTAAATATCATAAAAATTCATTATATTTATTTTCATCACTCAATTTATTTAGCAGATGCTTTATCTCTTGATCTTTGTTTTTATCCATAACTAAAATAACATCTCCAGCATCCACTATTACCAAATCTTTTATTCCAAAACCTATTATTAAATTTTTTTCTCCAAATACGGAGCAACTTTCACAGTCTTCCATATAAACATTTTTAGATATGCTATTACTTCTATATTTACCTAAGAATCTACTCAGAGCATTAAAACTTCCTATATCATCCCAATTAAAATCGCACTTTATTACAAAGGCTTTTCGTGTTTTTTGCATAACTCCAAAATCTATTGATATTCCATCAATAATATCGTATTCTTCTTTAATTATTTGTTCTTCATCCTCTTCTCCTATATGCTTATATATTTCCATTAATGATCTGTGCATTTTAGGAATATATTTTTCTATTTCTCTTAAAATAACATCTGCTCTAAAAACAAACATACCGGAGTTCCATAAATAAGTTCCCTTTAATAAAAAGTCCTTAGCAACTTCTAAATTTGGCTTTTCTGTAAATCTAGCAATTCTATAAGTAGATATATTACCTGTTGATCTATCTCCCATTTCTATATATCCATATCCTGTTTCTGGGCGTGTAGGCTCTATACCTAAAGTTACTATGCACCTTCTTCTATTAGCCATTTCTACTGCTTGTGATAGGGTATCTAAATATTCTTTCTCACCTTGGATATAGTGATCTGATGGTAACACTACCATAACTGCATCTGCATCTTGTTTTAAAAGCTTAACTGCAGAGAGCCCTATGCATGTAGCAGTTTCTTTATTTGCAGGTTCTATAAAAATATTTTCTTCTTTAATATCTTTAACCTCTTCTTTTATTTTATCTTCATAATCTTTATTAGTTACAACATAAATATTTTCTCTATTTATTAATGGCTTTATTCTTTCTACTGTATTAACTAAAAAGCTCTTTTCGTTAATAATTTTCAAAAATTGTTTTGGTTGATTATTTCTTGATAATGGATATAATCTACTTCCTTTACCGCCAGCTAATATCAGCCCGTATATCACGAATTTTCAACTCCATGTAATGATACTAATTTAATATATGTTTAAATATTAACATTTGTGAAAAACAATTTATTTACAAATAAAAGCCATAAAAATATTACTTTCTATGACTTTAAAAATAATTTATTAATAAATTATTATTTAATTTTTTCCACAACATTTTTTATATTTTTTTCCACTACCACAAATGCATGGATCATTTCTACCAATAGTTACTTTCGATTTTACTTCTATAACTTTCCCACTTATTTCATTAATTGTAGCACCTTTATATTTCCAAAGTCTTATATTACTTAAAAATTTAGTTGCTACACCTTTTACATAAGTTCTAAGTTCTAAGTTATTTGCATTTATTAATTCTAGCAAACTATTTATTGTATCATCTATATCATTATCTTGAATATCAAATGATAAATCATCCATTATTTGATATACCATTTCTTTTTCTATTTCAAATATACTAGTAAACTCTTTAAAGAATGACTTTCCAAATTTACTCTTATATATGAATTTTGAATCAAGCATATCCAATAATTCATTTTTATCTATATTATAATATTCTAAATTTTTATTATCTTTTTCTATATCCTTTAATAAATCTGACCAATTTTCTATATTATTATTTATAAAAATTCCTTTTTCTTCTCTATATTCTCTGTAATAATATTGAGCTTCTTTTATTATTTCATTAATATTACATTCATTTGAATCTTCTATATCATATCTTTGTAATAGCGCTATAACATCCTTAGTATTTACGATACCATATGTTTTATTTAATCCTCTATATACATCTAGCACTTCTTTATTTCTTTTTAATCTCTCTATATATTCAGTAGTATCTTTTTCCATTATTATATCTTGAACTATTTTTGGCATTAAAAATACTGCTTTTTCTTCTTTTGTTGACGGAAATATAATTCCTTGTTGCATAAAATATGCTGTTCTACTAAGTTCATAAGCATCAATATCATCAAAGATTTTTACTCCATCATTATTAAGATAACTCTTTAGAATATTAAATCTTTCTTCTTCAAAATATATAAATTGTTTTGCAATTATTTGAGTATATTCATTAAGAACTTTTTCAATTAAAGCATCTTTATTTAATGTTGAAATTTTACTCATACCTAAATTTCTAGCTATATTATATACAGCTTCCTTAGATAATGATTTTAATTGATCCGATACTTCAAAAGAATATACTCCTTTTACAAACATTTTATTCATTTTATTTTCATATTTCTCAAATAAATCATCCATCATATTATCATATAATTCTGCTGATTCATCAGTTTCTTTATTTTCAATAAATTCGTTATTTGTATCTTTATTAGAACATTCTTTATTAACCAAGTAACTATTTCTCCTTTTTATCTAGTTTTTATCTGTTAAGTATACATTTTATTATATAAATTAAATTTTATCTAAACATTATATGTAAATAAATAAAAATCCATTTACTTATTTACTTATACTTTTATTGCAACTACCTAATTGAATATGGTTTTAAATAAATTCAATACCATATTATTTTTAATCAATAAATTTTATTAACTCATCTTTAATCTTCATAGTTTCATTATATCCATTATTATAAATTGCTTTTAGTTTATCCTTATTTCGTTCAAACCTTCCTACATCCATCCTTATTGTTGGTCTAATAACTATAGCTTCATTTTTATTCTCCAATTCTTTACAATAATCTAATTGAGCATTATATGAAATATGTCTGTTTCTTAAAGCATTGGCTAGCTTAGGATACTTTTTCTTATATAACTTATATGCAAACTTATTTCCCCTTGATTCATACTTTCTATAACCTTCGTTTCTTGTCAAAACTATTATATTTTTATTATTACCATCAGAAATAGATTTTTTTATAGGTATAGCATCTACTAATCCTCCATCAGCATAAAGCTGATCTTTTATTTTTACAAATTGAAATAAAAGTGGAATTGAACATGTAGCTCTAAGTATTGTATTCTTTTTTTCTAAATAATCTTTATCAAAGTACTCTACTTCACCAGTATTTACATTAACACTTCCTGCTAAAACTTTACCATCAAATTTATTAAAAGCTTCATAATCAAAAGGACAATATTCATTAGGAATTTCATCAAAAACAAAATCCATGTCCATTATTGATCTACATTTTAATAAATTATTATACCCAACATATCTTTTATGATTTATGAATCTTTCCATAACTTCTAAATTTCTTCCTCTTTGTTTTGAAACAAATGAGTAACCATTAGTAATCCCCGCTGATACACCTACTATATATTTCATATCAATATTTATATCTATCAAAGCATCTAAAACCCCTGCAGTAAAAAGCCCTCTAAATGCTCCACCTTCTAAAACAAGACCTATCATAAACTATTTGTCTCCTTTTTATTATTGGCTCTGTTTTAGCAGGGTTTTGATATATGCATAAGCAAAGTGGGCGGAGTAATTGGACTTTACCTATTGCATATATCAACACACATTTAAAACAGAGCCTTATTATTCTATATTATGTTACTACCAATATAGAAATTATAAGACAATTTTCATTTTTTTTCTATAATCTAAACCTCTTAAACTTAAATTTTATCAATTATTTAATATTTATATAATTTCTTCTCTTACTTCTAACTTTTAAACAATATTTGCTTTTCCCTATTTTTAATAAACTTTTGGTAATTTAAAAAGAGTTTAATTTCTGCACCAGAAAAAACAAGAGTGTATCAAAATTTGATACACTCTTTAGAAGAAAATTTATTTAAATTGAGAGGTAATTTATTTAAATATTTTTCCTGGATTTAATATATTTTTAGGATCAAATGCTAATTTAATTCCTTCCATTACTGAAAGTACATCATTTGAAAGTGATTCCTTTAAATATGGTTTCTTAGCAAAACCTATTCCATGCTCTCCTGAAACTTGTCCTTTTAATTCTTTTGACTTATCATACATATCTTTCATAACTAATTCAAGTTTTTCATGCCATGTATTTTCGTCTAATTGATCTTTTAAAATATAAATATGCAAGTTTCCATCTCCAGCATGTCCAAAGCTCTTTATTCTAATATTAAATTTACTTTCAAGTTCATGAGTAAATTTAACAAATTCACCTATTTTATTTCTTGGAACAACTACGTCAACTTCATCCATTTCTGTAGTTAATGCCTTTATCGCTTCAAGGAAACATCCTCTAGCTGACCAAATTGATTCTTGTCTTTCTTCTGTATCAGATATAAATACATCTATTGCATCTGCATCTAAACATATATTAGCTACATTTTCATATGCTTTTTCAATTTCTTCTGTTGAATTTCCATCAAAAGTTAATAGAAGATATGCATCTGATGATTTATCTGGGAAACTCTTTCCTAAAAATTCTTCAGCTGCTAATATAGCTTCTCTTTGCATAAACTCAATAGCTGTTGGTATTGTTTTTGATTTAATTATTTTAGGTACTGTATCTATAGCATTCTCTAATGTTGGGAATGGTATAAGTAAACTTAATGATTTTTTAGGAAGTGGTAATAATTTTAGTATAGCTTTAGTTACTATACCTAAAGTTCCTTCTGATCCTATTAATAGATCTTTTAATGAGTAACCAGAACTATTTTTAACTACCTTTCCGCCTAACTGTACTACTTCTCCATTTGGCATCACTACTTCTAGTCCTCTTACATAATCTCTAGTAACACCATATTTTACTGCTCTCATTCCACCTGCATTTGTACTTATGTTACCGCCAATAGTTGCTGATTTTTCACCTGGATCTGGTGGATAAAACAAATCAAATTCTTCAACATATTTGCCTATTTCCATAAGTAATACCCCTGGTTCTAATGTAAGAGTAAGATTTTCTTCATCTATTTCTAATATCTTATTCATTCTACAAAGATCTATAACTATTCCACCTTTAATCGGAACAGCTGCACCTACAAGACCTGTACCTGAGCCTCTTGGAGTTACTGGAATAGAATTTTCATAAGCATATTTCATTATCTTTGATACTTCTTCTGTACTTATAGCTTGTACTACTATATCAGGCATTTTCTTTATTCCACCTAATTCATCATGGCTATAATCTTCGTTTATTTCATCTCCAAAGAAAACTCTCTCTTTATCATTTTCAGCAATAGATAGTATATATTCATAGTCTTTAACATCAATATTTTTATAAGTCATAGCCTTATGCCTCCTTGCTCATTTTTATTTTTTCTATAAGTTGTGGAATAATTTCATATATATTACCTACTACTCCATAATGAGCAACTTTAAATATAGGAGCTTTATCGTCATTATTTATAGCAAATATATGTTCTGAATTATTCATTCCAGCTGAGAATTGAACTGCACCTGAAATTCCACAAGTTATTATAAGTCTTGGTCTTACTGTTCTACCACTTAATCCAATTTGTCTTTTAGCATCAACCCATCCTGCTTCAATTAAAGGTCTAGTACATGCAAATTCTGCACCTAATAACTCTGCAAATTCTTTTATCATATTTAAATCTTTTTCTGACTTAACACCTCTACCAGCTGCTACTATTACTTCAGCATCACTTATTCCTACCTCTGTATTTTTTTCTTTAATTTCAAGAACATTAATACCAGATTTAAGCTTATCCTTTTTAATGTCACATTTAATTATTTCACCATTAATATCATCTGTTCTTTCTGGTGCTGTCATTACTTTATATCTTACTGTTGCAAGTTGTGGTCTTGAATTAGGTGTAACTATTTGTGCCATTATATTACCACCAAATGCTGGTCTAATTTGTACTAAGTCCGTATCTTCTTTTATATCAAGGATAGTACAATCAGCTGTAAGACCTGTTCTAAATCTAGCAGCCATTCTAGGTGCTAATGATCTTCCTATTGTTGTAGCTCCAACTAATATTGATGATGGTTTTACATTTTTAATAAAATCTTCAAATGCTGCTGCATAAGGTTCTATTCTAAAATCTTTTAGTTCTTCATCATCATATACAAATACTTTATTTACTCCGTAATGCAATAACTCTTTTGCTTCCTCTGAAACTTTATGACCAATGAATACACAGTAAACAGGGTGATTTATTTTAGCTGCTAATTCTCTAGCTTTACCAATCAATTCATAAGTTACTGGATGAATCTTCCCATTAACATGATCTACGTAAACAGATATTCCTTTCCACAAATCCTTATCTATTGACTTAACTTCTTCTTCAATATATTCAATTGCTCCCTTTGGTCCTTTCTTTACACAAAGCTTACACATTTTACAAGCTCCATTTATCTCAACTTTTCCATCATTTATTTCAAGAGCACCAAATGGACATATTTTTATTAACTCTTCCTTATTAGTTATTTTTTCTTGATTAACAACTAACTTTGCCATAAATCATTCCTCCTTGATTAATGTTTTTATTTATATATCCTTAATAATCCTTTTTAATATTATTTATTAAAATCCTTAAACTCACTAAAAACTAATTTATAATTAAATAAACTTAAACTCTTTTAATTTATGTTCCATTTTTTCAGATAACTCATTTGAATTGCCTGTCCACATTTCTCTATCATCATTAACTTCTGGTGGGAATATTCTTTCAACTTGAGTTGGTGAACCATTTAGTCCATATTTCTTTTCATTTCTATCTTCAAAATCATTTAAACTCATAATTGAAATTTCTTTGTCTTTAGTTGCAATTTTCTTTCTGTAAGATGGAAGTCTTGGTTCAAAAATTCCTTTATCTACAGTTATTAAGCAAGGATATGAAATTTCAACTACTTCTAAAGTTTCAGGCATATCCATTTCAACTATAATTGATTTTTCCTTAATCTCTATGATTCTCTCAACATTTGCTACATGAGGTATGTCTAAGTATTCTGCCATTTCTGGTCCTACTTGAGCTGTATCTCCATCAGTAGTTTGCTTTCCGCAAATTATTAACTCAAAATCTCCCATTTTTCTTACGCCTTGAGATATTGTATATGATGTAGCTAAAACATCAGCACCACCAAATTTTCTATCTGATAATAATGCTCCCTCATCAGCACCCATACTATACGCTTCTCTAATTACGCTAAGCGCTTGATTAGGTCCCATACTTAAAACTTTTACATTTCCACCTTCATTTTCTTTTATTCTTAATGCAGTTTCTAATGCATATAAATCATATGGATTCATTTTTGAATCTATACCATCTCTTTTTAATACTCCAGTAACTGGATCAACCTCTACTTTTGAAGTTCCTGGTACTTGTTTAATACAAACTAAAATATTCATGTAAATACCTCCTAAAAAACTATATTTTAAAATCCAAATAGTGGTCCACAGAAATATATTAATAATCCTGAAAACACAATATAGAATGAACAAACTTTTAATGTTGAATTTAATATTTTACCTTCACTACCAACAAGATTGGTAGCTGCTGTTGCAACTGCTATACTTTGTGGTGAAATCATTTTTCCTGCTGTTGCTCCCATTACATTTCCTCCTGCAATCCAATATGGATTTGCTCCAATGGAATTTGCAGCTTGTACTTGTAATTCTCCAAATAAAACATTTGCTGAAGTATCGCTTCCTGTTATTAAGAGAGCTATAGGGCATGCCTTATGGCCTGCAATCTTAAGCTTTCCTAATGAAATCATAAGCCAAATAATAGAAATACAAGCTAAAACAAATAAAATGTACACGGTTATCCCTCCATTTTGGTAACATATCATACCAATTTACGATTGGTACTACCACTTACAATTATTATTATATATTTAAAACTTTGCCATGTAAATAATTGTTATTAAATTAACAGAAAACATTTACATGGAATTTATAACAACGCTTACAACTTTTTATAGCTAGAGTTGTATTTTTTCTCCTCTTTAACATAATAAAATTTATAATTTTCTATAAAAAAAAGTTTCTATAAAAATAAAAATTTTGCTTTTATTTTTATAGAAACTTCTTGTTTGATATTTTATTAACAATACTTTACTTAAGAATAATTTACTATTCTTCGTATCCATATGCCTTCCATATTAAATCAAAATGTTCTAGCATTGCATTAAATACTTCTTTTTCATTTCTAAATTTTAATGCTCTCACTAAATTTTCATGTATTGATAATAATATTTCTCTACTATTACCAGTATGTAAAATTTGCATTCTAGATGATTTTATAAATTCATCCATAAGCTGAGATATTACTTCAAGTATATTAATGAGCAAAACATTTCTTGCTGCTTTTGCAAGAACATAATGAAATTTAATATCTAATTCTAAACTCTCCTCTTCTGTTCCTGCTTCATACATTCTATCTAATATAGCGCTTAAATGATCTAACTCATTATCTGTTATATTCTTTGATGCTAATCTTCCACACTCTAGCTCTAATGTTTTTCTTAAATCATACATTTCTTTAAGAGAACTTTCTTGAAGCATAAACATAACTGACAATGGTTCAAAAAGTGAATTGTCAAAATTAGTTTTTATATAATTTCCTGCGCCTTGCCTGCTCTCTATAAGTCCTATAACTTCTAAAGCCTTTATAGCTTCCCTTACTGAAGTACGGGAAACACAAAGAGATTCTGCCATCTCTCTTTCAGATGGAAGCTTATCACCTTTTTTGAGTTCACCACTTTTTATTTTAAATTTTATCTGTTCTATGACTTGATCGTATACTTTTGGTGTCTTAATAGGCGTGAACATAATAATTAATCTCCTCTTCAATAACATTGTTAATTATATTATAACTAAAAATTAATATTAATTACTAGTTATAGTAAAATTTAATTGACAAAATTTTAAAATTAGAATATATTAGTCTAAAGAAGATTAAATTTAATATTGAATTAAGAGGGAGTAGTTATAATATAACATCAACATGCTCGGTTATTTATTTACCTGGTGTTATGACCTTTGTGGTGACGAGACTTTTAATATGATTTCAGAATTCTGAAATTATATTAAAAGTCTTTTTTTGTTCATTGAGCATTTCAAATAAAATAATGAGCAAACTATATAATAATATTGCTTATTATTTTATATATATGATAACTAATATAAGAAGGAGATTGAATGATATGGAAAAATATTTTTGTAAAAGTTCTGAGGATACTTTAAAAGATTTTAATGTAACCTTAAACGGTCTTACCGAAGAACAAATTAAAGAACAGTTAAACAAATATGGAGAAAATGCATTAACCGAAAAAAAGAAAAAGAGTATTGTTTCTATATTCTTAGAACAATTTAAAGACCTGCTAGTTATTATTTTAATAGCTGCCGCTATTATATCAATAGCAACTGGTAATATTGAAAGTACTATCGTTATTTTAGTAGTTATAACTATAAACGCTATTTTAGGTACAGTTCAATATGTTAAAGCGGAGCAATCATTAAGCAGTTTAAAGGCACTCTCCTCTCCTACTGCTAAAGTTATTAGAAATTCCAATAAAATTGAAATTCCGTCTAAAGATGTAGTACCAGGTGATATATTAATATTAGAAGCTGGTGATTTAGTAGTCGCAGATGGAAGAATAATTGAAAGTTTTTCATTACAAGTTAATGAAAGCTCTCTAACTGGTGAATCAGAAAGTGTAGATAAAATTTCCGAAAAAATCGATAAAACTGAAGTAGCTTTAGGGGATCAAAAAAACATGGTATTTTCAAGCTCACTTGTAACTTACGGAAGAGGTACAGTACTTGTTACAAGTACTGGTATGAATACTGAATTAGGTAAAATAGCAACTTTGATGGAAGAAACTCAAGAAAAAAAGACTCCTCTTCAAGTATCTTTAGATGATTTTTCTAAAAAATTAGCTATTGGTGTAATTATTATTTGTGCAATAGTTCTTGCTTTAAATGTCTATAGAGGAAATACAATTTTAGATTCATTAATGTTTGCTGTTGCTCTTGCTGTTGCAGCTATTCCAGAAGCTCTTAGCTCAATAGTTACTATAGTTCTTTCTATCGGTACTCAAAAAATGTCTAAAGAACATGCAATTATTAAAAATCTTAGAGCTGTTGAAGGTTTAGGTTGTGTATCTGTAATTTGTTCAGATAAGACAGGTACTTTAACTCAAAATAAAATGACAGTTAAAAGTATCTTTGTAGATGATAAGTTAATAACTTCTGAAGAAATTAATTTAAATAATCCACTTGCCAAATTCTTAGTAGATAGTTCTATACTTTGCAATGATTCTACATCTGTTGATGGTAAAGAACTTGGTGATCCAACTGAAGTGGCTTTAATTAATTTAGGTCATAACTTTGATATAAATGAGATTAATTATAGAAAACAACATCCTAGATTAAGTGAAATTCCTTTTGATTCTGATAGAAAATTAATGAGTACTCTTCATAATATAGATGATAAGTATTTAATGATTACAAAAGGTGCTATTGATGTATTATTAAAAAGAACAACCTTAATAAAAACATCTGATGGTATAAGAAAAATTACTGAAAAAGATATTAATGACATAAATAAAATTAACCATCAATTATCTTCTAATGGATTAAGAGTTTTATCATTTGGCTATAAAAAATTAGATACTAAAAAAGATCTTGTATTAGATGATGAAAAAGATTTTATATTTGTTGGATTAATTTCAATGATAGATCCACCTAGAGAAGAATCAAAAGCAGCTGTTGGAGATTGTATTAAAGCTTCAATTAAACCAGTAATGATTACAGGTGATCATAAGATTACAGCTTCTGCTATTGCTAAAGAAATAGGTATATTACAAGATACTGATATATCAGTTGATGGTATTGAATTAGATAAGATGTCTGATAAAGATTTATTAGATAAATTAGAACATATTTCTGTTTATGCTAGAGTATCTCCTGAACACAAAATTAGAATAGTTAAGGCATGGCAAAGTAAAGATAAGATAGTTGCTATGACTGGTGATGGTGTAAATGATGCTCCTGCCTTAAAACAAGCTGATATTGGTATTGCGATGGGTATAACAGGTACAGAAGTTTCAAAAGATGCTGCTTCTATGATATTAACTGATGATAACTTTGCAACA
The DNA here is from genome assembly GCF_023845855.1 of Clostridium sp. ZBS2. Lineage (NCBI taxonomy): Bacteria > Bacillati > Bacillota > Clostridia > Eubacteriales > Clostridiaceae > Clostridium > Clostridium sp. ZBS2. The sequence goes on from NZ_JAMQIF010000007.1 coordinate 71,465, forward strand.
ATAGTTAAATCTATAGGTAATGGTAGAAATATTTATGCTAACATAAAAAATTCAATTAGATTTTTACTTTCTGGAAATACTTCTGGAATATTAGCTGTATTATATGCATCATTAAGAGCTTTGCCAGTACCATTTGCTGCAGTTCATTTATTATTTATAAATTTACTTACTGATAGTTTACCTGCTATTGCAATAGGTATGGAAAAATCAACAAGAGATGTTTTAAATGAAAAACCTAGAGATAGTAAAGAATCTATATTAAATAAAAGTTTTGTAAAAAGTATACTTGTTGAAGGATTATTAATTGCAATTGCTACTGTTTCAGCTTACCATATTGGATTATCTAGTGGCCCTGTAGGAACTTCTAGTACAATGGCATTTGCCACTTTATGTTTAGGTAGATTGTTCCATGGTTTTAATTGTAGAGGGAGAAAATCTATATTTGCATTAGGTTTATTCGATAATAAATTTAGCTGGATGGCTTTTGGAATTGGCTTAGTACTACTAAATGCAGTATTATTAGTTCCTCCATTACAATCATTGTTTGAAGTTATACCATTAAGTGGATCAAATTTAGGATTTATATATTTATTTGCATTCCTTCCAACATTAATAATTCAAATATATAAAATGATTAGATATGATTCAGAAAAAGATGATTATATAAGTTCTGAAAATAAGGGTGGTAAAGTTAAAGAAAAAAAGCAAGTAGCTTAAAATAAAATTATAAATTTACTGTATTTTTAATATATGTTTATATATATCTAAAATATAGCTTAAAGTAAAAATACTAAGAGTTAAATGGCAAAGTCTTGTCCTTTAACTCTTATTTTTTATATAGTATACTAAGTTTAAAGTATTACGATAAATTAAACTTATGGAGGATAAATGAAAAATTTAATTGAAAAAGCAAGTGTTACACATGAATTAAGTAAAGATGAAATATTACAATTATTATCATCTGATGATATAAATGATGATTTATTTAAAGCTGCTGACAAAGTAAGAGAAAAATCTTTAGGTAATATTGTTCATTTAAGAGGACTCATAGAATTTACTAACATATGCAAAAGAAATTGCTTATATTGTGGATTAAGAAGAGATAATAAAAATATAAAAAGATATAGATTAAGTAAAGATGAAATTATAGATTTTGCAAAGAAAGCTGTATCTTATGGTTATAAAACTATAGTTCTTCAAGGCGGAGAAGATGACTTTTTTACTAAAGAAAAAATGGTGGAAATAATAAAAGAAATTAAAAGTTTAAATGTGGCATTAACATTAAGTTTAGGTGAAAAAACTTATGAAGAATATAAAGCTTTTAAAGAAGCTGGTGCTGATAGATATTTACTTCGTATTGAAACAACTGACAAAAAACTTTATGAAGAAATGGATCCTATGATGAGTTATGATGAAAGATTAAACTGTCTAGAAAATTTGGGTGATCTAGATTATGAAGTTGGAACAGGTGTATTAGTTGGATTACCAAATCAAACATTAGATTCTTTAGCAGATGACATTTTATTTTTCAAAAAATTAAATGCTGATATGATTGGTATTGGTCCTTTTATTCCTAATGAAGATACCCCACTAAAAAACTCTGAAGGTGGGAATTTAAATTTAGCTTTAAAAGTAATGGCTATAACTAGATTACTACTTCCTGATATAAATATTCCTGCTACTACTGCAATGGAATCATTACATAAAAATGGACGTATCTTAGCACTTCAAAGCGGTGCTAATGTAGTTATGCCAAATGTAACTGAAGGTGAATATAGAAAGCTATATGCATTATATCCTGGTAAGATTTGTACAGGAGATACACCATCTCATTGTAGAGGATGTATAACAGGAAAAATAACCTCAATTAACAGAGAGGTTTCTGATGGATATGGCTTTAGAGGAAATCAAAATAAAAATTCTCACACTAAATAATTGATTAACTTTATAAAGTTTTCTGTTTTAAGACAATGTTGATGTTTTAGTATAAAAGCAAAGTGGCATTGGAATTTACTTTTTAGAACTCTTAAAGTAAATTTCTCTGTCCATGAGTTTTATACTAAAATATCAATTTTTAATTATCTAATATATTTTTAAATCCTTGACCTAATACTTCTGTTATTTCATTTACTGTTATAAATGCCTTAGGATCATTCTTCATAATAAATTGCTTTAACTTAATAAATTGAGTTCTACTTAATATGGTTAAGATAACACAGTTTTGTTTTTTAGTATATCCACCTTTGCCATAAAAAACAGTACATCCTCTCTCAACATCTTTCATTATGTAATTTGCCACAAGCTCTTCTTTATCAGTAAAAATCATAACTTGTTTAGATAAGTTAAATCCATCTATAAATTTATCTATTAAAATACCAGTTAAATACACACTTAATAATCCAAACAATCCCAGTTCTACGCCAAATGTATAAATTGCTAATAATATTACTACCGAATCTGATATTAACAATCCCTTTCCAAAGTCCATATGACAATACTTACTTAATATTTTAGCTGTAATACTAGTACCTCCTGTAGTAGCATTTTTAGTATACATAATTGCTGTTCCCATAGCTACTAATGTACTTCCAAATATAGTTGCTAAAACTAAATTATTAGTTATTGCTATTGGCTTATGAAATTTTTCAACAGCTGATAATATGAAAGATAAACCAAATGCAGCATACATACTTTTTACTCCAAAACTACCACCAATAAATATAAAAGCTGCAATAAATAATACAATATTACATACAATCATTACTATTCCAGGTTCAATTCCTAAAACTTTATTTAAAACTAATGCTAATCCAGAAACTCCTCCAGATGCTATATTATTAGAATAGAAAAACATTTCAAGACCAATGGCAACTATTATAATTCCTATAGTTATTATAGTATATTCTTTTAATAACTTCTTCATTTTAATCTCCTTTAAATCGTTTATATCTAAAATAAATATTACCATGTAACTAACGTATATTAAAACCCTAACTATAAATAAAATTATCTCCAAACAATTCTATTGGAATTTTGAATTCTGGAATACCGTATACATATGGTGCTATCTCATATAATTGATAATATATAATAATATTATCTTTATCTAAATAGAAATCCTGATTTTCATTTATACCTTTAAATATTTTTCCTGAATCAAAATAATTATCAGGATTATTTCCTATTTGCTTTTCAATTTCTTTATTTATTATATTTGAATAATCATATCCTAATTTAAATAAATCATTTAGTTTTAAAATTTCTTCTTTATTTTTATCTATTGTATATGAAGTTCTAATAGTCATTCCATGTGCTCCACCTAAAAATTCATAATAATCATTATAAAAACTTAAAATATTATTATCATTTCTACTAACAAAATATTTAGATACTATTTGATAAGGAAAATTAGGAATAATATTATTATCCTTAAAATACTCTGCTGAAGTTTTTTCTGCTTCCATTATAGGATTCATAACATCACCATTTATCTTTGAATTTATATTATTAATTTTGTTTTTATCTTTTCCACCTTCTATTTGCAAAATTCTAACATCTTCTATTAAATAACTTAAATTTTTATTTATAGACTTTTCCACAATTTTTAGATTATTGTCGTTTTTTATTCTATTATTTATAAACATGTACTGTGGATAACTTTGTGATAACATTAAGGGAATCAAAAATACCGATACAATATTTGAAATTAAATGCATTATCTTATTTTTTCTCCTTCCATAAAAACATACCTTTTAAAAAATATTAACAAAATACACAGATAGTTTTTTTATATTAAATTGATTTTATAACAGGTTATCCACAGGCAATTGTGGATAATGTTGATAAGTTGTAATTTTTTTCTTTTTTGTTTTTTGTTATAAAAAAAATATTATGTTAAAATATGCTTATTGTGTTTATATTATAAATAAAGACTTAAAATAACTAGGAGGATACTATCATTGAAAAATTTAAATAATTTTTTTACAAAAAAAAATATCATTATATTGACTTGTGTTTTAATTTGTGTAATTATTTCATATTTTATGTATAATAACTTATTCTTAAAAGATACTGTTGATAAAAATTCAAATAATTCTACTACTACTGAGGCTATTGATGATAATAATCCAGAATTTAATGATACGGATAAAGAAATCTCTGATGTTGAAGATGAAAAGGAAATTAACACAAATAATGATTTAAAATTAACTAATGAGAATATTGGGGTTCCAGTTTTATACTATCATTCAGTTAAAAATTCTGAAAATAACGAGGTTATTATAGCTCCTCAAAAACTTAGAAATCAACTTAGATATATAAAAGATTCTGGATATACTACTCTAACTCTTAAAGAGTTAGAAGATTATCTATTAAACAATACTCCTATTCCAGAAAAAAGTATTGTAATCACTTTTGATGATGGATATATGGATAACTATACTAATGCATTTCCTATATTAAAAGATTTAGATATGAAAGCTACTATATTTTGTATTACTTTTGAGTTAGATGGAGAATATTATCTTTCAGAATCAGCTATAAAGAAAATGTCTGATTACGGAATAGATATTCAAAGCCATACTGCTGGACATCCTGATCTTACTAAAATGACATATGATGAACAATTAAAAGAATTTTTAGAATCTAAAGAAACATTAGAAGCAATTACTGAGAAGCCAGTCACTAGTATTGCTTATCCTTATGGAAATTATGATGATAACAGTGTAAAAGCTGCTAAAGATGCTGGTTTTAAATTAGGATTTACTACAGATTTGGGTCTTTCTGATAGGGATGACAATCCTCTATTGCTTAACAGAATTTATATAAGTTCTAATTATGATATGGATACATTCAAACAGTTATTAGAAAACACAAAAAAATAAGGCTCTGTTTTAGCAGAGTTTTGATATATGCATAAGCAAAGTTGGCGGAGTAATTGAACTTAGGAATGCCACTTTACCTATTGCATATATCAACACACATTTAAAACAGAGCTAAAAATAAAAGATTATTTTTAAAATATATCAATATACTGCTTAAACATATCTATCTTTTTATCTATTCATATAAACTCGTTGTTAATTTATGTTGATTTCCACCATTATTTATTAACACAGAAATTTGACTCTTGTTCTCACTTTTATTCTTTTCATTTATTTCATTTAAAAATTTACTAGTCTCTTTTAGTGCACCGTATTTTAAAGCTTCTCCATTTACAGTTATTAATATTTTATTATCAGTGGGTATCATTTCATTGTTAATTGCATAATCTAAAATCTCTTTTATAGACTCATCGATGTCCTTATGTAAAACATCAGTTGAAATTATAAGCTTATTTCCCTTTTCAGTTTCAGAATATGAATATATAACCTTGTCTAGGAAATTACATTCTAATTTTATAGCAGAGGTTGTATTTACTATTATTGTACTTTGAGAATTATAATAATGTGAATATAAAGACATTCCTATTATAATTATTAAAACTATTAATATACAAAAATATATTTTATAATTCCTAAAAGATTTTTTCTGTTGTCCACTAATTTCTTGTCCAATTTTAGTATTTTTATCACACTTTATTTTAATTATTTCACCACTTGATGTTAAAATATATGCACTACTATTTAAACTTTTTAATACTATTCCTCTAAAAAATTCTGTTTTCTTTACATTATTTAAATTTACCACATTATTTGATTTTTCTTCTATTTTTAAATATTCTTGAATAAGCTTATAATCTACATTGGAAAAAATAATATAATAAAATAAAATATATTCTTTCCATTTTCTTAAAAATTCATCACTAATATCAAGCTTTTTGCAAACATTTCGTATAGGTAAATCTTTTTTTCTTTCAACAGAATCTCTTAAATTATCATCTTCCAGTATATAATAAGAAATATTTAAAATTATATTACGCTGTTTTTCTTTAGGAGGATAATTAATTAAGTCCTTAAGTAAAATATTGTATAAAGACAATTTTTTTAAAAATAATTCTATTTGTTTGTTTCTATTTATATCTGTTTTTCCACCTATTAATAACATGTTTGGTGTTGATGAAAAGACATATTTAATTCTTAGCTTGTCCATTTTAATTTTCCCCCAAATTATAATATTTCATTTAATTAATATTATAAATATCAAAATTAACTAATGTTTCATATGATGTTATTATATCATAGAAATTTATTTTACTGCTATCCACATTCAACTCCAGCCTAAACAATTTTTTCTAATCTCCAATTATCATAATTCTAAAAATATGAATATAGTACTTAAAAAATTAATATATTTATGGAGATTAATATGAGAAAAAAAGTTATATATGTAGATTTTATAAAAAAGCGTAAAATAAATTTTCTTACTTTTATTTTCAATCGGCTAATTTCTTATATACATGTCAAATTCTCTTCAAAGTACCTTAATAATAATTATCTAATTGATAATAATACTAAAATTGATTACTATAGATTTAAATGATAAAATTAAAATATAATTATTAAAATTTATTTTAACTTGAAAGGAACTTTGTTATATGAGAGTGGGACTTGGATATGATGTTCATAAGCTAGTTGAAAATAGAAAATTAATTTTAGGTGGAGTTGAAATTCCTTATGAAAAAGGATTATTAGGTCATTCTGATGCTGATGTTTTATTACATGCAATAATGGATTCATTATTAGGAGCTTGTGCTTTAGGAGACATTGGTAGTCACTTTCCTGACACTGATAGTAAATTCAAAGGGATCTCTAGTATAAAACTTTTAGAAGAAGTAAATAAATTAATCATAAAAAATGGATATATTATAAATAATATTGATTCTGTTGTTATTGCTCAAAAACCTAAATTATTCCCTTATATAGAAAATATGAGAAAAAATATAGCTAATGCACTTAATATAGATATTAATCAAATTAATGTTAAAGCTACTACAGAAGAAGGTCTAGGATTTACAGGAAGTATGCTTGGAATATCATCACAAAGTATATCATCTGTTATTAAAAAATAATATTTTAAGGGTTACTAGAAATTATTTAAAAATCTTTTCTGGTAACCCTAATTAATTTTACTTTTTTTAATTCATATTTACTGCTTGTCTCAATTTTATATTTGGAGCAAGCTAAAATGAAATTATATTCTTTTTTAGTATTCCTAAATTGAATTACTCCATCCACTTTGCTTATGCATATATAAGCACTTTGATAAAACATTACCTTATTTTAAAATACTTCTGTCAACTTCTTTAATAATATTTTTCTAAATTTTTCTCCCTTTCCTTTATCTTTAGCTACATTATCACAAATATCTTTCCATTCTTCTAAAGATACACCTATCTTTTTTTCCAACTCTTTTTCTGTGTTAGTTATTAAACTAGATGATATTACAAAATCACCTAATTCTTTAGCATCTTTAAATATTTTTAAATATATAAATTGATTATTATCTACACTCCACTTAGCATTGAAATCTTTTATAAATTTTCTTACTTCTAAATCAAGTTTACTTATAGGCGCATCCCAAATACTATTCAATTTATCATAGTCATGCTTCATCTTATTCGCTATCTCTTTATTAATTTTTTTTAATTTCTCGCCTTCTTTAATAATAACTTCAACAGGTAAGGGTGGAATTTTAGTAACTAATTTTTCTTTTCCATATATCCATTTATAAAAAGCTTCTTGTAAAAATGAATGCTGAAAATACCCGAGTAAAGTTTTTGGATTAGGCATATATCCCCAAATACTGCTCACCCCTGCATTCTTATTAAAAATAATTGTATGAAAATAAAGACTTTTTTCTGTCGGAAGTTCTTCCATAAACATATGTCCTCTAATTGTTTTATTTTTGCTAGTTATATCGTCCCAATATCTAAATGAATTATATTTTTCTTTCAATTTAACCACCATTCTTTCATTTATTTAAACCATTTTATTTTATATTTCATCTATATACCTATATTATATAGTATATAATACTGTCTTAACAAATTATTTATACCATATTTTTTTGTGTTTTTATCATTAATATAGATTTTTTAAATTATATTACTATTATTGTTATTTATTTCTATAAATATTCTATTAGTTTTTATATGATTATAGTCATTAAATTAAAGAAAAATAAAAAAGTGTACTTTCAAACTTTTAGTCTGAAAGTACACTTTTTCATTAATATAATAATTTATAAAATTGGGGATTGGTAAATTGTTTTTTAATTTTTATTTATTTATTTAATTTATTTATTTAGCTTTTTTAGTTAGCTTTTTTCGCTGCAATATTATGAGAATTCCATGTGAATGATAAGAAGAATATTGCTAAAACACATGAAATCATTAATAATATGAATCCACCGTCCCAGCTAAACTTATCAACAACAGCACCCATTGCAACTTCTGCTGCAACTTGTCCACCCATATATCCAAATAGTCCAGTGAAACCAGCAGCTGTTCCTGCAGCTTTCTTAGGTACAAGGTCTAATGCACTAACACCTATAAGCATAACAGGTCCGTAGATTAAAGCACCGATTGATGCTAAAGCACAATTAATTGCCATTGGGCTTGTACTCTTCCAATAAACATATGTTGCAACTGCAACACCAACCATACAAATTATTCCTATCGGAGCACGTCTTCCATGGAATATGTGGTCACTAATCCATCCAACTATGATAGTTCCTGGAATAGCTGCATATTCAAATAAAGCAAATGCTACTGAAGAATCTTTTGGGTTAAAATGTCTTACTTCTTGTAAGTATGTTGGAACCCAGTTTATAACACCATATCTAACCATGTAAACAAATACATTGGCTATAGCAATACACCATAATAATTTGTTATTAAATACATATTTAAATAATATTTCTTTTGCAGTAAGTTCTGCTTCTGCATCTTCAACTTGTTCTGCAACTTCTGGATAATCATCCATATATTCTTCTATTGGTGGTAAACCAACTGATTGAGGAGTATCCTTTGCAAAGATCATATAAACGATACCACCAACGATAGCAATTATTGCTGGTAAATAGAATGAACCTTTCCAACTTCCAAATATAGATACACCAAGTAATACCACTGTAGCGATAAATCCGCCACCTACATTATGTGCTGTATTCCATATTGACATTTTAACTCCACGTTCACTATCTGAGAACCAATGTGTCATTATTCTACCACATGGAGGCCATCCCATACCTTGGAACCATCCATTAAGTAACATTAATATAAACATCATACCTATATTAGTTGCATTAGGTAAGAATAAGTTTGTTGCACCTGATAATATAAGACCTATTGCTAGGAAAAATCTTGGATTTGACCTATCGGACATATTACCCATTACGAACTTACTTACACCATAAGCTAATCCTAAAGCTGAGGCAACAAAACCTACTTGAGTTTTTGTAAATCCTTGGTCTATAAGATATACCTTAGCTAATGAGAAATTACTTCTTACAAAGTAATAAATAAGATATCCCATGTATATACTTAGAAATACTTGTATACGATATCTCTTGTAGCTTGATGGTATCTTTTCTGCTGGCATTCTCTCAATATGAGGTGCCGGTTTTAAAAAGTTAAACATAAAAATCCCTCCACAAAATTAATCTTTTAGTCTGTAAAACTTTATTTGTTTTATACTATAAATAATTCCTGTAATAAATTAAAAGAAATATTTAAAATATGCTTAAATTAATAACTAAACACTCCAAAGTTCTTGCTTAGTTGTAGATATACATGTTGCACCAGATTGTAATGCTGAAATAATTTCTTGTTTATTCTCAATTAATCCACCTGTAATTATTGGTTTTAATGTATTTTTAGACATATTTTCTATAACCTTAGGTAAAATTCCAGGTAATATTTCTATTGCATCGGCTCCTGATACTAAATGATTCTTAGAATTGGTAAATGACAATGTATCAAATATAAAAAATCTTTGAATTGCTAGTAACCCATAATTTTTAGCAATTTTAAGGATGTGTGGTTTTGTGCTTATAATTCCTTTGAAACTAGTATTTTCTTTTAAATAACTAATTACTACTTCTTTAGTTGAAACAAAACCATCAACTAAATCTAAATGAATTATTCCTATCTTCCCTTTTTCCTCTATTAAATCGCCTATCTCTTTTATATTCATAATACTGCCAAATAACACAAATATAATCTGTACTGAAGATTCTAGCGCTAATGCTAATTCATCTTCATTTTTTACAGATGCTATAATAGGGTTCTGTTCTAATAACTCTACTGTACTCATTAAGCTTCCCCCTCTTTGAAACGTTTACTATGTTTATATAATAACAATTAATCTTTTCAAAACTTAATCTTAATTGTTTCAAAAATGTAACACTTGTGATTTTTTTTAAATACTATTTATTATAGGTAAATATGTATATATTTAGGATTTATATCATAAAAACTTCTAATACTTACCTATAATAGAAGCTAAGTAAATTGATATTTTATTCTGATTATTTTATAATATATATACAAGCTTTTAAGGAGGAATGCAGTTGTATTTGTGTGAAATATGCCAAAAACAGGCTGATATTCATCATATTGTTCACAGAAGTGAAGGTGGATTGGATATAAAATTAAATTACAAGTATTTGTGTCCATATCATCATAGAGGTAAACCAGGTCCTCATCATTGTGAAGAAACCGATATTTTGTACAAGTTAGAACTTCAAAATAATTTATTTTATCTACTTCAAAATGATTATTATAAATTTAAAGAATTAATGTTAATACTTGAAGTATCTAAAAATCAACTAAAAAGAATCGTTAAAGATTTAAAAGTATATAAAGAAGGATTTAAAAAATTAGATATAATAGTTAAAATTATGGGTGGAAAACTATATGCTGAAGAAATGATTGAAAATTTAACTCTAAATAAATTAATCGACAATATAGATAAAGAACCTTAATTTTATAACAAATATTTTTCTTATTTTATTGACATAAAAAAATGCAATGATTATAATAAAAAATAATATATGATAATACGTTGATGAGGACAGTAAACTAAAACCTTATTTTCAGAGAGAGAATATGTTGGTGGAATTATTCTTAAATATCTTTAGTTGAAAACCACCTCTGAGTGACCTTAATACAGTCCGTTTATTGCCACGTTACGGTAATTTCAAGTGATCTAGTACTCTACTTTTTAAATTAAAATAAGTATATTTTTAATTTAAATAGATGTATTAGATAATTAGAGTGGAACCACGGATATTACTTCGTCTCTATATATTTAGAGACGGAGTTTTTTTATTTTGTACTAAATTTTATTTTACAGTTTTGAAAGGAGTTTTTTATAATGATAAAAGTAACTTTAAAAGATGGTTCAGTTAAGGAATTTGAAGCTGGATTATCTATATACGAAATAGCGAAATCAATTAGTGAAGGTTTAGCTAGAAACGCTTGTTGTGGTGTTGTTAATAATAAAATTTGTGACCTTAGAAAAGAAATTAATGAAGATATTTCTTTAAGCATATGCACTTTTGATTCTCAAGAGGGTAAAGATGCTGTAAGACATAGTATATCTCATGTTTTAGCTTATGCTGTTAAAAGATTATTTCCTGAAACAAAATTAGCTATAGGACCTTCTATTGCTACTGGTTTCTACTACGATTTTGATAAGGATGTTGCATTTTCAGCTCAAGATTTAGAAAAACTTGAAGCAGAAATGAAAAAAATAATCAAAGAAAATCCTTCAATTGAAAAATTTGAACTTCCAAGAAATGAAGCTTTAGAATTAATGAAGGATGAACCATATAAAGTAGAATTAATCAACGATTTAGGTGAAGATGAAATAATCTCATTCTATAAAATTGGTGAATTTACTGATTTATGTGCTGGACCTCACGTTATGTCTTTAAAACCAATTAAAGCAATTAAACTTATTAGAAGTGCTGGTGCTTATTGGAAAGGTGACGAAAAAAATAAAATGCTTACTAGAATATACGGTACTGCTTTCTTAAAGAAATCAGAACTTGACGAATATTTAGAAGCTGTTGAAGAAGCTAAAAAGAGAGATCATAATAAATTAGGTAGAGAACTTAAATTATTTACTACTGATGAAAATGTAGGTCAAGGTCTTCCTTTATTAATGCCAAAAGGAGCTAAGATTGTTCAAACTCTTCAAAGATGGGTTGAGGATGAAGAAGAAAAAAGAGGTTATGTATTAACTAAAACTCCACTTATGGCTAAGAGCGACCTTTATAAAATCTCTGGTCACTGGGATCACTATAAAGATGGAATGTTTGTATTAGGAGATGAAGAAAAGGATGAAGAAGTGTTTGCTTTAAGACCTATGACTTGTCCGTTCCAATATACTATATATAATGCAGAACAACACAGTTATAGAGATCTTCCTATAAGATACGGTGAAACTTCTACTCTATTTAGAAATGAATCTTCAGGAGAAATGCATGGACTTATAAGAGTTAGACAATTCACTTTAGCTGATGGTCACTTAATTGTAACTCCAGAACAATTAGAAGAAGAATTTAAAGGTGTACTTGAATTAATTCAATATCTAATGAAAACTTTAGGAATTGACGAAGATATAAGCTATAGATTCTCTAAATGGGATCCAAATAATACTGAAAAATATATAAATGATCCTGAAGCTTGGAATAAAACTCAAGATACAATGAGAACTATCTTAGATCATTTAAAAATTAATTATGTTGAAGCTGATGATGAAGCTGCATTCTATGGTCCAAAACTTGACTTACAATGTAGAAATGTTCATGGTAAAGAAGATACATTATTCACAGTTCAAATCGACTTTGCTTTAGCTGAAAGATTTGATATGAGCTATATTGATAAAAATGGAGAAAAGAAACGTCCATATATAATTCATAGATCATCAATTGGATGTTATGAAAGAACTTTAGCAATGCTTATAGAAAAATATGCTGGTGCATTCCCTACTTGGCTTTCTCCAGTTCAAGTAAAAGTGTTACCAATATCAGATAAATACAATGATTATGCTGAATCAGTAGTTAAATCATTAAGAAATAAAGGTGTTAGAATTGAAGCTGATTATAGAGCTGAAAAAATCGGTTATAAAATCAGAGAAGCTAGACTTGAAAGAACTCCTTATATCTTAGTTGTTGGAGAAAAAGAAGCTGCTAACAACGAAGTTTCTGTAAGAAGCAGAAAGAATGATGATGAAGGTGCTATAAAATTAGATGCCTTTACTGAAAGACTATTAAATGAAATAGCTACAAAAGAAAGATAATTTCTTTTGATTCACTGAAAATGCGATATATGCATAAGTAAATTGGACTGAGTAATTAGACTTAAGAACACTAAAATGAGTATAGTCCCATTTTAGCTTGCTCTCAATATAAAATTGCCACAAGCAGTAAATGTGACAATACTCATTAAGAGTTCTAAAAGTCAAATTACAATGCCACTTTACCTATTGCATATATCGCATTTTATTTAAATCACAAAATAAATTAAAATAGGAAACATTTATATAGATAATTTGTTTCCTATTTTTTATTTATGCATATATCAACATTTTCTTAAAGAAAATGTTGATTAAACTTGATCTAATGCTTGTTTAACATCTTCTAATATATCATCTATGTTTTCTAGTCCAACTGATAATCTAACAAGTCCTGGTGTTATTCCAGCTGCTACAAGTTGATCATCTGTAAGTTGACGATGTGTTGAACTTGCTGGATGAAGTACGCATGTACGAATATCTGCTACATGAACTACATTTTCTGCAAGTTTTAAATTATCCATAAATCTGATAGCATTTTCTCTACTTCCTTTTATTGAAAATGATACTACTCCACTGCAACCATTCGGTAAGTATTTTCTTGCTAAATCTTCATACTTATTTCCTTTTACTGTTGGGTAATTTACAAATTCAACTTTTTCGTTATTACTTAAAAACTCTGCAACTTTTTCAGCATTTCTACAATGTTTTTCTATTCTAACTGAAAGTGTTTCAAGACCTAAATTCAGAAGAAATGCAGCATTAGCTGGTATATATGCTCCTAAATCTCTCATAAGTTGTACTCTAGCTTTTGTTATATATGCTGATTTTCCAAAATCTTTTGAATAAATTACACCATGATATGATTCATCTGGCTCTGTAAATTCTGAGAATTTACCATTTGTCCAATCGAAATTACCACTATCTATAATAACTCCTCCAACTTGAACTGCATGGCCATCCATATATTTAGTAGTAGAATGAATAACTATATCTGCTCCAAATTCTATCGGTCTGCAAAGTATAGGTGTTGCAAAAGTATTATCTATTATAAGAGGTACATTATTCTTATGTGCTATTTTAGCAAACTTTTCTATATCAAATACAGCTATAGCTGGATTTGCAATAGTTTCTCCAAAAACAACTTTAGTATTTTCTCTAAATTCTTTTTGTATTTCTTCCTCTGAAGCATCAGGATCAACAAATGTACAATCTATTCCAAATCTTTTAAGTGTTACTGCAAACAAATTAATTGTTCCCCCATAAATTGTTGCAGCACTAATGATATGATCCCCAGCTTTTAAAATGTTTAATATACTTATTAAAGATGCTGCTTGACCTGAACTAGTACAAAGAGCTCCTATTCCACCTTCTAATGAAGCTATTTTATCTTCTACAGCTCCAACTGTTGGATTTGATATACGTGAATACATATGACCTTCAGCTGTTAAATCAAATAATTTTCCTATTGCTTCTGTACTATCATATCTATATGTAGTACTTTGATAAATCGGTAATGCTACTGGTTCTCCATTCTTTGGTTTATATCCTTCATGTAGACATTTTGTTTCAATTTTCATATTTTATTACCCCCTAAAATTTATTGCTTATTTATTAAAACATATTTTAATACATTAAAAAAAACTATTTCTCCTGTTTAAAGATAGAGAAATAGTTAATAAAAACAAATTTATATATAACTTCTATGCATCTCTTATCTTTCAGGAAATTTCCTGCAGGATTTAGCACAATTCTAACTTTCGCATTAAAGTTAGCTGTTGCTAGGCTTCATAGGGCCAGTCCCTCCACCATTCTTAATAACAGATTTATTTTTAATATGTTTATATTATATATCATTTTTTAACATTTGCAACCATAATTTAAAAATATTTTATTATATTGTTATTATTTTAAATATTACATACAATTTCTTTATTCTCTGTAATAATAGAATTAACCCTTGTATCATGGCTGTCCATTGGAACATTATCTAATATTTGAAAATCATATGCTAAAGAAATCTTCTGTATATTTTTTGAGCATTTACTCATATATCTATCATAAAATCCTCCGCCATATCCCATTCTGCCCCCATTATTATCAAAAGCTACACCTGGCATAATTATCAAATCAATTTCTTCTAATTCAACTGCTAATCCACTTTCAGTAGGTTGTAAAATTCCATGTTTGTCTTTTATAAGATTTTCTAATGATGATATTTTAACAGCCTCCATCAATTTTGTATTATAGTTTGTTCTAGGAACATAAATATTTTTTCCATCTTCTAATGCTTTTCTTATTATAGTTTTAGTGTCAATTTCAGAATCATAAGAAATATACACAAAAATATTTCTACACTGTGAATAAAACTTACTTTTTAAAAATTTATTGTGAATTATATTATCAAAATTTCTTTTCTTATTAATATCCATTTCTTTTCTTATTTTTAGTATTTTTTTTCTTAATTCTTTCTTTTCCTCTGAGATATTCATTACTATTTCGCCCCTTACAACATTTTTAATTATTATGAATAAAACTTCCCCATAATATTAATACTATATTTTATTATGAACAAGTATAGCTAAAATTTAATTTATAAACAACTTAAACTTTAACTATTTTTATAAAATTAATAGTTTATGTTAATTTTTAATATAAATCATTTATTAAAATAGTATTTAATAAATAAAACTTTAATTGTATAATCTATTTAATATAAAATAATAAAGGTGGGGCAACAAATGAGTAAATTAGAAGAAATAATGAAATATAATAACGACTTTGTAGAAAGTAAAAAATTTGAAGAGTTTATTACAACCAAAACTCCTAAAAAGAAAATGGTTATATTATCATGTATGGACACTAGATTAACAGAATTATTACCTAAGGCTATGAATATAAAGAATGGAGATGCAAAAATAATAAAAGACGCTGGTGCAACTGTAATTCATCCATTTGGTAGCGTAATAAGAAGTATATTAGTTGCAATATATGAATTTGGAGCTGAAGATATATTTGTAGTAGGGCATCACGGTTGCGGTATGAGTAATTTAAATACCAAAACTCTTATAAGTAAGATGGTTGATAGAGGAATAAGTAATGATACTTTATCTATTCTAAATAATTCTGGAATAAATATTGAATCATGGCTTCATGGATTTGAATCTGTTGAAAATTCTATAAAAGAAAGCGTAAAAATGATAAAAAATCATCCTTTAATTCCTAAGAACATAAGAGTTCATGGATTAATTATCAGCCCAGATACAGGAAAGATCGATATTATTGTAAATGGCGATATTTAAATAAATATATTCTTATTTTAATTTTAATACTACAAAATTAGAAATATCTATATAAAAAGTTATTTCTAATTTTTTATTTTTATATTAAACCACTAGTTATTCAAAATAAACTTTAGGTTTATTAAAAATAATTTCCTTTTCTATATTGCAATTATCCTTATCAATAGTTACTTTATAAATTTCAGGACATCCCTCTTCTCTCCATCTTTTCATATAGTTAGGAGTAGCTTGTGTTTCATTATAATAATTTTGATCATACATATCCGAAAATTCTAAATAACATAACAAACTATCTTTATCTAACAATATATCTTTTTTATTTATATTTTTTACTATTGGAATAAAAAATCTTAAAGGTACTTGATAATCAAAGTTTCCTTTTATTTTTTTACCCTCTATAATAGCTCTTTTAAAAAATAATTTATTTTCTTCACCATCTGTAAATTTAATTTTAAAAATAATTTGTCTTTTCTTATTCTTTTCTAACTTTACTATAACCACTTAATCACCATCTATCTATAATGTATAAAACTTAATTATTTGGCTATATTTTAAAACAGTGTTGATATTGTAGTATAAAACTCATGGACAGATGAATTTACTTAAAACATAGCCTTAATTTAAGAAAAATATTATTCTATAACTTTATTTTATCACGGAGAATATCTACTGTCTAAGAATTTAACATTTATTTAAACTAATTCAAAATAAAAAAAGTGTTTTAGATAATCTTAAATTAGCTAAAACACCTTTTTATAATTTTATTCTTCAACACTCATATATGTTAATGGCAATGCTAATAATACTCCACCACCAATTATATTACCTAATGTTACCCAAAATAAATTTTTTATTATTAAGGTCATTGATAATCCACCTAATGCAAAATACCCAACTGAAAAAATACCCATATTAGCTATGCTATGCTCAAATCCAGCAATAACAAATGCAAATACACACCAAAACATCATTATAGATTTACCACTTTCAGATTTTAATCTAATAGTAGATAATACACCTAGACACACAATAAAGTTGCATAGAATTCCTCTTATGAGCAATTCAAATGCTGAAAGAGTAAATTTCGTAGTTACTATACCTCTTATATACTCTTGTATTAAAGAAAGTGATGCTCCACTTTTGACAAATAAAAATGATATAACTATTGCTCCTAAAAGATTTCCTAAGTAGCTTAAACACCATACTTTTAATGCCATCTTTAAAGTACATGTTTTAGTATAAGCCCCTACTGCCATAACCATATTATTACCTGTAAATAACTCACCACCTAAAAAAACAATGAGTGCTAACGCTATTGAGAATGTAGCTGCTACCATTATTCTAGCTAGTTCTGGGTAATTAGGATTCAAAATAGCACCTATTGTATATGATAAAATTATTGCTACTACTAAATAAAATCCTGCTACAATTGCTCTAGTTATATATTTTGTCGGTGCATTTTTAGATAATTCGTATTTATTTCTTGCCGACTTTGAGATAATTTCAACATCACTAATATACATATCTTTTTCCCCTTTACAATTTAATGTATTTTATTTATATAAATTAATTATTATTTTCATATCTATATCATAGCTAAAATAAAAAATTATTAATCTTATGAAATTTACTAAACGTTTTCTAATAAAAAGTTCAAATATTGTATCTACTATATTAAATATCTAAACTTCTTATTAAGAGGATTGGTATATATTAATAGGTGTAGTCAATAACTTTAAATATTTGTTAAATTATTAACAACTTAATTATATGTTAATTATTTTATTTCTTCAATGCATAAAATTATATTTTATTAGTTTATTTATTTTTCCATATATTTTTTGTTATATTATTATTTAAGTCATACTTTTTTACTTAAAATCAAATCATCTATTAAATTCATATATTGCTTATAATTTGTATTTTTTATGTTTTTATGATAATAATAACCATAGACCTGGTAATTTGTTAATATATAATCAAACTTTGTATTCTAAATATCCCTTAAATATACTTTAGACATAAAAATTAAGGATTATATTAAGTTTTATCCTTAATATAATCCTACAACATATCTATTTATTTTTAATATACTTTGCTAAAGCATTACTATATACATAAGAAAAGTTATTTTTAAAAGTCTATATTATCAAAATTTTCTCCTGTTAAGACTAAAATATCACCACTATAAATAATAGTTTTTCCTTTCGGATGTAGTATTTTTCCATTACGTTTTATCATAACAACTAATATATCTTCTGGTATATTAGCATCTATAATATTTTTATTAACTAATTTACTTTCTGGTTTTATTTCAAGTTCTACCAATTTAGTGTTCATTTCTTCTTGATAATCATTAAAAGTCTTTAATACTACAGCATCATTATCAACAAGATCTAGTTTTTTAGCTATAGGAGATATTAAAGTTCCTTGTAATGATACAGAAAATAATGCTATGAAAAATACTATATGAAATATATCAAAATTTATCAATGCATCATTCGTTACTGCTAATATAGCAAAAACTATTGACGCTGCCCCTCTAAGTCCTACCCATGAAACAAAAATTTGTTGTTTTATAGGCACTTTAAACCAGCTTAATATTGCAAAAGTTGATATTGGTCTTGCTATAAAAATTAAAAATATAGAAATTAAAAATCCTGGTAAAAACGCTAAATGTATTTGTGATGGAAAAGATAATAATCCTAATATAAAGAATAACATTATCTGCATTAACCAAGATATTCCATCAAAAAATTTAACCAAACTTTTTTTATTTTGTATTTTACTATTACCAATTATTATTCCTGCTATGTAAACACTTAAATAACCATTTCCACCAAGCCATATACTTAAAGAATATGCCAAAATAGCAATGGCCATTACAAAAACAGGATAAAGTCCTTCTATTTCAAAAACAACATTTTTTAAAATCCATGTACTTATTTTAGCTAAAACAACTCCAATTATTATTCCAAATAATACTTGAAATAATAAAAGTTTAAAAATTGATTGTTGTGCTCCAGACATAAAGCTTAATATTATTACAGTAAGCATATATGCTACTGGATCATTACTACCACTTTCAATTTCTAACAAAGATGCTAAGCCATCTTTTAAATTTAAATTTTGAGATCTTAAAATTGAAAATACAGATGCTGCATCTGTTGATGCTACTACTGCTCCAAGTAGAAAACCTTCTAATAAAGAGGATTTAAGAACCCACGTACAAAATATTCCAGTAAGACCTGCTGTTATAATAACTCCTATTGTTGACATTAATGTGGCTTTAGTAACAACTGGTTTTGCTAATTTCCAATTAGTACAAAAACCTCCATAAAACATTATAAAAACTAATCCAAATGATCCAATTTCTTCAGCTATTTTATAATTATCAAATCTTATTCCAACAATTCCTTCGCTTCCAAATATCATTCCTAACACCAGAAATATTAATAATGAGGGTACTCCAAATCGATATAAAACTTTACTAGAAAATACACAAATTATTAATACTAAAGAGGCTAAAATTAATGGTATTGTCATATACTTACACCACTTCCTTTCAATTTAATATAAATGATTGTTATATTAATTTTACAAATTTTTTAATAAAATATATAATATTTTAAAAATCAATCAATTATATAAGGATAAAATTATTATATAATTGATTAAATATACTTTATTTTCTATTTTATATAAACAATCTCATTATATATAGTATAGCATTTATGTACTAATAGGTACAATCTAAAATATTATTAAAACATTATTAATGTATAATAAGATTTATATTTAATATTAGAATTATCCTTTAATAGCTATATTTATGCAAAATTATATATAAATATTTTTAAGATTACAATAAAATAAAGCCATATATCATGATTAAAAATGATATATAGCTTTAAATGTAATTCTATATTTTTAAATTAGTTTAAATAACTTACGTTATAATTATTAATAAAGTTTTTAATAAATTCTAGTATTTTTTCACATCCTGATGTTTTATTAGATTCAGCGTTAATTACTATTTTAGGCTCATGTAAAGAAAGTCTTAATGTAAACCAACCTTCTCCAAATTTTTCATTGAATATAACTTTTATTCCATCACAATTATCTTCATCAATTTGCATATTATCATTATCAGCAATCACTTTAACAAAATCATATAATATTTTATTAGCATAATTATTAAAATCCTTTTCATTAATTGCTAATTTTATTTCTCTTTCCTCATTTGGTAATTCTAAATCACTTATTAAATCCTCAATAAATTTATTTTCATTTTTTAATTTAGCCATAACAATAAGTATTTTTGATGCAAAATAAGCTGCATCATCTAAAAAATAATTTTCTTTTAATACAACATGACCTGATGTTTCAATAGCTACATAACATTCTTCCCTTTTATTATTTAGTTTCATAGCCTCATTTATAATATTTTTATATCCCTTTTTAACCTTATGATGTTTACCACCTAATTTTTTTATAAATTTGCTTACTCCATCGGATGTCACTGAATCAGTAACTATAGTAGATCCTTTGTGTTCTTTTAATACAATTGCAGAAATAAGTGCAATTAAAGAGTTTCTATTTATAAATCTACCTTCTCTTCCAACCAAAGCAGCTCTGTCTACATCTGTATCAAAAATAATTCCTAAATCAGCATTGTTATCTATAACTGCATTACTTATTAAATTCATAGAAATATCTGTTTCTGGATTTGGAATGTGATTAGGAAATGTACCATCAGGCTCTATAAATTGACTTCCTGTTGTGTCAGCACCTAATTCTTCTAATACTTTTTCTTTGAAAAATCCTCCTGAACCATTTCCTGCATCTAATATAATTTTCATTCCTGTTAAAGGCTTATTGTAATTTTCTGAAGAATTAATTTCTTTTCTTATTTTTTCTACTAAGAGTTTAGAATAATCATTAATAAGTGGCTTAAAAATAGTCATTCTTCTAGCTTCCATTTCACTTACAAAAACATTTTCTTTATTGTCTTCATATTTTGATGCTATATTTAATACCTCTTTAATTTCTTCTTTATCTAAACATCCATTTTTAGTAAATAGTTTTATGCCATTATAATAATAAGGAAGATGACTTGCAGTTATCATTATAGCTCCATCACATTTATAATCATCCATAATAGTTGTCATATACATTGATGGTGTAGTTGATAATTTGCAATCATATACTGTGACTTTACACGCGACTAATGTGTTGATTATAGTGTGTTTAAATTCATTTCCCGTTATTCTAGAATCTATCCCCACTGAAATTTTTAAATTATTAAGCTTATTTTTATTTTTTAACCATTCATGAAATGCTATTGTTATAATTTTAATTTCTTTATTAGTTAAATTTATAACTTGATCTTCATTAGTTAATACAATTCCTCTAATGTCACTTCCATTTTGTAAGTCATGCAAACAGTTATTGTTCATACCCATCCCCCTATTTAATAATTTATTATAATTTAAATAAACTAATTATCATGTTGAGTAATTTCTTATTCTATTATGATAATATAATATCATAATAAAACCATTTTTATACTTATTTTACTTTTATTTGTTTGAATATTATAGCGTTTTTATTAAGTAATAATTAGTTCTATGTATAAAAAAAAAGCACAAAATAATACTTAAATTATTTCATACTTTCTCTCAATCACTAAAGTAATCATTAAAT
The DNA here is from genome assembly GCF_023845855.1 of Clostridium sp. ZBS2. Taxonomy (NCBI): domain Bacteria; kingdom Bacillati; phylum Bacillota; class Clostridia; order Eubacteriales; family Clostridiaceae; genus Clostridium; species Clostridium sp. ZBS2. Next base: position 93,717 of record NZ_JAMQIF010000007.1, read on the forward strand.
TTATCTTCTATCAAACTTATGTAAATATATTCAATTTGTAAATTATATCATTTTTACATAAAAAAATAAAGACTATATATTAATTAATATAAATTTTAGGCTCTGTTTTAAATATGTGTTGATATATAAAATAGGTGAAATGGCATTGTAATTGGACTTT